>FR901609.1:35049-44936 GCA_000438015.1 Coraliomargarita sp. CAG:312 | reverse complement strand
CTGAGCTACGCCCCCTCTCCTTCCAGTGCGCATTGTCGCAATGGGACGGAATCCCATCAGATTTTTTGCGGTGTTGAAAGTCGCGTATTTAGCTACTTTTTTCGCTAATTGGCAAGTAAATTATATTAAAAATTTTACCTTCCGCCATCCTCTGAAAACCCCTAAAAATTTTTAATGTTTGACTAATGCCTAAACGAAAACCAAAATTTCCAACAATTCTTAAGGCAAATCCATATAACATAACCCACTGAATTAAGCGACAACCGTCGAAGAAATTTAATCCAATTTACATATTATGACAAAAGAAACCAACGGCAAAAAGGTATTTTTGGCGGTCGACTTGGGCGCCGGAAGCGGAAGAGTTATGGCTGCAGCTTTCGACGGAGTAAAAATCTCGCTTGAGGAGGTTTCCAGATGGGCAAGCGCGCCTATAAAAATCGGGAATTCCCTGCATTGGGATACAGACGCAATTTTTGGAGAAATTGTCGGTGGAATAAAAAAGGCGCGCGCAATATTTGGGAATGCGATAGAGAGTGTTGGAATAGACTCTTGGGCTGTCGACTACGGGCTTTTGGATTCTGGCGGCAATCTTCTCAACAAACCTTTCATTTACCGAGACGCACGCACCGCAGGAATGATGGAAAAGGTTTTCGCCAAAATTCCCAAACCGGATATTTATAGCAAGACCGGAATACAATTTCTGTTTTTCAATACTATATACCAAATTGAGGCTGAAATCCTGAACGGGGAAAATATACAAAAGGCGAAGAGTTTTTTAATGATGCCGGACTTGTTTGCCTACATGCTGACGGGCGAAAAATTCAACGAGCGCACCAACGCCTCATCCACGCAGTTTTACAATCCGTTTAAGCGCGACTGGGATTTTGAAATTTTGGAAAGAATTGGAGCGCCTGCGGAAATATTTAAGAACGGATTTGTGGAGTGCGGAGAAGCAATAGGCTGTCTCCGCGCGGAATTGAAAGAAGAATTAGGGGACATAAAAGTAGTCGCCGTTGCAAGCCACGATACTGCGTCCGCAGTCGCGGCGACCCCGTCGCAATCGGCGAATCCCGCCTACATAAACAGCGGGACATGGTCGCTGCCCGGAGTGGAGCTGAAAGCGCCTATGGCAAGCGAGCCTGCGTTCAAGGAAAATTTCACAAACGAAGTCGGCGCGGAAAACACAATCAGATTTCTAAAGAATGTCACGGGCATGTGGCTAGTTCAGAAGTCAAAAGAAATATGGAAAGCAGAGGGATGCGACATGGACTACAAATCTTTGGAATCATCCGCCGCAAAATCGGAGCCCATGCGCACAATTATAGATCCCGACGCCCCGGATTTCGTAATGCCGGAAAATATGCCGAAGGCAATTGCAAAGTATTGCGCAGCCAGAAATATTCCCGTTCCGCAAAGCCAAGGACAAATTTTCCGCGCAATCCAAGAAAGCATTGCCTTAAAATACGCATATGTATTTAAGACAATAGAATCTATAACAGGCATAAAACCCGATTCCATAAATACCATGGGCGGAGGCTCCAAAGACGACTTTTTAAACCAATTTACCGCCGACGCCACAAACAAGGCGGTTTTCGCGGGCCCAACAGAAAGCACCGCGTTCGGAAATGCAATTATGCAGATGAAAGCCTCCGGGGACATATCCGATTTAAGTCAAGGCAGAGCCTTGGTTGCCGCAAGCGCGAGCCCTAAGGTGTTTTACCCTAAAAAAGAAAACCGCCAGATTTGGGAAGACGCTTACGGAAAGTTTTATTCAAAAAAATAACTCCTGTCTCAGTCCGGAATTCTAGGGCGAATAATCCGAATATTAATTTCCCGCAACTCTGGGGAATATTATGGAATGATCTTGCTTTTTTTCTCTCAAATACGCATATTCAACTGCAATTGAATATTGCCCTTAAAGAGCGGACGGCACGCATGCTTCAATCTTGTAAGTGTCATAAACCGGCTACAAAAAGCTGCAACATTTAACCGAAACAATTTTCATGCGCAATTTATTGATATGTATTCTGCTTGCGCTATGCGCCGGAAACTCCGGAGCCACATGCTTTCATGCGGAGAAAGATTCCAATACACAATCCCTTGTGCATTCTGAAAGGCTCGAGCGCGCAAAAGCAGAGGCGCAAAGGCAAATCGATGCGGGAATAATTCAAGGAGCAGTCTTTGCCGCCACTGGAATCCCTCCTACGGCGATCGGGAACCAACGCGTTCATCCAGAAAAGAAAAAAATGACTGTAAATTCGAGATTCGATATAGCCTCTGTGGGAAAGACTTTTACCGCGTCTCTTTGCGCTTTGCTTGCATGCGACGGAAAAATATGCCTTGACGACCGGTTTGTAAAATACCTTCCGGAATCAGCGCTCGGCAAAGATTGCGACATTACCGTGCGCGATTTGGCCATGCATGCGGGAGGGTTTGACAATAACAAGCCATACAACTCAAAAGATATGAAGGTGTTCCACAGGGAACTCCTCGCCATGCGCCCTGTGAGGCCGCGTTTGTCGGCATTTGAATATTCGTGCGCAAATTTTATCCTGCTGGGAAAAATTATAAACAACGCCACCGGCGAAGATTTGGATTCCTTTGCAAGGCGCCGCATTTGGGAACCTCTTGGGATGAAACGAACCCAATGGAATCCACCAGGGGATGGTCCTGACGAAGTAGAGCACTGGTTCCCAAACCGCCCCCCGGGACAGCACAACGACCCCGTATGCTTTAATTGCCCGTTCCCGATAGGCAACGGAAGCTGCTTTTCAACCGTCGAAGATTTGATGTTGTTCCTAAACGATCTATTGGAGAGAAAAACCTTCCCCAAAGAATATTACGACTTGTTATTCTCCCCCGGTTTTGACAAAGGCGGGCAAAGGCGCAGCTTCGGTTGGGACATGTCTGCGTGGAGCCGCCCGGATGGGCTCTCGGATAAAACTATTCTCCACTCTGGATGGACTGGGCAAACTGTGTGCGTAGACCCCGAAAACAGGTTTGTGGCGGTAGTTTTGACCTCAAGAACAGGAGACCATGAAAAAGCCCGCCAAGGGCGCGCGAGAATAATTTCGGCGATGTTCGGGAAATAGCGCCGCTTAAAAAAAAGCCATCATGCTCCACTGCAATTAAACCAAAATAAATCCCGCCGCACTAGTCTTTGGGCTGCCCTTATTTTTTAATTAGCAAGTGCGCCTATAGCATGTAGACTTCTAAAACAAATTGGCGATTGCATGCTCCCCCACGGCGGCAAAAATTCTAAAAAACGCATTGAAATGCGACAGCAAAAGCGGCGCGAAAGTATATCCTCCGCGCCGCCTTAATTCAAGAACCTTCCCGCAAGTCTTCTATTCTACAGTTTCCGACTCTCCTATTGCCGTTCCGCCTACCACCGTGACATTGTTCGTAATGGCCTCGCGGATGGCTTCGGCAACGTCTTTGTGCTGCATAAGATAGGCTTTGGCAGCTTCCCTGCCCTGGCCAATCAATTCTCCGTTATAGGAAATCCAAGCGCCTTTTTTCTCTAAAATTTTCTGCTCTATTCCCAAATCAATCAGGCTGCCGGTGACGGAAATGCCTTCGTTGTACATAATATCGAACTCGCATTCCGTAAACGGCGGAGCCACTTTGTTTTTGACAACCTTTATCTTTGTGCGGTTTCCTATAACTTTCCCCGATGTGTCTTTTATCTGACCTATTCTGCGTATATCTATGCGCACAGACGCGAAGAATTTAAGCGCCCGGCCCCCCGGAGTGGTTTCCGGATTTCCAAACATTACGCCGATTTTCTCGCGGATTTGGTTTGTGAAAATGCAGAGGCATGAAGACTTGCTGATTGCCGCTGTGAGCCTGCGCATTGCCTGGCTCATCATGCGGGCCTGCAAGCCTACGGTCGTATCGCCCATCTGCCCGTCGAGCTCCTGGCGCGACACGAGCGCGGCGACGGAATCAACCACGACCACATCTATAGCCCCGGAACGGATCAAGGTTTCGGCTATGTTAAGGGCGTCTTCTCCGCACTCAGGCTGGGCAACCATCAAATTAGCCAGATCGACACCCACAACTTTAGCGTAATGCGGGTCGAGAGCATGTTCAACGTCTATAAAAACGGCATTGCCTCCGTTGCGCTGCGCCTCTGCTATTATTGAAAGGCAAAGCGTGGTTTTGCCGGAAGATTCCGGCCCGTAAATTTCAACTATCCTTCCGCGCGGGAGACCGCCGACGCCAAGAGCCAAGTCTATTGCGACAGACCCCGTACTGATTGTTTCAACCTGCATTTTGGTAGCCTCGCCCAGCCTTATGAGCGAACCTTCTCCGAATTGCTTGTTTACCATGCTCAAGGCGGTTTCCAAAGCTTTGTCGTCTTTGTTTATAGCCGCCGCGGGAATTTTTTGCTTTGCCATTTTCTTATTATTTAAAAATTAAAACGTATTTGGTAAAAATTTATCAGCGTTGTTTTATTCCAAGCCCGCAAGCCTGTCCACACAATTTTAAAAAAATCGCATTGCCGGCTTTAATGCTTGCCGAGCCAAAGGTTATAAATAACATTTTCAACCGTTATGAATTTAAGAAAATTCATTATTTTGCCGGCGGCATTGGCATTTTTGCCCGCCGCCATTTTCGCCGCCGGAACAGCCGCAGGCTATTCCAGAGACAAAAAGCCTGCTTCTGAATTGGAGATATCGGTTTTTTCGGATCCCGATGCGATGTTTACAAACGTCCTAAAAGCGCGGGATTTCGGCGCCATTCCAAACGACGGGAAAGACGACACCCAAGCCATCCGCAAAATGTTTGACGCCGCGGAACAAAACGCCAAGTTCGTGTTCGAGAAAGGCGTGTACGACGTCGGAATGGACGGAAAGGGAGACTATTTTAAGCTCGCAAAGAAATCCGACATTCTTCTTGACGGCAATGGCGCAAAGTTCAGGCTCCATAGAGTTGGGCGCCTCTTCAGCCTTTGGGAAGTAAAAAACGCCATGCTTAAAAATTTTTCCGTGGAGACAGCAAACCTTCCGTTTACAGGCGGGGAAGTTGTGGCGGTCGCCGGCGACTCTTTGTATATGAAAGCCGTAGCTCCGCACAAAATAGGCAGCGACCTCGCAGCCCGAGCCATAATCCGGTACGATCCAAAAAACAAGAGGTACGACGCCAACTTGTTCAACGTCAGCCTTGGCGAAAACAACACCGCCGAAAAAGTCGATGAAGACACCCTGCGCATAAAATATAAGGGACCATATCCAAATGTAGGAGACGCCATTGTATTGCGCCACCAGATATATGCCGGCGGAGTATGCTCCGTGGGAGATTCCAAGAACATACTTATTAAAGGCATCAGAATTTACGATTGCGCGGGAATGGGCGCGCATTTCAGCTCTTCCGAGAATATCGCCCTGGACGGATTTAAAGTTAAGCCGAGAAAAGGCTTGTGGATGTCGCTTACGGCGGATGCAACCCACTTTAATTCGTGCCGGGGAAGCATCGAGATAATAAACTCGGAATTTGAGGGTATGTGCGACGACGCCACAAACATACACGGAATGTATTGGCAAATAGAAAGCATTAAAGATAAAACGCTCGAGATGTCCTACGCGAAGTACCGCAACCAAAGAATATCGATTTCAAGCGCACCGAAGGCCGGCGACACTCTCGAGCTGCCGTGCCCTGAAAACTACATGCGTCCGACGCACTTTGCCAAGGTTGAGTCTGTGTCTGTTTCTCCCGACAAAAAACGCATAATAGTAAAGACATGCGATGAACTCCCCCAATGGCTTGCAAAGGACATGGCTGTGTCTGTAAAGGAATACAGGCCAAAAGTGCGCATAGAAAACTGCAGAGTCGGCTATGTGCGGCCACGCGGTTTTCTAATACAAACTACTGGCGCGGTAGTCAAGAACTGCTCGTTTAAAGACACAGTCGCCATGGCTATTCTCATAGAGGCGGATTTAAATACATGGGGAGAATCTGCGGCCTCGGACGATATTCTCATAACAGACTGCGTTTTTGAAAATATAAACTCGTCAAAGCGCAACGGGGAAGTCGCCGTATTCGCATCCGCAAAATTCAAAAAAGGGCTTCCTTTCGAGGGAAATATCCACGGTAAAATCGCCGTAAAGAACTGCCTATTTAAGAACTGCGGCAAGGATCCGGTAAGGCTTGAGTACACAAGCAATCCCATAATCGAAAACAATATAATCGAATAACCGCGCCCAATCAAAAAATGAAAACACTGTTTTGCGCAATTGCGGCAGCCGCGGCGTCTACGTATTGCACGGCGGAAATCTTTCTAGCCGACCCAACAATACTTCTCGATTCCGGAACATATTATCTCACCGGAACGAACGACTTGGAAGACGCCAAAGCGCCCTTTAAAATATACCATTCAAAAGACCTTAAAAATTGGTCGGACAAAGACTCCGAAGGAAACGAGATTCTTGCCCCGGACACAAAAAATTCCTTTGTGGGCAAAAGATTTGTCGCGCCGCAAATATTCAAGCGCGGAGACAATTACTGGCTTGGGTACAGCGCTTACAGAATGGCGTTCGCCAAGTCAAAATCCCCCATAGGGCCGTACTCGCAGGATAAAATAGGAGAAATTCCCGCCGACTCTAAACAAATAGACTCGATTGTTCTTCAAGACGGCGGCAAGCTTTACGTGTATTTCTCTTACGATAAAAACGGCAACCGCATATACGCGGCCGAAATAGACGAGAATTTTAGCGAAATAAAAAACCCTAAGCTGTGCATCAAGGCAGACTCCGATTGGGAAAATGTCGAAAAGACAAAAAATACTTCAACCATCGAAGGCCCAACCGTTATAAAGCGGCACGGCAAATACGTGATGTTTTACTCCGCAAACGACTACCGCAACCCCCGCTACGCTGTCGGGTACGCCGTGGCAGACACTCCGCTTGGAGAATGGAAAAAATCGCCAGACAATCCGATAATCGACAGAAGAATATCCGGCGTAAACGGATCTGGGCACGGAGACGTGTTTTTCGATAAAGACGGCAATATTTGGTATGTATTCCACACCCATAATTCAAACACGCAAGTACATCCAAGGCGGACGGCCATCGTGCGTTTGCGCGAAACTATAATAGACGGAGTTCCGCACTATAGCGCCGAAAAAGACACGTTTAGATTCCTATAGAGGAAAATACTTGTCTGTTCCGCCGCTAGGGGATTCAAGTTCGGAGAAAATCCAGCGCGCAAAATTGCGCTCTGCCGCATGATTCAGCGCCAGGCCCAGATAAAACTCTTTGCCCGCCGCGCAAAAAATTTGCATCCTATAATATGCTTGCCTGAACGCGTTTTTTAAACAATTATGCCGCCATGAAATCGGGCGTAAAATCATTTGCCGCAATTCTCATAATTGCGGCGTGCTTGAAAGCAGAAGCTCAATTTTCAACTTCCGCAGGATCTGGAGGCGTAGCAATAACTCCGCGGGGAATGTCGTTTAAAAACCGCCCGGAAATGAGGATTTCAAGAAACTCGGTTTCACTATCGCAGACAAGCAGGTCTCTTCAGCCCAAAGACGCCGTAAAAATTTTAAAATCGACAAATCTAGTCACCGGGGCAAAACTCGGCGACAATGGGGAAATATCGCAGCAGACTCTCGCGCTGGCAAGCCTCTTGTTCTATCCAAACAAAGAAACCGCTTTGGCGTCTTTCGTAGAAATATTTAATTCGGCGGAAAACGCGGAGGGAAAAATCTACGGCGCAATGGGCATATATTATTTTGAAGGCAGAAACGCCTTGGAAAAAATATTGGAATCTTCGGACAAAACCCGAAAAATCTCCGTACTAATGAAAAGCAACCTGCACTCCGTGGAAATAGGCAAGTTCTTCGAGGTCTTTTTAAGGGACTCCTCGCTTTTTCTGCCAAGCCAATCTGTTTTAGGCCGCTCTATGAAAATAACCACCGGAATCGGAACTCGCACCCATCCCTATATAGCACCTCCGCCCGTAATAATATTGCCAGAAAAAAAATAGCGTCTCCCTGCGCCTACAATTGCTAAAATATCCGCGCCCAAGCGCAGGCCGAAAAAACTGCTGGCGCAAAAAGATACGCTCTGCGCTGCGCAAAACAGACTTGGCATTGTTCAATCGCGCAGGCTTTTGACGGCAAGCCAGGCGGACAAAAACTTCCGAAATCCCCGTCAAGAAAACGCACGCTTTTCTAGCGCCATTTCTCTATTAGCCATTTCGGCGTGCGCACATAACGCAAAATGCCCTTTAAGAACCCCTTTGTTTTTCCCGACAAAGCCTGGTCGGGAGTGGGATTGCCATGGAACACAATAATTTTAGCCTTTGGCGGAAGCTTCGGTTCAAGAAAGAAATTGAGGGGGAAAGGATACATGCAATTATACTTAAAGCTTGGCATCCATTCAGAAGGCCAAAAATTTAATTTGCCTAGTTTCCCAAGCTCTCCGCTTACATAAGCCTGCTCATGCCTGTATTGGGCGCGGTATTTTGGCATATTAGCAATGAAATTTGCATAGAGAAAGTCTAAAACGCCGGCCTCAAACCGATAAACCGAAGTCTGCCCAACCCCTTGCTTTTTTGACGGTTTCCAATGGCGAATAAAAATAAAATCCCCGTCGACAGTAAAGTAGTCGTCTATATTTGCCACGATAACAGTGTCCAAATCCATAAATAACACTCTGCCTTCCAACCCTACATCTTTCCTGAAAAGTGCCAGCTTGCGCCATCCCCTTTCGTTGTCGTTGGGGATCTCCATTTCCGGCAGGGGCCGAGCTTCAATTCCGCTTTCAAAATTTTTAGAATCGTCGGTGTAGCATACAAATCTGAAAGGCAAAGTAAGATTCCGCTTCGCCGTATTATAGAGCCTGTTAACGTATTCGGGGCCGTACTTTGTCCCCCACTTCATGCAAACAACAGTATATTTATTGGAATTTTCCATAATTAGCTTATTAAAACGCAAACGCGCAAAACAAATATTTTAAGAATTTCCCGCGCCGTCGAGAAGCGTATCAAACAATGCGGAAAAGAGTCAATAACTTTAAACCCCGGCTTGGCGTCATCTGCAAGCCGCTTTAAGAACACCGCAAATTTGTTCCGCCGCAAACTCCATTTCTGAGTCGCCTAGAGTGGGATGTATTAGCGTCATGACTGAAGTGTCGCGCAACAAAGCCGCAACTGGAAGCTCACTTTCCGACTTGGAAAGCCCAGCTTTTTTAAAGCAGTTTTCCTGCGAAATATTCCAGCATGTTCCGCTAAACGCAGGAATTTTGCGCGCGCAAATTTCTGAAATCACGCGCGCTGCGCTCCAGCCGGACTTCAAGGCTTCAGGCCGGGTAAAGAAAAAGAACTTATAGTTTGCGTGCTCAATTGAACCGGGCCGGACCGGCACGCGAGCGCATGGAATTTTGGAAATGGCTTCGGATAGAATTTTCGCGTTGGCGGTTCTGCGGGCGTGCCATTCGGGCAAATTTTTAAAGCCGCGGATTCCTAAAACCGCCTGCATCTCAGTCATTCGCATGTTGGTTCCAAACGATTCCAAGTACCATCTGAAGCCTTCGGGATGCTTTTTGTTAAAGACAAGATCGTAATCCCTGCCGTGGTCTTTGTACGACCACATTTTCAAATATACATCGCGGTTGTTTGTGGTTACGGCGCCCCCCTCGCCGCCGGTTGTAATAATTTTATCCTGGCAGAAAGACCATGCCCCAACATCGCCGATAGAACCTACAGGCCTGCCTTTATATACGGCTCCGTGCGCCTGCGCGCAATCCTCTACAACCCATAAGCCGCGCCTTTTAGCCAAGTCCATAATAGGATCCATGTCGCACGGCCATCCCATTAGGTGCACGGCTATTATCCCTTTAGTTTTCGGGGTGATAAGAGGCTCTATGGTTTCGGCGGTG
>FR901609.1:18713-34969 GCA_000438015.1 Coraliomargarita sp. CAG:312 | reverse complement strand
ACAGCCACACAGCTCGCTGAAGCCATAAAAGTTCTGCAAGTTGTTATAACTTCGTCTCCGGGGCGCATTCCCAAACCTACCAAAGCAAGCTCCAATGCGGATGTTCCGTTTGAAACGGCTATTGCATATTTAGCTGCCGAAGCCCTGCCCAAAGCATCCTCAAAAAGAATATTTTTATCGCCCGTCCAGCGGTTTATTTTGCCGCTTTTTAAGACTTCAGAAACTGCCTCCAAGTCCTCGGCTTCAAAATGCGGCCACTTGTTAAAGTTTTCAAGATCCATAGCCCAACGCGCGAAAAATCCTATTTAAAATATTTTATAAACGCCTTTTTGCGCAGAGACTCCAGCCATTTCTGGTAAGTCAGCTTGTTGTTCTGTTCAACTATCGTCCACTCGATTTGCTCGCGGACATCATCGATACTCTGCACGCCCTCAGCCTTTTTGTCTTCGACTTTCAGGATAAAAATCATTTCGCCTATTTCAATCGGCTCGGTCACCTCGCCTATTTTCATGTTGAAGACCTTGGAGTCCAACGCCGGATTCAGCTCTCCCTTTTTGTACCATCCCCAATCCCCGCCTTTTGCAGAGGAGTCGTCCTTGCTGTATTTGCGCGCCAAAGCCGCAAAATCTTCGCCTTTTTTCAAGCGCGACTCAATGTCGGCCGCCAGCTTTTTGTTCTGTTCAAAAGTCGCGTGCATCGTAGTCTTAAGGGTAATCATGCGGATTTTCGCGCTAGCTGCAGAATACCACTTGCTCTTGTTTGCTTCGTAATAGTCCTTTATTTTTTGCGGGCTGATTTCGGCGACGCTCTGGCGCTTTTGATTTTGCATGTAGCCTATTATTATGTCTTTCTCCTGCTCGGCGCGAAACGTCTTAATCGTCTTTCCCTGCGATTGTATGTACTTTAAAAATTCGGCCCTGTCTCCATTAAATTCCCGGTTGAGATAGTCGTCGAAGTGGGTTTCAAGGTACGACTCCGGAATGCTCATTCCCTTGGATTTAAACTCTTTCACTATAAGCTCGCGGTCGATTATAGACTGGACAATTTCGTTAACATAGTCGTTTACGCGCTTGTTAAACTCAAACTCCGAACGCGCCGAAGCGCGCAGTTGTGGAATAAATGGCTCTATCTCCCTCATAACCTCCTCGCGGGTTATTACGCGGTCTTCCACTATTGCGATGATCCCGTTGTTGCCCAAAGACTGCCTGCCTACATCGCTGCGCAACAATCCTTGCGCCAAAGCGCACAACCCTGCAGCCGCCATCGCGACCGTTAACGATAGTTTCTTTAAATTCATGTTTTCCTTATTGAAGGTACCACTGTTTTTAGAAAATTTTCGATCTCGGCGAGTTTTTCAACCGCCTTGCGCCTAGTTAAACGCGGGAAACGCCCGTTTATCCTAAAATACTCGATATGGTCGCCGCCCCTAATTTGCAGTTTAAGGTTGTCGCCCTGCGTCTCCACGCCTATAAAGCCCAAAGACTCTGCCAAAACGCGTATTTTTGCAAGCATAAATAAATACTCCACATATACCGGACATTTTCCATATCTGTCTTCAATTTCGAACTTTATTTTATCCACCTCGTCCTCTGAAGCCGCCATCGCAAGCTTCCTGTATATATCCACCCTCAACTGAGTCTGCGGAACGTAGCCACGCGGCACGAGAGCCTTTATTTTATCCGACTCCCTTGCTGTTATTTCGCGCAGCTTTATCTCTTGGAAATAATTCTCGGCCTGAGACACGTCCGCGACGGATTTTTCGATGTCTCCCATGGCTACAAAGTCCAAGTTGACGTTCGCCCGAACTATTCCTGAATTCTTTTCGCCGCGCAAAAGAGCGATACTGCGCTTTAAAAGCGCGCAATATAAATCGAATCCCACTCCGGCTATATGCCCGCTTTGCTTCGCGCCAAGAAGATTTCCGCAGCCGCGGAGCTGAAGGTCGCGGGTGGCAATCCTAAACCCCGCGCCTGGCTTGTTGTATTGGCGTATGGCGCCCAAGCGCTTTCGCGCGCTTTCGACGAGATTTGCGTGGCGGTGCAGCAAAAGCCATGCGTAGGCCCTGCGCGTAAACCTTCCAACCCTTCCTCTCAACTGGTAAAGCTGGGCCAAACCGAATTTGTCTGCACCCTCTATTATTATCGTATTGCAGTTTGGAATATCCAACCCTGATTCAATAATTGTAGTACATACCAGAATATCATACTTTCCATCGACGAAATCGGCCATCAGTTTCTCAAGCGCGTTTTCCGTCATCTGCCCGTGCCCGACTCCTATGCGAAGGTTCGGGAACATCGAGCGCAATTTCTCCGCGGTAGAGTCTATGGTTTTTACGCGGTTATGCAGATAAAAAACCTGGCCTCCGCGGGATGTCTCGCGCAATACGGCCTCGCGGACTATTTCGTCTGAATATTCCCTCACAAAAGTCTCGACGGGGAACCTGTTCTTTGGAGGCGTCTCCATCAAACTGATGGCTCTGGCGCCCATCATAGCAAAATACAGCGTTCTGGGTATGGGGGTTGCGCTCATTGAAAGAACGTCTATGCCTTCGCGCATCCGCTTTATCTTCTCTTTGTGCTTCACCCCGAACCTATGTTCTTCGTCTATAACGAGCAATCCCAAATCCTTGAAGTTTACATCCGCAGCCAAAAGGGCGTGGGTCCCTATTATGATGTCTATTTGTCCGGCGGCAAGCTGCCTTTTTATTTTTTCCGCCTCCGATTTTGTGCGAAACCGCGAGAGCATTTCCACTACAATCGGATACCCCGACATCCTTTCGCGGAAATTTCTAAAATGCTGTTGGCAGAGAATAGTAGTCGGACATAATATCGCAGTTTGTTTTCCGTCCATGGCTGCCTTGAACGCCGCGCGC
The DNA here is from genome assembly GCA_000438015.1 of Coraliomargarita sp. CAG:312. Taxonomy (GTDB): domain Bacteria; phylum Verrucomicrobiota; class Verrucomicrobiia; order Opitutales; family Intestinicryptomonadaceae; genus Merdousia. Next base: position 32,097 of record FR901609.1, on the reverse strand, counting down.
ATTGCGACTTCGGTCTTACCGAATCCCACATCCGCGCACAATAGGCGCTCCATTGGCCTGGAAGCTTGCATGTCGGCCTTAACCTCCTCTATTGCCCGAAGCTGGTCGGGCGTTTCCGCATAGGGGAACGAGTCGTCAAAGCTGCGCTGCCAGTCTCCGTCAGGCGGGAACGCGTGCCCCTGTGCGATTTCCCTTTTGGACTGCATTTCAAGAAGTTCCGCGGCGTAGTCTAAAGTTGCGAGCTCCGCGGCGGCCTTCACTTTTATCCAAGATTTGGAATCTAGGCGCGCCAGTTTCGGATGGCGCTTGTCCAAGCCTATATACCGGCTGAGCAAATGCGCCTTGTGGAGCGGCAAATACAGCATTGCCGAATCCTCGAATTCAAGCTTCATAACCTCCTGCGACGAACCGTCCAAATCCAATTTTACGACCCCGTGGTACCTGCAAATCCCGTGGGTAAAATGCACAACATAGTCGCCTTCCCCGAGTTCGGAGAAATCCAACAGCTGGTCAACCTGCGCGCGGTGCGAGAACATGCGCCTCCTAGGCTCCAAAGACGGCTTTGCGCGCCTGCCAAACACCTCGCGGCAACTGGCGAACACCGCCGAGCGCGCGCTCTTTGCAATTTTCGGGGGCCGGACAAAGTCCGCCGGAAATTTCTTTATTATAAATCCGTCCCCAAAATTTCCATTTATAAATTTAAACGAACATTTTATATTTTCTGCAGCAAACATCCTGCGCGCGTTCTCTTCGTCGCCTTTCGATTCTGCGGCTATAAAAACATCGGCTCCGGATGCGCTCCAATCGGCAAGCCTCCTAAGAAAACTTGAACGCGTCTTCGACTCCGAATTGAAGCGCTCAACGCCTATTTCATCGTCAAATGAAACCCCAGAATAAGCCGACATGTCCTCGCAGTCGAACTCGCGGCGCACCGCATTTGAAAAGGATTCTCCTGATAGATCTATCGCCGACACAGCGCAAAAACAATCCCCGAATTTCCCCTGGCGGTCAAATACGCGCTGGAAACCGGGCTTGTCGAAATTTGAGTCTTCAGAATACAAAAACTCTCCTTGGAATTTGGACTCCAAAGAAGAAGGCTCAAAAAACATCCATTGGACACCGCTTTTAGGCAGATAATCCAACGCGCTAAATTTTTCCGATCCGCACCTTTCTCCGGATGAAAGGCTCTGAGGAGGAACGGCGTCTATGCGCGCGGACAAAATCCTGTCGTCGCCCAGCTGGGTGTCTGGATTAAACGTGCGCATCGCGTCGATTTCATCCCCGAAGAAGTCGATTCTGACTGGAGCGCGCGCGGCTATGGGATATACGTCAACGACTCCGCCACGGACGGAAAATTGTCCCGGGCTTTCGCACAAGACCTCGTTGAAATACCCAAACGAACAAAGCTTGTCCCTGAAATCTTCCAGCCTTATTTTGTCTCCTTTTTTCAGCTCCATTCTACCGACAGTCCCGGGCGCGGGAGCGGGAGCAAAAATGGAATCGGGCGTCGCCAAAACAAACTCCGCGGCGGGAGATTTGCAGGATTCCGCCATGGCGTTTAAAGTCCCGGTGCGTTCGCAAACGGCATCAAAAGCGCTTGCGTCGGAACAGGAGTCCAAGGCAAGCGGAGGAAGCACGCGGCATGCGCAATCCACCCCCCACCACTTAAGGAAAAATTTCAGTCGCGGATGGAAAATTTCGCAATCAGAAAACGATTCAAACACTAAAACAAAAAGCTTTTTGTTTGACGCAGCCTTCCTTGCCGCAAATTGGGCGCAAAATGCAGCCCACGCCGATTGCGCCACATACGGATAAAAATCAGACTTCCCTGCCTTTGCCCTCAACATAAAAAATTTTTAGCCCGTTATATGAACGTTGGAAACAATGCGGCAACCGCTCTACTTGGAACGCGCAGCAATCTTTGTTCCAGATTTTGCCGCAGTTTTCTTTGCCGCGGGTTTCCTTGCCTGAGCCGGAGTATTTTCCGACGAAGCCCCAGGCCCCGAATCATTTTGCATAGAATCTTTCGATGCCTGGTCCTGCTTTGAGTACTCTTTTAAAGCAACCCGCGCTGCCTTAGACTCTGCCGATTTTTTTGAGGATGCGGATGCCCTCGCCAACGCCACTCCGCCAATGCGGACTTCCACCTCAAAGACCTTTTGGTGGTCGGGGCCGCTTTGGGAAAGCAAAACGTATTCAACTTTCTCCGAACATTTAGCTGCGGCCTCCTGAAGCGCCCCTTTGGGATTTTGCTGCCGCATCAAATCCGGAATATCGTCCAACTTTCTCTTATACCAGCTTAAAACAGTCTTGCGGGCGGTCTCAAAATCCGAATCTAGATATATAGCCCCGACAACGGCCTCAAACGCATCCTCTGCGGCGGACGGCATTTCGCGCAAATGTTCAGAGCCTTTTGGCAACAGCAAATACCGCGGTATTGTCAGATCGGCAGAAAGCGCGCTTAAGAAACATCCCTGGGTAAGGGCGATTCTTATTTTTGTAAGCGAACCTTCGTCGTATTCGTCAAATTTTTTAAATACCGTATCGGTTATTATGGACTGCAAAATTGCGTCTCCCAGAAATTCCAGGCGCTGGTTTGATTTTACCTTCTTCGAAATCCCGACCGACCCGGGGTGGGTTAATGCCTCGTTTAGTATAGACAAGTCTTTGAACTCGTACCCAAGCCGCGTTTGAAGCGCGGAAATCTCGCCGCTTCTGGTCTCTAAAGCGGCCTTCGAACGCTCCTTTTTAGCCTTCCGCATCGCCTTTGCCCGCCTTGTCACAGAAGGCTTGAATATGCGTTTTATTATATATTTGCGAATCTCCATATTTTATTTTTTAGACAAAGAAAACCGCTTGTCGAATTCTTTGGCTAGCCTGTCGTAGGCAAAAGAACCCTCGTTCCACTTTGCGTACTCAAAAATGGTTTTCCCAAAACTTGGAGCCTCCGCCAAACGCACTGTGCGCGGAATTAAAGTATTGAAAACGAGCCCGGGCAAATAATTTTTTACTTCGCCCAAAACCTGCTTGGAAAGATTCGTGCGCGAATCGTACATAGTCATTACTATACCCCCGATTTCGAGAGTATCGCTCACCCCAGCCTCGCGCAACTGTTCCACAACATTCATAATCTGCCCCAAACCCTCCATTGCAAGATATTCGCACTGCAAGGCTACAATCAAGTAGTCTGCCGCCGCAAGAGAGTTCATTGAAAGAAGCCCCAGTGACGGAGGGGCGTCTATAACTATAGCGTCAAATTCGCCGGAATTTTTAATCTCGGCAATGCACTCGCGCAATCTAACGAGGTAGTTTTCACTTCCGGACAACTCGACTTCTATCGCGGACAAATCGGTTTCCGAAGGTATCAGCCAAAGATTTTTTCTCTCAGTTTGAATGAGTTTTGCGCGCGCGCTTCCCTCGCCGTGCAAAACTTGGTACAGGCTTCCGCCGCGCGTCTTTTCATAGCCTAGGGCGCTGGTGGCGCTAGCCTGCTGGTCCATGTCTATCAGCAATGTACGCAACTTTCGCCTCGCCAAACCTGCGGACAAATTAACGGCGGTTGTAGTTTTTCCGACTCCGCCTTTCTGGTTTGCTATTGCGAATACTTTTGCAGACATATCCCACCTTTCAAATTCTGTTTCGCGTTATACTAAAACATAAAATTCGGAATTTTCCAGTTTTTTTCAGCTTGCATATTCTCCCTTTTTCGTTTGCAATCTCTGTTGTTAAAAAGCTCCCGTAGTTTAATGGATAAAGCTATGGTTTCCGGTACCATCGATGCGGGTTCGACTCCCGCCGGGAGTATTGCGGCGCCGGCATTTATAAGCCTCGCGTGCCGCTCAATGCGCAAACGCCGCCCTCAGCCGCCTTGCATTTCGACTAAGCCTACTTGCCGCAAAGGGATAGGGCAAAAACGCCTATAACCGTCTAGTTATCAAATTTAGCCGGAACCAAAATGCTCCAAAATTATTTGACGGTTTTTTTTTCCGCCTTATCTTTGTGAAAGTTTTAAATACCATGAAAATTGTCCTGCTAAAAATTTTCGCGCTTTGCGCTTCCATATCAATTGCGTGTTCGGCATTTGCCGCCGGACAAAAAGAACTAAAGCCCGTCAAATACGTCTTTCTCTTTATAGGCGACGGCATGTCAATCCCGCAAAGAATGATGACAGAAGAATATTTGCGCCTAAACGGAGAGGAAGGGTTGGCCATAAACGCATTTCCCAACAACGCAATTACCTATACCCGCTCAAACGACTCCTTTATAACCGACTCTGCGGCAAGCGGAACTGCAATCGCATGCGGAACCAAGACCGACAACGGGAAAATAGGCATAGACACAAAGGGAAACAAGCTGGAGTCGATAGCCTACGCCGCAAAAAAATCTGGCAAGAAAGTAGGAATAATTACCAGCGTAACCATAAACCATGCGACCCCGGCGGCATTCTACGCGCACAATGCAAGCAGAGGCAATTACTATGAAATAGCTCTTGACATGCTACGATCAAACTTCGACTTCTTCGGAGGAGGGGGAGTTCAAGACGCAAACGACAAAAAATCGAAGCTGTACAAGGGGGACGTTTACGAATTGGCAAAGGCCGCAGGCTACAAGGTTGTTTTAAACGACTCCGAAGAATTTGAAGAAATTGACGAAGACAGCGGCAAAACAATGGCATTCGCCTCAAAAGGAGCCCTGCCGTACGCCATAGACGACAACGGCGGATTGCGCATAAAAGACTTCCTGGAAAAGGCAATCGAACTAATGGAAGACCATCCAAAAGGATTCTTTATAATGGTTGAAGGAGGGAAAATAGACTGGATGTGCCATGCCAACGACGCAGCTACGGTCTTGAAGGAAGTTGTAGATCTTGACAAATGTGTGCGCAAAGCCTGCGAATTCGCAGAAAAACATCCTGAAGAAACCTTGATTGTGGTCACCGGAGACCACGAAACCGGCGGCCTTACTCTCGGATTCGCCGGAACGGGATACAAATCGTATATAAATCTGCTTTCACACCAGAAAAATTCGAGGGAGCAAATAGAAAAAACGATAAAAGATATGAAGACAAAAAAGCCCGAATTGTCCTTTGACGACTTTAAGCCTTATATAACTCAAACCCTTGGTCTAAAATTCGAGGGGGACAAAAGCGACAGGTTGGTTTTAACCCGCGACGAAGAAAACGCTCTGCGCAAAGCCTTTGAAAAAGCGTCTTCGCGAAAGGGATTCAAAGCCGACGGATTTGCCATTGCCCTTACCCATTGCTTGGACAACAAAGCCGCTCTCGGATGGACATCAACCGCCCATACCGCGCTTCCAGTAAGCACCACCGCAACAGGCGCGCAATCCGAAGCCTTCAATGGAACAATTGACAATACTGACATCGCAAAAATGCTAAAGCAGGCGGTAAAATAGCCGATGCAAAAAAATTCCGAAAAACGCGCCTTTATAAAAGACGCCATAATGGCGTTAGTCTTTGCATTTCTAACTTTGGCGGCGTTTTTCTTAGACATCTACCCCGTAGAACAAAACCGCGATGGAACTAAGGAAAAGGCGCGCGTTGTGTCGGTTGACAACGCCAACATTTTTTCCGTCGGGCTTCTAAAGCAGGGAGACCAAAAACTTGAAGTTGAAATTTTAACCGGCGCTCATAAGGGCGAGATATTTAAAGCCGGCAACGTTTTGCGCGCAAATATGGAATTGGACAAAATTTTTGCCCCCGGAGACACAATTCTCGCCGCAATTCCGTCAAACGCCAATCCGTCAACAGATACGATAAACGCCCAGGACCACTACCGCGCCGGATGGACTCTTTTCCTATGCGGATTATTCGCCCTGCTTTTAGTTGCTTTTGCCGGCATGACCGGATTTAAGGCGGTTCTTTCAGTGGCGTTTTGCTGCGCGGTCGTATGGAAGATAGTGGTCCCGATGTGTCTGAGGGGAGCCGATCCAATTCCAGTTTGTTTGGCTTGCGTTTGCATACTCTCGGCCGCTATAATCTTTCTAGTGGCCGGAATAAACAGAAAAGGCGCCACGGCGTTTGCGGGAACAGTTTTGGGAGTGCTTGCCAGCTGTATAATGGCTTGGTATTTCACGGACATCTTCAAAATAAACGGAGCGGTAATGCCGTATTCTCAAGCTTTGCTGTATTCGGGATTCGAGGATATAAGCATATCTGATATTTATATAGGCGCAATTTTTCTTTCATCCTCCGGGGCTGTAATGGATTTGAGCATGGACATAGCGGCGGGAATGGACGAAGTTTCAAAACATTCGCCTCAAATCCCGCGCAAGGCTCTGGTTAAATCCGGAATCTCAATAGGCAGAAGCGTCGTGGGTACAATGGCTACAACGCTTCTTCTAGCCTATTCCGGAGGCTACCTCACCCTAATGATGATGTTTGCCGCACAAGGAATTCCTCCGTCAGATTTTATAAACAACCCATATGTCGCAAGCGAAGCGGTTAAAACAATAATCGGATCCTTCGGCTTGGTGCTGGTAGCCCCATTTACTGCAATTGCCGGAGGAATTATCCTAAGGCCGCCCCGGGGCAATGCCCAGCTCTATTGCGAATCGCAGCCGGAAAATAGGCGCTGAGGCGGCAATTAAAACAGCTTGCGCATCTTGGAGATACGGAAATATTTTCCAGTTAAATTAAGAAAAAACGAAATCCGCCGCATTACCAAAGCGCGGTTAAGCTAAAAAAGGAATAGCCAGAACGCTCCAATCTTTTTTGCGGGAAAAATCAAACGAATTATTCCCGCATATTTTAAGCTAGATTCTGATTCTATTTTCGGCGAGTTCTTTTAAAAAGCACTCGTAAGCATTTTTTACTCCGGAACGAATCCCGTATTTTGGCTTCCATCCGGTCGAACGCAAATACGAAGTATCGCAGAGCTTGCGCGGAGTTCCGTCGGGCTTTGAGGTGTCGTGGACAATCCTCCCCTTAAAACCTACGGTTTCGGCGACAATCTCCGCCAATTCCCCTATGGAAAGCTCCTCGCCGCTTCCCAAATTAACCAAATCCGGAGGATTCTCCGCCTCCAAAAGCATTACGCATGCGGAAGCCAAATCGTCAACGTGCAGAAATTCCCTAAGCGGTTTTCCCGTCCCCCAAATTTCAACCTCAGGCAGATTTTTTTTGGCGGCCTCGTGGAAGCGCCGTATTAAAATAGGCAAAACATGGGAATTTTTTTCGTGATAGTTGTCGCCTGGGCCGTATAAGTTTGTAGGCATCGCGCTATGATAGCATACGCCGTATTGTTTTCTGTAATATTGGCAGAGTTTCAGTCCGGCTATCTTTGCGATTGCGTAAGCCTCGTTGGTTTCCTCCAAAGGCCCAGTCAGAAGCGCGGATTCCGGGATAGGCTGGGGAGCCATGCGCGGATATATGCAAGTACTTCCCAAAAACAGAAGCCTTTTTACTCCGGAGCGGTAAGCCGCGCGAATTGTGTTAAGGGCTATTGCCAAATTTATTTCGATGAAGTCCGCCGGATACGTCGCGTTGGCGTAAATTCCGCCGACTTTCGCCGCGGCTATGACGGCTACGTCCGGCTTATTTTCGCGGAAAAAATTTTCAGTTGGAAGCTCGCTCGTTAAATCCAAATCAGCATGCGAGGGCAAAAGAAGATTTTCGTACCCGCTGGACACCAGGGCGCGGGCTATCGCCGAACCAACCATTCCGCGCGCCCCCGCTACAAAGATTTTATCGCCTTTCTTCATTTGCGCGCCTCCTTCTCGGCAAGTTTGAAGTCGGCGTCGGTCATTATTTCAACCAATTTTCTGAATGTAGTTTTGGGTTCCCATCCGAGAACTGATTTTGCTTTAGATGCGTCTCCCAAAAGCAAATCTACTTCCGTCGGGCGATAGTATTGGGGCGAAACTTCAACGACAACTTTCCCTGTTTTTCTGCATACGCCGCGCTCATATTCGTCTTTGCCCTCCCAGTCTATGTCTATTCCCAGGCGCGCAAACGCAAGCTCCGTAAACTCCCTTACAGTATGCGTCTCCCCGGTTGCCAGAACATATTCGTCGGGAGAATCGGCCTGCAAAATGCGCCACATTCCCTCAACATATTCCGGAGCGTAGCCCCAATCGCGCTTGGAATCTAAATTTCCCAGAATAAGCTTATCTTGCAAGCCCAATTTTATTCTACCTGCCGCGCGTGTAATTTTCCTTGTCACAAAGGTCTCCCCGCGCCTTTCCGACTCGTGGTTGAAAAGTATTCCGTTGCAGGCGAAGATATTGTAGGCTTCGCGGTAGTTTACGACAATCCAGTATGCGTACTGCTTGGCGACCGCGTAAGGGCTGCGCGGATAAAACGGAGTGGTTTCGCGCTGCGGAGTTTCGCGTACTTTTCCGAATAGTTCGGATGTGGATGCCTGGTAGAATCGCGTTTTGCTGACAAGCCCGACTTCTTTTATAGCGTCCAAAAAGCGCAGTGTCGCAATTCCATCGACATCGGCAGTATACTCCGGAACGTCAAAACTTACCTTAACGTGGCTTTGCGCGCCGAGATTGTATATTTCATCGGGAGTTGTCTTATCCAGAATGCGGTTCAAGTTCGACGAGTCTGTAAGGTCTCCATAGTGCAGAAAAAACCTCCCAGAAAGTTTTTTATCGTAATACAGATGGTCTATCCTCTGCGTATTGAATGAGCTGGACCGGCGGATTATGCCGTGGACGGTATAGTTTTTTCCCAACAACAATTCCGCAAGATACGAACCATCCTGCCCGGTTATTCCCGTTATAAGCGCCGTTTTGTTCATAATATTATGTTTTTACAAATATTGATTTTTGCGATTGCCATTTGCAACCAAAAAGCGGATTTGCGGCTCAAAATAAATTGACACATAATACCTTAAAGTTATTTTTTTCTAAATTGACGCGCGGAATACCCAATGGGATATTCGCCATGCCAAAAGTTAAAAGCGAAGTGGAAATAATAAAATTCATACCCAGATATGACGAGCGTATTTGGGGAGGGAGAGCCCTCAAGGAAAAGTTCGACAGAATTCTGCCGATAGGCGTCCGCATAGGCGAATCAAGGGAACTTTACGATATGCGCGACGGATCTTCGGCCGTTGACGGCGGAGAATTCGAGGGAATGACGCTCAGAGATCTATTGCGCCACAATTCCGCGGAAATCATGGGATGCGATTGGGACGCTTCAAAACCATTTCCCGTAATCGTAAAAATTCTGGATTGCCAACAAATATTGTCGCTTCAAGTCCACCCCGACAAGCTGTCGGCTGAACGCTTCGGAGGAAAGGAAAAAAACGAGGCGTGGTATTTTATAAACTGCGCCTTAAAGGCGCATTACTATGCAGGCATAAAAACAAAGACACCTAAATCCGAAATAATTTCAAAACTTTCCAACGCCGATTTCGATAATATTGTGGCGTCGCATGATTCACATGCGGGAGATTTCTGCTTCATTCGCGCGGGCATAGTGCATGCGCTCGGCGCAGGAAACATGGTTCTCGAAATCCAGGAAAATTCGCCTTCCACATACAGAATCTTCGATTGGGACAGGGTCGACTTAAAAGGAAACAAGCGCGAGCTCCACCTAAAGGAGGCGCTGGAATCAATCAACGCAACCCTGTCCGACCAGCCGGCGCCGCTGCGCGAAAATGGCGAGCCTTCAAGGACTCTTCTTGAACATCCTTCTTTTAAGATAACGCGCGTGAGGCTTGAAAAGGGGGAGACAGTATCCTTCTGCTCCGGGCAAAAACCCAGAATATTGTCGCTAATACGCGGTTGCATTTCTTCGGGAAGCACGCGCCTTAAAGCCCTGCAAACTGTCTTGATTCCATACGCGGCAAACGCTACATTTACCGCCCAAACCCCGGCGACGTTTTTATTGACCGAAGATTTCTGCAAATAGCCCACCCCCAGCAGAAAAAATCCTGACGCTTGGGATTTTCCGGCAATAGTTAACTGTTAACTATATTGCAATTTTATTGCCGTTGAAAAACTGCCTGGTATAAGCTTTAATTTAATAAGCAAAAAAGAAATCAATGGAATACGAGGAGTAAAAATGAAAACAAAATTAAAAGCACTTTTAACGGTTTCAGCTATCGCGGCAAAGGCCTTCGCCGAACCATTCATACCCGGCAGCGCCGCGGAAGACAAGAACAATGTAATGTCCGACAAATACTGGGAGATTTGGAATCCCCAAGTTCAGGAACAAATAGACCGCGACATCGAAGCCAACCGCAAAGCCGACGCGTCGGTAAAGCTCGACGGCGCCGATGAAAAAACGCAGGTACAAATAGAGCAAATTTCCCACGATTTTATATTCGGCGCGCACATATTTAATTTCAACCAACTTGGAGACGAATCCCTCAACGCCAAGTACCGCTCGCTTTACGGCAGCCTGTTCAACTCGGCGACGGTCGCGTTTTACTGGGAACACTTTGAAATGCAGCAAGGCAGGCCCAGGTTTGCCGGCGAATTTTGGGATTCTGAAAAATACTGGAAAAATTCGGAATCCCCTAAAACGGAGGAGCATTGGCGCCGCCCCGCCCCCGACCCTGTCATAGACTACTGCAAAAGCCAGGGAATAAGAGTGCACGGGCATCCGCTTGTCTGGGGAAGCCGCTCGTGGCACACTCCCACTTGGATGCTTAAAAGCTGCGCCAAAGGCGAAGAGGCGGAAAAGCTAAAGACACTGATTGCCGAGTTTCCAAAGCACGGCAACAAATGCTACGGCGAAAAATACACAAAAAAATACAAAGAAATGTCCGCAAAGGATTTGGGAAATTACCTTCCAAATCTAGCGGCTGAGATGAAGCGCCTTACCCAAAAGCGGATAAACGAAATAGCCGCCTATTACGGAGACAAAGTGGATAGCTGGGACGTTGTCAATGAAAGCGCCACAGATTGGGGAAAGGGACTAATAGTAAAAGGGGACAGCATATGCAAAAGCTGGTACGGAATGATGCCGGGGGACTATCCTTACCTGGCTTTCAAAACCGCCCAGAACGCATTTCCCCAAAATGTAAAGTTGAACATAAACGACTACAAGTGCGACGGAGACTACACATCCGAAATAAAAGATCTTTTATCCCGCGGGTGCAAAGTGGACATAGTGGGCTCGCAAATGCATTTGTTTAACCCCAAGCAGACGCTTGCGATTGCGGAAGGCAAGGAAATTCAAACTCCGCAACAAGTTCAAAAAACGATGGACGCAATAAACGTAGGAAAGCCTATACACCTCAGCGAAATAACAATCACAGCCCCCGACACTACCGAGAAAGGAAGAATGATGCAGGCCATAATTGCGCGAAACCTGTATAGGAAGTGGTTTAGCATAAAGCCTATGATGGGAATAACATGGTGGAACGTCGTCGACGACTGCGGCGCGCCCGGAGAACCTTCCATGTCCGGGCTTTTCACGCGCGGAATGAATCCCAAACCCGCTTATTACGCGCTAAACAACCTAATAAACAAAGAATGGAAAACCGTCCTCACCCAAAACGCCAGCGCCGACGGCACGGTAAAATTCCGCGGATTTAAAGGCAAATACAGGCTCTCTTGGAAGGATAAAAACGGCGCGGAGAGGTTTGCATATGTGCATGTAAAATAGAAAATGGCTCCAACGCGCGGACAAGGACACGGACATGCTCGGCTTAAGGATATAGCCGAACGCGTTGGCATATCCAAAGCGGCCGTTTCATTTGCGCTGTCCGGTTCCACAAAAGTTTCTGAAAAGACAAGGCGCAAAATCCGCGCGCTCGCAAACAAGCTCGGCTACAAGCCCAACCCGATAGTTTCGTCGGTAATGTCCCAAATAAAAAACGGCGGCGAAAAAAAATTTCTGGAAACAATCGTTTTGATAAACGCGAACAAGTCGAAAGACGCGCCAAAAAAATACCCGATTTTTTCAAAGTATATCGACGGAGTTCGGTCTGAATCGGCCGAGATAGGATACGCCGTGTACGAAATATGGCTGCACGAAAAATCTCTGAACGCCCAAAGGCTGGAGACAATCCTCGACTCCAGAGGAATAAGGGGAGGGATTATAGTGGGACACGCCGACGACACAACGCTGCCGCCGTTTTTTTCAAACATCTGGACCAAATTCAAGTTTGTGTCTGCAGGCATACGAACGCGAAACCCGGTTTTCGATTTCATATCGGCAGACAAATTTTTAATAGCCCACTTCGCAACGACAAACATAATAAGAAGCGGCTACAAGCGCCCCGCCCTAGTAATAGACGAGCATATAGACGAAGTAGTAGAAGGGAGATTTATAGGCGGTTTTTTGCGCGCTCAGCTCGCGCTGCCCGAAAACGCAAGGATTCCCCCGTTCCTAGAAGTCGCAAAAGCTCGCAAAAACCCGAAAGCTTTTTTCGACTGGGTTTCCAAGCACAAGCCGGACGCAATCTTCTCGATATCCAACACTACCAGCGAATGGCTGGAAAAACCTGAAATTTCCGGGAAAATTTCCGGCTTCACCGATATCGTACAGCTTGAGCGCCGCTCTGAATCAGGAGAATGGATGGCAATAGACCAAAACTACGAACTTGTAGGAAGGCTTGCCGTAAGAAAACTTTTTGAAATCTTAAACGCCCCACAATCCTCTACGCGCGCGCCGACCGCAACAATAGTACAGCCGAATTGGAATAGGAAACTTTTGGTATCGAAGCCGCGCGCAAACCGAAAAAAAGTTAACGATTAACAAACAACAAACCTCTGAACGCTTGCCATCGCCCGCAATATAGTAAACCGTAGAAAACTCTTATGAACGACGCGCGATCTAAAAAAAATCCGGACAATTATAAATGGCTTTTATTGCTATTGCTATGGGTTGCTTTTTTTCTGCACCAAGGAACGCGCCAAATTTATAACGCCATTCTTCCCCAGATACAATCGGCTTTCGACGTGGATTCGGTCAAGATGGGCCTTGTGGGAACGGTATTTACTATAACATACGGCGTTTGCGCGCCGCTCTCTGGAGTCGCAAGCGACTTTCTGCGGCGCAAGTGGATGGTTGTCTTCGGGCTTCTCATTTTTTGCGCGGGAATTTTCATATCCGGATGGGCAAGCGGCATCGGAGTCATGCTTATATTTTACGGTCTGCTGAACGGAGCCGGACAGGCTTTCTACTATCCGGCGGCGTGCTCGCTACTTGGGCAGCTCCACGAGGACACGCGCGCGACAGCACTTGCAATACACCAAACAGCCTTATATGCCGGAATCGTAATATGCAGCTGCGTTTCGGGATATTTTGGAGACATTCCTTCAATCGGAGAATTCAGCGGGTGGAGGGTTCCTTTTGTCTTATTCGGGGGAATCGGAATCGCGTGGGCTGTTTTCCTTATGTTTGCAATGCGCGACACTCCACCGCCAGCAAATAGTGGCGCGGCGGAAGCCTCTGCCC
>FR901609.1:10478-18702 GCA_000438015.1 Coraliomargarita sp. CAG:312 | reverse complement strand
CGCGGCGGAAGCCTCTGCCCAGAAAGCGTCGCTTAAGGACGCTTTCTTTGTGGTATTCCGCAAACCCAGCGCCGTTATGCTGGCTCTCGGATTCGGAATGATGATTTACGTGGATTGCGGATTCAAAACGTGGATGCCCACTTTCCTTCAAGACAAATTCGGAATGGACGGCGCGCAGGCTGCGTTCAATGCTGTCATATGGCACTACATCGGAGCGTTTATGGGAGTCATGGCGGGCGGAAGAATAACAGACAAATTGGCCCGGACTAGAAAGACAGTCAGGTTCGAGGCAAATATTGCCGGACTTATGCTTGGAGCGCCTTTTATATATATGATGTCGGAAACATCCTCAGCGGCGCTGTGCTTTTTTGCGATGTTTTTATTCGGAATATTCAGGGGCGTTTACGACTCAAACCTGTTCGCGTCTCTTTTCGACGTAGTTGCCCCTCGGTACAGGGCGTCGGCATCCGGGCTTATGCTGTGTTTCGCTTTTATTATAGGCTCGACAGCCCCGTCGGTTCTGGGATGGATGCGCGACGAATTCGGCATGGCATCAGGCATAGCGTCCCTATCGGCGTTTTATCTGGCGGGCGGACTTATAATACTTTTTGCGCGCAACATATTTTTTATGCGCGACCGCGAACAAATTTAAACTTTTACGCTGAAATTATAATAATATGAAATATGACGACGATATAAACCTCGGCAAGAAATTCGACCTTCGCGGAAGGCGCGCTTTAGTCACAGGATCCGCGCGCGGGATAGGCAGGGCTATAGCTTTGGGGCTCGCCGAATACGGCGCGCAAGTTGCAGTTCACGGCGTTTCCCAAAGCGCGCCGTTGGAAAGCGCATTGGCGGCGGTGAAAAAGCTTAGTCCTTCGAGCTTCTCGGTAACCGGCGACCTATCCGACGCAGAAAGCCCCGAAAAAATTGCCGAACAAATAAAACGGCAATGCCCCCTGCCGGACATACTCGTTTTAAACGCCTCAGTTCAATACAGGACAAAATGGCTTGAAATATCTCCCGCCGAAGCGCTCAAGCAGATGCAGGTAAATTTCAACGCGTCCCTTGCATTGATGCAAATATGCTTTCCTCTAATGAAGGAACAAAGATGGGGAAGAATACTGACAATCGGAAGCGTGCAAGAGTTCAGGCCGCATCCGGACATGGCGGTTTATGCCGCCAGCAAATCGGCGCAGGAGAACCTCGTCCGCAACGTGGCAAGGCAAGTCGCCGCTTACGGAATAACAGTAAACAACCTAGCACCTGGCGTATTCGCAACAGACCGCAATGAGGAAGCCCTTTCAAATCCAGAATACGCAAAGCGCGTGACAGACTGTATACCGGCGCGCACTTACGCGGAGCCTTCAGACGCCGCGGGCGCCGCGCTGCTGCTGTGCTCGGATGCTGGAAGATACATAACCGGCGCGAATTTAGTTGTGGACGGAGGACTCAGGCTGCCGGGGTAATATTATTTTCAACTTTGCAAAACCTACTTACCGCTTAAAGGAAAAAAATATGTCGGAAGAAATACATGAAAATATGCTTCAGAAAGAAGCAAAAATGATGCACCTAGAAAAGCTCATAGCAGAGCGCGAGGGAATTTCATCAGCCGAATTTCCCGTGCCTGTAAAAGAGCTGCTTGCGCGCTACGAACAGCTTTACACCGGCGCAATAAACGACGTGATGCGCGAATTCTGCCTCTTAAATCAGGCTCTGCCGCACGATATCGTTCCCCTGCGCCCCGAACGCACCGTTGCAGGAATAGCCTTTACGGTAAAAAGTTCCCCCAACGTAAAGATTACGGGAGAAATGACGTTTAGGACAAAAATGCTAGACGAAATGCATGAAGACGCCTTTGTCGTGTGGGACACAAGCAAAGACGAGGAAGCTACGCTTTGGGGCGGCGTAATGACCGCTACCGCCGTCTCAAAGAAAGTAAGGGCAGCGGCAATAGACGGCGGAATACGCGACACCCATCAAATTTTGGAAAAAAACTTTCCCCTGTTTTACCGCTACCGCACTTCTAATGGAAGCCTTGGCAGATGCCTCATAACCCACTACCAAATCCCCATAAAACTCGGCAGCGTGACCATAAAACCAGGAGACATAATAATGGGGGACATTGACGGAGTTCTCTGCGTGCCGCGCGACATCGCGTGGGACGTGCTGGTGCGCGCGGAGGAAATACGAGAAAACGAAAAGAAAATATTTTCATGGGTAAACTCGGGAGAAACGATAGAGTCCATAACCCAAAAAGGCGGATATTTTTGATTCCTTAAGCCCGAACAAAAAACGCAAAAATAATATGAAAGTAGACCCTTCATCTTTAAAAATAACCGATATGCGCTTTGCCGACATAGACGGAGCACCAAAGCGCTGCACGCTTATAAAAATCTTTACAAACCAAGGTATAGTGGGATACGGCGAGGTGCGCGACGCCTCAAGCCGAACATACGCGGCAATGCTAAAAAGCCGAATTTTGGGAGAAAATCCATGCAATGTGGAGAAGATTTTCAACCGCATAAAACAGTTTGGCGGTGACTCGCGGCAAGCGGGAGGCGTCTGCGGAATAGAAGTCGCCCTATGGGATTTGGCGGGGAAAGCGTGGGGCGTCCCCGTATGGCAGATGCTGGGCGGCAAATACCGCGATAAAATACGCGTATATTGCGATACCGACAGTGAAGGCGGAGGCAGAGATATGGGGAAAGCCCTCAAAGAAAGAATAGCCTTAGGCTATACATTCCTAAAAATGGATTTGGGAATAGAACTTCTTGCAGACATTCCCGGAACTCTTTGCGCTCCACTCGGATTTCTCGAAAAAATGCGCGAATACAAAAAAACAGTTTTCTCAACGCCGCACGGTTCGATAGACCCCCGGGCTATGCGCGGCGAAGCCTACGATTTATTTAATACCGCGCATCCGTTTACTGGAATCCACATCACGGAAAAGGGCTTGGACTTTCTTGAAAACTACGTAAAAGACGTGCGCGCGGAAATAGGCTATGAAGTTCCACTTGCCATAGACCATGTTGGACACGTTCCTATTGAAGATTGCATAAAGCTGGCAAGGCGGCTTGAGAAATACAATTTATCCTGGATGGAAGACCCGGTCCCGTGGCAATACACCGACCAATACGTTCGCCTAGCAAATTCCACCACAACCCCTATTGCAACTGGCGAAGATATTTATCTGCGCGAAGGATTCCAACCCCTTCTCGAATCCGGCGCGCTTGCGGTAATTCATCCCGACGTGCTTACAGCGGGAGGAATTTTGGAGACAAAACTCATAGGCGATATGGCCGAAAAACACCATGCAGCAATGGCAATCCATATGGCAGAGAGCCCGATAGCCTGCATGGCAGCCGTGCATGTCGCGGCCGCGACGCGCAATTTTACAGCATTGGAAATTCATTCGGTTGATGTTCCATGGTGGGAAGACCTGGTAATGGGATTGCCAAAACCACTTATAAAAAACGGATATATAGATGTTCCAAACGCGCCCGGACTTGGGATAGAGTCGCTCAACGAAGATTTGATTTCCCAAAAACTCCACTCCGACTTTCCAGAAGCCTGGGCTGACACATCTGAATGGGACAAAGAATGGTCCAATGACCGCAGGTGGTCGTAGAAAAGTTGTCGCGCGCAAGCATCATAAAGGGATTGCGAGCAATAAGACGCTAGGGAGAAAAAAATGAAGCTTAGATGGTTGTCTCAGGCGGGCTTTCTTTTACAAAGCCAGGGAATGAAGATTGCGATAGACCCGTATTTGAGCGACGATCTGGCAAAGCTCCAACATTACAGGATGACCCCTCCGCCAATCTCCCCTTCCGAACTCAATCCCGATACCGTGATTTTTTCCCACGACCACTTGGACCACTATGATCCTGTAACAATAGCCGAGATTTTGCGTGCGCGCCCCGACTGCAAACTAATCGGAGTAAAAAGCGTTTGCAGGCACCACGAAAATCTGGGATTTGATGTATCTTCTTTCTCCACGATAAAAGAAAACGATACAATTTCCCTCGGCGGCTTAAAAATAACCGCTGTGCGCGCCTACCATTCAGAGCCGTGCGCCATAGGTTTTTTTATATCGACTGGGAAATCCGACATATACATTTCTGCTGACACTCTCTACCGGCCAACTCTCGCCAAGGAAATATTGGCGGTATCGGGCAGAAAACCGAATCTTGCAATTGTCTGCATAAACGGGAAACTTGGCAACATGCCGTGGCGCGACGCCGCGAGGCTTGTGCTTGAACTGGGAGCGACATCGGCCATGCCTATGCATTACGGGTTGTTCGCCGACAACACAGAAGATCCACATCCGTTTAAAGAATTCCTGTCGGAGTTTGGAATAGACGTTGTAATACCAGACGAGAGCTCTATTTACGAGCTATAATCATGCAGCCTATATTGCGCGTTCTTCAAGACAAAAAGTCTTTCCAACATTTTTAGATAACCGCAATATTGCATAATACTGATTATGCAGTGCCGCTACTTTGTGGGACATTGCAATAAGGCGCATGCGATGTAAAACTGAACCGCAAGCCCGCATACCCGCCTGCGGAAATACCTGCTGAAAGCCCTGTGAGGCAAAAGATCTAGAAAGCTTTTTTAAGGAAGAAAATTCCACAATCAAATATTTAATGGGAAAAGTAAGATGGCAAATAAATGAAAAGAAAGCCAAAAGCCGTAGATTGCCGCGATGAATACAATTGGGATACAATGCGCCGAGAGTGCTTGATAAGACGGAGCAGAGAGTTTTAGCTTGCAACAATAATGTTGATAGAGTAGCAATATAACGCAAAAGACCTGCCGCAAGATGGATGATCAAATGCGCGCTTTGGTTTGCCTGAAGTCAGCTTTAATCCTCTATTTTGAAAAAAAACGAAGCTCATTCAAAAGGAGGCTTGCGTATACAAAAAACCTAAAAACTTCCGCCTACTGGCAATCGCGGCATTTTTTTGAAAAAGCACTATGAAAAAACTAGTGTTGCGCCTAAAAATTCCTATCTGCAAATTTTTTTGCGGCTAAGCTTTTGTTTTAAATACGCTTAATATTTTAGAGTAAAACTGCCTGGCGCATAGGTTGCGGTTGCATAGATTGGATGGATTTGTCCAACTTGGATTTTTTTCGCTGCTTCAACATGCTAAGGTTTCGGCTCTTGCAGGGCGGTTTTTGCATGTGCAATTATACGCTTAATAAAAAAAATCTTTTTCAACAATCTTTCGCGTTGCCCAAATTCTTTTGTCCTTCATTCCCAGCAGACCGAACATCTTAAACATAATACGGATTGGCTATACAAAAAAGAAAACTGCCAACGGCCGGATAAAAAGGTGCGCCCCTTGGAGGAAAAACATCTCAAGGGGCGCTTATATATATGATGGGGGAGGAAATTTTTATTATGGTGTTATAATCTTATTTCATCTGAAATTTTGCAAGTATTTTTTTAATTTTTATTTATTTGGTCTGCAATAACTTGCGATGTAAATTTTAGAAAATCAGAGTTTTTTCTATGTTTTCTGCCGCCACTTTTGCCCCAGTCCAAGCCGCCTGCAAGTTAAAACCGCCAGTTATTCCGTCTATATCTAGGCATTCGCCCGCAAAATAAAGATTTGGAACAAGTCTGCTCTGCATAGTAGAAAAATCTATTTGATCAAGTTTCAAGCCACCGCATGTCACAAATTCCTCCTTGTGCGAAGACTTGCCGGAAACTTTGGCTTTAAAGTTTACAATGTTCCCTATTAGAACCTTTTGCTTTGACAATGGGAAATTCGCCATCGTACAATTTTCCTCAATCCCAGAAACTCCGCAGAGATAAGCCCAAAGCGCTTTTGGAATATTGAACATGGGAATATTCAAAACCGATTTTTTAGGCGAATCCAAACGCGCAACCGCAAAGGCGGCATCCATGTCTGCGCGCAAGTTTGGCGCAAAGTTTATAGACAGTTCAAAAGCGTAATTTTCCGCCGCAAACGCGCGCGCCCCAAAACTTGACAGCTTTAAAACAGACGGGCCTCCAATTCCAAAATGAGTAAGCAAAAGAGCGCCCTCGGCCGAAAACTTTCCGTTTGCTAGGCATGCAGAAAGCTTTGCGCAAGGAACGGATATTCCAGATAAATCGCGCCAATCCGAAGTTTCCGAAGCGTCTAATTTCATCGAAAACAGAGAAGGCGCAGCGGACTCAAATGAATGCCCGAACGCCTCGAGCGATTTTCTTAAAGAACCGTTCCAGTTTCCGCCCACGCACACCATAACTGCATCGGCGGAACTACTAAAATCATCACCATTAAAACGCCCGCAAGCCAATTCAAATTTGTCTCCGACTTTAGAAATTGATTTCACGCGCGAGCCCAATTCAAAAACAGCGCCATTGCGCAGCGCGGCTGCCGTCAGAGCCTCCGCCACGTCCTCCGCTTTGTCGGATGCCGGGAAAACCCTCCCCCCTGACTCAACCTTGCTTTTTACGCCAAGCTTTTCAAAAAATTCTATAGCCGCCCTCGCGCCGAATCTCAAGAGCGACTTTCTGATGGCGGAAGCCCCGCGCGGATAAAACTCCCTCGGAATATTTTTATCGACATTCAAATTTGTAAAATTGCACCTTCCGCCTCCGGTAAGCAGAAGCTTTTGCAGGGGCTTTCCCGAAGCCTCGTATATTCTTACATCAAGGTTCTGGCTTTTTTTCAGAGCCGCCGCGCAAAAAACCCCCGCGGCTTTTCGGAGCCGCCGCGCAAAAACCCCCCGCGGCTCCCGCGCCTACTATGGCAAGTTTTTTCATTTATCCCCCAAGTTTTCCGATACGGCTTCCCCTATTCTATTTAAGGCGTAAAGAGTGGCGCTAAAAAACAAAGCCGGAAAAACCAACATCCACGGGGCGTCTTCCATATATTCCGCACCGTCTTTTACAAGGCCTCCCCACGACGGCAAAGGAGCTTGCACTCCTAGCCCCAAAAAGCTTAAAAAAGCCTCCAAAAGCATAACGCTTGGCACCGTAAGCGCCGCGCATACAAGAACGGATCCAAAAACGTTCGGCAGTATATGCCTGCGCATAATTCCCAAACGGCTCTCGCCCAAAGCCACCGCGGCTTCAACAAACTGCCTGGACTTTATGTCGAGCGTCATAGCCCTGACAATTCTAGCCATCGTCAACCATTCAACCGCCCCTATTGCCACGAATATTAGCCATAAGCTCCGCCCGAAAGCCATCATTAAAAGTATCACAAATATCGTAAACGGAAGAGAATAAATTATATCTACAATCCTCATCATCAGCGCATCGGTTTTCCCTCCGCACATTCCAGAAACCATTCCGTAGGATGTCCCTATGACGACAGCCACTGCCGTCGCCAATATCCCTACGGCAAACGAAACCCTCCCTCCGTAGAGCATTCTGCTTAGCAAATCCCGCCCGTGTATATCCGTCCCGAACCAGTGGTCTAGCGAAGGCGGAGT
Source organism: Coraliomargarita sp. CAG:312 (assembly GCA_000438015.1). GTDB lineage: Bacteria > Verrucomicrobiota > Verrucomicrobiia > Opitutales > Intestinicryptomonadaceae > Merdousia. Next base: position 11,247 of record FR901609.1, on the reverse strand, counting down.
GGCTCCGATTGAGAGATTTTGAACCTGGTAGTCGTAGGGAGCCACAATCCCCGCGGCAAAACAAAGGATTGCTGTTGCTATTACAAACGCAAGCGACGCAAGCGCGAGCCTGTCTGACTTCAACGCTCTCCAAGCCCTCGCAAACGCGGAATCCGACGAAGATTCTTCAAATACCCAACCAGATCTCATTTCCTCATCTCCTTGGCTATTTTAGGATTGACCGCCGCAAGCAGAAAATCGGAAAGCAGATTAAAGGCTATTATAAATACGGAATAAAGCATAACACAGCCCATAATCATGGTGTAGTCATTGTCGAGAGCGCTCGATATAAAGAACCTTCCAAGCCCCGGAATCTGAAAGATTGTCTCAACCACAAAAGAGCCCGAAAGCAAACCCGCCGCCGCAGGACCCATGTACGAAATTACAGGCTGAATGGCATTGCGCAGTATGTGAACAAAGTAAACCCTGCCCTTTCCGCATCCTTTGGCAACCGCAGTTCTGACATATCCGCGAGATTTCTCCTCAACCGCCCTGCTCCGCGAAAGCCTGGCTATCCAAGCGGCGTAGAAAAGAGCCAATGTAAATGCCGGCAAAACGATATCCGACGGGAAATCGGACCATCCCATTGCATTAAAACATTTCAATCTCAGGCAAAAAATTAAAATCAAAACCGGCCCCAGGACAAAAGCCGGCAGGCATATTCCCACCAATGAAATGCCCGAAAGCGCCGCTCCAACCCTGCCTCGGGGGAAAGCCGCCGCCGCACATC
>FR901609.1:8487-10467 GCA_000438015.1 Coraliomargarita sp. CAG:312 | reverse complement strand
CGCCGCAAATCCGACGAACAATCCAAGCGCCAATGCAATAACAAGCGCGCAACCGCCAAGCTCCAAAGAAACCAAAGCCTTTTCGCGCAAAATTTCGTTTACGCTCCAGCCTGCGTATTTAAAAGAGGGTCCCAAATCTCCGTTGGCAAGATTTTTCCAAAAGCCGCAATACTGGACCACGAGAGGCTTGTCCAAGCCGTAATAAGAATTAAGCGCCGCCAATGTTTCCTCGCTAACCGCGCGCTCTTTGTCGAAAGGACCTCCGGGGACAAACCGCACCATAAAAAACACCGCCGTCACTATTATAAAAAAGACGGGAACAGCCTCTAAAATTCTGCTTGCGAAATATTTTAGCATAAGTCTATTTTTCGGCTTCCGGATTCAGCCTCACTCCTTTGTAGTCGTGGTAATCAAGAAGGTTTGAAGTCCAGTTTTCAACCATAGGAGAAATTCGATATACTCGCGCATAGAAATACAGCGGCACGATTGGCGCGCTTTCAAGCATCAGTGCCTCGGCGTCCGCCAAGTTTTCAAGCCTCTGGGAGCGTTCCTTTGAGAGCGCCGCAGCGCGCAAAAGGGAGTCGTATCTCGCGTCCGAAAATCCCGTATGGTTCAGGCCGCTTGCGGATTCAAAATTTTGCAGGAATGACTCCGGCGCTGCAAAGTCCCCCACCCAGCTGGAGCGCGCTATTTCAAAGTCGCCTTCCCGCCTTGCTGCAAGATACGCAGGCCATGAAAGATTGTACAGCTCTACCTCTACGCCAAGATTTTTTTTCCACATTTGCTGCACGGCTTCGGCTATAGGCTTGTGCTGTTCTGAAGTATTGTAGGTGAGCCTAACCCGCGGGAATCCCTTGCCTCCAGGATAACCAGCCTCGGCCAAAAGCTTCCTGGCTGCGGAGACATCGAACTTTATTTTGCGGGATTCTTCTAAAATATAGCCGTCGCAGTTATCCGGGACAAAGCTGTACGCGCTCTTTTGCCCGGCCTTGAGAAAAGAGTCTATTATCAGCCGCCTATCGACAGACATCGCAAAAGCCCGGCGCACACGCACATCGTCGAACGGAGGCTTTCGGGTATTAAACATATAATAGTACACTCCAAGCCAGTCGTCGCGGCGCAAGGTCTCGGGAGAGCCTCGCTTTACAGCGTCGATTCTCGACGGAGCGATTGAGTCTGTTATATGCAGCTGCCCAGCCCTGAAGGCTCGGTCTTCTGTATTGATATTAGATATTGGCAAATAATCCACGCCGTTTAAAAATATGTTTTTTGCGTCGCGGTATGCGGGATTTTTACGCACCGAAACCTTCTCGTTTATGCTCCAGTAATCGAGCGTAAAAGCTCCGTTGCAAACCATATTTTTGGGTCGGGTCCAAAGAGAGTCGCGAGTTTGGGCGGCATTGAATTTCTCCAGATTTTTTTTCGATACCGGAAAATATACGTTATGGTAAAGCAGCGAAAGAAAATACGGTGTTGGTTCTTCAAGCTCAACTTCCAAAACACGGTCGGACACGGCTCTTACGCCGAGTGCGGAAAGGTCGGATATCTCCCCGGAATTTATTGCGCGCGCGTTTTTTATCGGGAACATAAGCGAGGCGTACTCGGCGCCAAGCCTCGGATTTACAACCCTCCTCCATGCAAAGACGAAATCTCCAGCAACAACCTGAGAGCCGTCGGACCACTTTGCGGATTCATCCAAGTAAAAAGTGTATTTTTTCCCGTCCCCGGAGATTTTCCATGTTTTCGCCACCGCAGGTATTGGGCGCAGCGTGCGGGAATCTGCGCCGACAAGCCCCTCGAAAAGCCCAGACAATATTTTAAACTCCGAAAGCCCAGTAGAAAGCGCCGGATCCAAAGACGCAGGATCCGCGGCGTTTCCCATTAGCAGTATCCCGCGCTCTGCGGCTTTGCGCGCCGGGGTTTCGCGCCCGCCGCAAGAAACGCACGCGGCGCAAAGGAAAACGGCGGCGGAAACGGCCG
>FR901609.1:0-8460 GCA_000438015.1 Coraliomargarita sp. CAG:312 | reverse complement strand
GCAGCTCTCTTAAAAATCCCTATAATTTTATCCGCCATATCACAAAGAAACGACACACAAGTAAAAACTCTATTTCCTCCGGCGTGTCAGAACTTTGGCACGGCAGCTATTAATTTTTGAGTGTACGGATGTTTTGGATGGGCGCATACCTCCCGCGAATCTCCCTGCTCGACTATTTTTCCGCCAGTCATTACCATTATTCTATCGCTCAGGTATTCCACCACGGCGATATCGTGTGCGACAAAAAGAAAAGTCAAATTCATTTCTTCGCGCAAATTTTGGAGAAGATTTATTATCTGAGCCTGGACGGAAACATCGAGAGCGCTTACAGGTTCGTCGCAAATTATAAAGTCAGGCTCTACCGCCAGGGCGCGGGCAATTCCTATGCGCTGGCGCTGGCCTCCGGAGAATTCGTGCGGATAGCGCGCCATATAATCGGCTTTCAATCCAACGGTTTCCAAAAGCTCCGCCACCCTGTCGCGCTTTTTCTGGCGGGCCATCTTCTTGAAATGGATATCCAGCGGCTCTGAAATTATTCGGAAAATATCCATTCGGGGATTTAGCGAATTGAATGGATCCTGGAAAATCATCTGGATTTTCTTCCTGTATGGAAGAAAGCGTTTTTCATCCAAGTCGGAAATATTTTCTCCGCGGTAGAAGATCTTCCCGCCAGATATCGGGGCCAATTTTATTATCGCCCTTCCGGTAGTCGTCTTGCCCGAACCGCTCTCGCCAACAAGCCCCAGAATTTCTCCGCGGCGGATTGAGAAGCTTACACCGTCAACGGCGTTGAAAAGCTTTTTCGAGCCGCCGAAAAGCCCTCCGGCAATCGGATACGACACCGTAAGATTGCTGACTCTCAAAAGTTCCTCGGCGGAAGAAAAGTCGCGCTTTGATTCAGATTTCACCGAGTTTTCCATAATCTATCGGCTCCAATTTTTTTGTCATTCCAAGGCGCGGTATGCAACCTATTAGCGCCTTTGTATAGGGATGTTGCGGATTGTTGAGAACGTCGGCGCAACGCCCTTGTTCTACGATTTTTCCGCGGAACATCACAAGCACGCGCTCGCAAAGCTCGCTTATTATTCCAAAGTTGTGCGTTATAAGAAGCAAAGACATCCCGCGGCTAGTGCGCACAAATTTTAAAAGGTCGATTATTTGTTTCTGGATAGTGACGTCAAGAGCTGTAGTAGGCTCGTCGGCGACTAGAAGCTTTGGCTTGCACGCCAATGCCATTGCAATCATAACCCTCTGCTGCATTCCTCCCGACAACTCGTGCGGATACGACTTGTACCTGAGTTCCGGATTGCGTATGCCGACCTCCCCAAGAGCCTCGACAACCGTCTTTCGCACATCCTCGGTTTCAGGGAAATGGAGCCTTACCGCCTCGGATATTTGATACCCGACCGTAAAAACTGGATTCAAAGAAGTTGACGGCTCTTGAAATATGTAGGCTATCTTGCGCCCTCGAATTTTGCGCAGCGAAGTTTCGTCCATAGCTGCCACATCGTCTTTCTCAAACAGGATTTTTCCGCTTACGGAGCAAACCGGAGGCGGAGGAAGAAGGCGCGTCAAACTCATGGCGGTCACGGTTTTACCCGAACCGCTTTCGCCGACAATTGCTACCGATTCATTCTCGCCGATGCGAAAATCAATTCCTTTGACGGCCTCCGTCTCGCCGCGCCGCGTGCTAAATTTTATCCGCAGATTTTGTACGTCTAAAAGGTTCATTTCGGATGTATATTCTTCACCATCATAAGTTCGTTTACTCCTCCAACGCGCCTATAAGACAGTCTGTCCATATTTTTGCGCAGGAAGAAAACCCCGAGGCCGCCCACTTTGCGGTCTTCAATATTGGAAGTCAAGTCCGGCGGAGCAACATCCGACAACGGATTAAAGGCCGGCGCTGTATCCCTCACGAATATCTCCACACAATTTTCCCGCTTGGCAATTTCTATTTCGACGCTCTTTGAGGAATCCTTGGAATATCCGTACTCAACGCAATTTGCAAAAACCTCCTCAACGCAAAGATTTATTTGAAAGCACATGTCTTCCAAACCGTTCGAGGCGCAGAAACTTTCAATATCGGCGGCTATCGCGCCGAGATTTTCAAGTTTTGCAGGATAGGATTTTTTCATGGCGGATTATCTGAAAATTACTTCGCAAAGGGAGAAATCGTCGTCGAAAAGCTCCCTGTTCTGTGCAGATTGCGAAAAACGCATCATCTGCTCCACTTTACGTTGACAACCGGAATCAGACTTAAGTTCCTCGGCAAAGTCGTCAAAGCTCATCATACCCTTACCATCGGCGTACTCCACTTCGTAAACTCCGTCGCTAAAAACAAAAAACTTTGCGCCTTTTTGCACATCTATTTTAGCTTTCTTGAAAGTCGCATTTTGAAATCCTCCTATGACCATCCCGCCGGTCTTTAGTTTTTTTAATCCGGATGAGTCTATTAGAATGGCGGGAGGATGACCGCCAGAGGCGTATTCTAGAACACGCGTTTGGGAGTTGAACACTCCGTACCAAAATGTGAAGTACATTCCGTTTTGCTTGTCCATGTCGAAGGCGCTGTTTAGCCCGGAAAGGACTTCGTCGGGGTTTTTAAAATCGACACCAGCCAAGCTTTTGGAGCGAAGCACATTCATCACAGAAACCGAAAGCAGCGCCGCCCCGACTCCGTGCCCGCAAACATCCAAAAGATATATTGCGAAGTTTTTTTCGTCCAGCCATTCGTATCCGAAGCAATCTCCGCCAAGCTCGGTAGAGCTTTTAAAAATCCAGTCTGTTGAAAGCGCTGGAGTATCCATGCGCCCGGGCAATAGTCCCATCACATAGCGCGCAGCCTCATCCAATTCGTTTTTTAGGGCCGCCTGGCTTTTTTGCAGCCTAGCCATTGCCTCGTTGCGCTCGCATAAATTTATATATGCCTTGGAGTGGTAGCGCAAGCGCGCTATGACCTCAAGCTTGTCGGGAAATTTCACCATATAATCGTTGGCGCCAAGCTCAAACGCCTTATATTTTATGTCGGGTTCCTCTTTTGAGGACAATACTATGAGCGGAACATCGCGCGTGGCGGGATTTGCCCTGAAAAACTTGACCAGAGTAAGCCCGTCAACATCCGGCATCACTAAATCTTGAAGAATCACTGTTGGATTCACCTTTGCCGCCATCGACAAAGCTTCAGTAGGTTTTTCGCAAAAGAAGAAATCAACATCCTCTTCCGCCGCGAGCATATGCCTTATGGCCTCCCCGATAATGGGCTGGTCGTCGACCATAAGCACTTTTGTGCGCATGCGCCGCGGCATATCCGAAACATCCGAATCCCCGACTGACAAAATCCCTTTAGCCTCCATAAGAACACTCTTTTTTCTATTTGCCGAAAACGCAACCTTTTTTTGGGAAATCCACAAACTTACCTGCGTTCAAAGCGGGAATTTTTCAGCGCGCAGCCAGCTTAAAATCCGCAAAAAAAATTTTTTCCGCGCCGTAAAGCTTCTTGTCTTCCGAGCCGCACGCGGGAAAAAAACGACGCGACAACCGCCCGGAAAATTCCGCAAAAGGCGCATAAAAAATACTTGCGGCTTGGGTTTGACGCAAAAATGGAGGGATCCCCCCCTCCATTGCAGTCAAAGAACAGCCCAACCTCACCTGCCGTAGACTTCGATTATCGCCGAACCGCTCTTTAATTGCGCGGTTGACGCCGTTATGCGGAAATTGCCCGAGTCTCCGGATGGCGAGTCCGCCACTATCATTAGCTTTCCGTTGTATGCGCGCATATAGTTTGACGAAAACGCAGCAAGGTCCGAGGCGTCCCCGTTGCAAAGCGCGCGAAGCCTGCCGTTCCCTTCCACCCGCACGAAAACCATCGTGTTGGCTCGTGGGCATAGGTTGCCGTCCTTATCCAATATTTGCAGCTCCACAAAAGCCAAATCGTTGCGGTCGCAAAGGATTCTTTTCTTTTCTGGAATCAACTTTATCTGTGCGGGCTCGCCTGCGGTTTTAACAGTTTTTTCCGCAGCCGGCTTTCCGTCTGCGCCGTACGCTACAACCTTTATTTCTCCGGGCTGGTAAACAACGTCGTTCCACATTAAACGATAGCGGCTAAAGACGCTATCTTTTGATTTTGCCTTAACGCCCATGCTTTTGCCGTTTACAAAAAGCTCGGCTTTGGGATAGTTTGTATAGACGAACACGGGAACTTTCTGCCCGATTCTGTCCTCCCAATTCCAATGGGGCAGAACATGCAGAACCTTCTGTTTGTCGCTCCATCTGCTTTGATAGAGATAGAACCTGTCCTTCTTAAGGCCGCCTAAATCGACTATTCCGAAATACGAACTCCTTGCGTGGCTGTCCTTGTCGTAGGGGAAAGGCTCTCCAAGATAGTCGAACCCCGTCCACACAAATTCGCCCAGAACAAATGGATTGTCGTCTTGGGCTGCAAACTCTTTGTCCGGCTGCTGCGACCATGGCGCGCACTCCATGTCGTAGCTGGAAACTTGGGTATTGTGATACCAGGGATTGTTCCACTCGCGGACGGGGAACATGTATTCTCCGCGCGAACTTACGGTCGAGGCGGTTTCGCTTCCATAGAAAATCATGTTCGGTTTTTGGTCGTAATATTTTTTGTAGTCGAACGGCTTGTAGTTAAAACCCTGCAAATCGAGGGCGTCGGCAAAACCGTCGCGGATTGCGTCGCTGTGCCAATTCATTCCGGATGTGACCGGACGTGTCGCATCCAAAGAGCGGACTATGTCGGCGAGCCATTTCGCGCGGCGCGCGCCTTCAGCGCCGCGCTGTTCGGGGACTTCGTTGCCTATGCTCCACATAACCACGCACGGATGGTTTCGGTCGCGTTTTACAAATGCCGTAAGGTCTTTCTCCGCCCACTCGTCAAATAGGGTATTGTATCCGTTGAGGCACTTTACGAACTTCCATTCGTCGAAAGCCTCGTCCATTACAAGCATTCCCATTTCATCGCAGAGGTTGAGAAGCTCGGGAGACGGAGGATTATGCGAGGTTCGTATTGCGTTGCATCCCATTTCCTGAAGTATGCGTATCTGGCGCTTTGTGGCGCTAACATTTACCGCGGCTCCCAAGGGGCCCAAATCGTGGTGCATGCATACGCCCTTAAACTGGACGCGTCTGCCGTTGAGTTTGAAGCCGTCGTCGCGGTGGTAGGAAATCGTGCGGAACCCAAAGCGCGTAGTGTACGAGTCCAAAACTTTGCCGCCGCAGGAAATTTTCGTAACGGCGCGGTAGAGATTAGGAGATTCCAAATCCCACAGCTTGGGGTTTTTTACTTTTATCTTTTGGGTTATGCACGCGCTTTCGCCATCGAATTTCAACTCGTCTTTAGCGCTCCCGGCAACCTTGTCCTCCGCGTCTAAAATTTCAGTTGAGACTTCAACAGTTTCATTTCCTTTTGCAAAGTTGTTCAGGCTTACGCCGACCGTGCACACGGCTTCGGATTCGCCGATTTCCGGGGTCTGAACAAATGTGCCGTTATAGTCCACATGTATAGGATTCTTTAAAACCATCCTGACATTTCTAAAAAGACCCGCTCCAGAATACCAACGCGACGAGTTTTCAAGATTGTTAAGCCGCACCGCCAGAACATTTCTCTGCCCGAATTTCACCGCCGGAGTGACGTCTATGCAAAACGACGCGTATCCGTATGGCCATTCTCCCATATACTTGCCGTTGAGGTAAATTTGGGCACGGCTCATAGCTCCGTCAAACTCAACATAAACTTTTTTGCCGTCTTGATTGGCGTCTATCTGAAGCTCAGTCCGATACCAGCCGACCCCGAAGCATGGAAGGGCTCCCGTGCGCCCAGTGCGCAAATTCTGCGCCTTTTCCCCGTCGGCGAGGACCTGCACCATCTGGCGGTCTATATTCATATCAAACGGCTTTCCGATTGCCCAATCGTGCGGAACGCGCACGTCCTCCCAAGCCGAGTCGTCAAAAGAAGGCTGGGCCGCGCCCGCAGCGTCCCCGAAATGGAATTTCCAACCGTCCTCCAGAAGCGATACATCGCGCTGGGAAGCAAAAGCCGCCGAAACTATGGCGGAGTACAGTGTCAATATTGAAGCGTATTTTCTCATAAGTATAAAATTTTATTTTTTTATTTTTCGCGAACGAACTAGCTTTTCCAAGAATGGTATCTCCACCCCCAGATACGAAAGGCATCCCAAAAACAACATAGTAAAAAAAACCTCGTCCAAATTTCCGATTACCGGAATGTTGTCTGGAATTTCAAAAATTCCGCATGTAAAATTTAGCATGCAAAAAAGCGAAATAAAAATCCCGGCAATAGCTAGCGCAGTTCCCATGCAAGAGCGCCGGACTTTTGCGCAACTATCAACTCCGGCGGAGGCTTTGCCCCCCCCGCAATTGCCTGAATACGAAATATTCCCGCCGGCGCACACCCCGCGCCGGGCGCCTTCGCCGGAAGGGTCGAGGCCGCCGGATTTTGCAATCTCTGTTTTTTCGTCTTTCAATCCGATTACAATTAATTACGCAGTTTTTTCGCAGGCATTTACTCTCCCGCAAAAGTATCCATATTAAAATAAGTGTAAATTAAACGCAGATTAAGCAAAAGACAACAGTTTTTTTCATCCGAAAAGAAATGCTAGTCTTCGCTGCCCGCTTTGACGTTTACTTCGTGCGTAATCTGCGCGGGTTTTTCAAGCTCCGCGGAATCAAAAACTATTCTTACGCGCTCTCCCGAATTTCCGGATATGCCTATAAGAGGCAAAATTGCCCCGCGCACGGTCTGTTCCAGCCTTTTGCGGGCGATTTCGCGGGCATGGGAAACAACATCCTCCTGATTCCCGTACTCCTCAAGTATGCGCGGGAAATCGACGCGCATATATTCGTTTGCGGCCGCATTTAACTTTGGAATAAAACTCTTGTTTACCTCGTACTCGTTTATGTTAAATTTTACGGGAACGCTAAGGCGGGGAGCGGGGAAAAAAACACAAACATCCAATTTACCGCCGGGATTTATGGACAAACCTATGCGCATTTTTTCAAGAGGCACATAATATTCGAATACCGCAGCCGCGCGTATCTTAAGCAGGGCAGAAAAAAACTTAAAGTCTTCAAACTTTACAACCTTGCCGACATCCCTGCGAACCTCGGCGCACACGAGCTTGTCCACACCCTCGGCGCCTACAAGTTTAAGGTCGACATACACTGTTGTTTTGGGATCCGCCCTTAGGCGTTCCGCAACGGTAGCAGCCACGCCTTTTGCAGAATCAAAAGCGCAAGAACCCAAATCTCCAACAGCCGATACGGCGTCTTTTGACACGCTGACAACAACATTTCCGGCAAACAAGAGAAACACCAGCACCATAAACAAGGATACCACAAAGCAGCCGCATCCCCAGCGCAAAAATCCCTGCACTCCGCTGCCGCGCTTTTCGCCGAAACATTCCGGCTTGTGTTGGCAACCATTCTCGCACGCGCCGCAGCCGCCTTCGGCAACAACAGCCAAGCTAGATTCTTCGCTCTCATTTGCGCAGGAATTTTCACAAACTCCCGATCCGCTGGACTCCCCGCAGGAACTTTCGCCATGGCAGTCTCCGCGCGCTCCGCAGCCGCCGGAATCTTCGTTTAGTGAGCCTTCTGATCCGCATTCGAAGCGCGATGTTTTTTCATCGATATCCGCCATTAAGCAGACCCTATTATTCTTTCGACTTAAAAAGAGCGGCGTTTACTATGCTCCATATATGGATTATAAGCGCAATGGGCCATGTCACAACAAGCGCGTACAATAGTACGGCGGTAATGAAAAAAACCGCAGCCGCAACAAGCCTTCCTTGAACCAATTGCCCCAATCCGGGAATAAAGAAACTAGCCAAAGCCGCAATTACATTTCCGGCAGAACCTTGTGCCATAATTGAATCCTCCGTTATAATGAGTTAAAAATGCGATTATTATCCTTGCGCATTTATCTACTAATATTTTCGTTATTTTTACAATAAAATTACGTCAAAAGTTTATGCAAAACGATTTTTTTCTTGCGATTGCGCCATAATATGATTGTCTTAAACTTCTATTAAAAACTGGAGAGGTGGCGGAGTGGCCGATCGCGCTGGTTTGCTAAACCGGTGTAGGGATTTAAACCCCTACCGTGAGTTCGAATCTCATCCTCTCCGTTTTTAATTTAAACCAACCGTAAAATTCGCGGTTGGTTTTTTTGTGTATATTTATGCCGCAGCCACGGCACGAAAAGAAATTTTTATACAAGGCATTATTGTTTGCCAATGCTTGTAAAAATCCGTTCTACACCGCGCCATGCAATCCGCTGTATAGAGAAATAAAATCCGAACACCTTCACACGCCCTCAACAGCAGTTATTAAACACTCCAAATAACCGGCATAAAAAAATATAACGCCCAGAGTTGTGGAGTAGTTTTTATAGTGTTTTTTCAAAAAAATGCCGCGATTGCC
>FR901608.1:43598-46555 GCA_000438015.1 Coraliomargarita sp. CAG:312 | reverse complement strand
TCTTATCAGGCTCTATCGGCGCATTGCATTCCAATTGTGTTCATCGCGGCAATCTGCGGATTTTGGCTTTCTTTTCATTAATTTGCCATCTTGCTTTTCCCATTAAATATTTGATTGAGGAATTTTCTTCCTTAAAAAAGCTTTCTAGCCCTTTTGCCACGCAGGGCTTTCAGCAGGTATTTCCGCAGGCGGGTATGCGGGGGCTTCATTGCGTCAACTTTTCTTTCCTCTAACGCCCTTAATATATTATACGAATTGAATATCGCATTACAAACGGTTCCACTTATTTGAGGTATTTCCCTTCCACATTTCATATGATTCGGATAAGCGCGATTATTATACAATTGAACTTTTACGAAAAAGCCTAATTGCGTCTGAATACAAAACGTGCGTAAAAACTCCCTATCCCGAACAGAATGACGCCTAATAGTCCAAATGACGCAACCCTTAAAAGTCCGCCAAGCTCCGCTGCATCAAAGAAAAACACCTTGAAAACTGCTGCAAGAACAAATGCAAGAGACGCATATTCAAGGCATGCGGACTTCCGAAGCCTTCCGCAAACTAGCGACGCCAATCCTATAAACATCCACAGGACCGAATAAGAATAAAATTCGACCTCCCCCATGGCTCCGCCGAGAACATTCGGATGAAAATAAAATCTCACCTGCAAATTAGCCCACAAAAAAACGATAAGGAGCGCAACTGCATTGAAAAACATTTTCAAATTTCCATTTACCTCTAGCCGCGCCAGAATAAAGTAAGCCGCCGCCAACGCAATCATCGAAACGGTCAAAGTATTTGCGATAATCCAACCCGATATTCTTGCCGAAAATATGTCGGCAGTACAATAAAACGCTATCAGCCCCACAAGAAATGCCGCCATATGCGCCCCTATACCCATTCCCGTAAAACTTATGCGCTTTGACAGGATAAAAATTGGAATTGAAATTAAAGACGAAAGCGATAAAGCCGACATTTCTACCTCCATCGTTAAAGGACCTTCCTGTCCGGAATGCATCAAACGCGACAGGCAAAACGCGAATCCAAAAACAAGGCAAATTGAAGAAATCATCCCGAAAAATCCGAACACATTTGAATAGCCTTTTGAATTTATTGCAAAATACGCCAACAATCCCATGGATATTGCCGCCGCGACAATAAATTCGGAAATAATGGCAACATCCCCGATATAGAAAGAATCCAGGTATTTTTTTTCAAAAAACAATACTAACAGCAAGAAAAACACAAATGTTTGCATCGACACCGCAGCAAAGCGCAATGCCCAATCTTTAGTTTTTCTGAACGAAGCAATCGCCGCAGCCGCCACCGCTGCGCACGCGAAAACAAAAAACTGAAAATTGTAGTGGGCTTTGAACTCAAAGAAGCAGGAAATTACTATTACCAAAAGCACCCCTGCAAATATGTACGCCGCGCGCAAATATGCATATTGGAAAGCCTTTTTAAAAAGCCCGACGTACCCGGCGGAAACTGAAGCCACGATAACTGCGGCGAGGGAGAATTTATAAGCAAATTCGGCGCCAGAAAATATAAAAATTTTGTTTATCGCGCACACCCAGAGCAACACCATCAATATCAAACCGAGTTTTACCGCCTTATCCCTCTGCGAAAAGAAAATTCCAATTGCTATGGGAATCAAAATCGCGCACACGAGGCAAACCGCCGTATAATCAAATTTTTCCAAGCAAGAAGGCATGCCCGCCGCGCAGAATATCCCAGTGAAAACCGCCGAATATTTTCCGCGCATCCTCCATAGCAGGCAATACGCAAATATAATGAAGAAGATGATGGACTCGTCCGGAATAACTGAAAACGTCAAAAAATCAAATAGAAATACGAATGCCGAAAATATTAGAGCTACGTCGCGGATAAAAGTTTTCAAAAGCACAGCGCAAATCGAGCCATCAAAAAAGGTTTTATCGAAAAATTCCGAGGCCTTGGCGTAAAAATTCGAGAACTTTATTCTGGCTCTGGCCAATATCGCCACCCATGAATAAAACAGCATGTATGCGAATATATATAAGTAGTTGTTTATATCGAACCCGTGGGAAATATTTATGAGCGCGCACAAATGCCAGAAAAGAATCCAGCAAATGTTGTCGACTATGATAAACAATAGAGCCGGAACGCAATTTTGCCGCACTGCGGCATAAGCGCACGCAACCGTCGCGATTGAGAGGTAGCACACCAAAAGCAAGGTGCTCGGATTATCTCCTGCGGTGAGAGCGGGCGCAATGAATAATCCCATTATAGCCAAATAAAACATCCCTATTCCGTACCGCTCCGCAAATCCGTAGGCTAAAACCGACAATACTACCATTCCGAACAGCGCGACCCAGAGCGGCATCATCGAATAAAGCTGCGCCGCCGCGCATAAGTCCCCATATGCTACGGTTATTCCCGCGCCCACAAGAAGCCCAGCCATCATTTTATTCGAAAATTTGCGCAGCACAAATTCCCCTGCGGCAAACAATGCGGCCGCCATAAAAGCCGCTCCCAATACGCGCATTGTGGGAGTAAGCAAACCGCGCTCTATCGAATATTTTGCGAGGAATATTCCGGAAAGAGCAAGGGCGAGCGCCCCTATCCAGAGCAGCGCGTTAGCCGCAACATACCTTCTTAAGAACTCGGCAAAATTAAAAGGCTCCCTCTTGCCGGCGCCGATATCCCACTGCGCGTGTTCAAAGCTTTTACTGGGCTTTGAAACCACATCCGCAGAGGATTTATATTGCAGAACCGCCGAAGGTTTAACGCGAGGCCTTGAGAGAATTTCCCCTGGAAATGCCGCGGGCGAATCCGACTTGCACCGGCCTGCATCGTTTCCAAACGCCACATCCGAATGCCCTAATGCGGTTCTTTCATCATAGCCCGCCCCTGCGGACGGAGGCATGCCATGGCCGCAAGGCAAATGCTCTGGCTGCTGTGGCGAATAGCCTGGC
>FR901608.1:36099-43501 GCA_000438015.1 Coraliomargarita sp. CAG:312 | reverse complement strand
CGCCGTTTGTCGGACGCAAAGTTTCGCTTTTGGAACCGGCGGGATTTGCCGACGCAACATTCCCCGTTTTCAAAGATCCTTCGCTGCCCTCAGATTCTCGAAATGTTTCATCTAAAGTGCGCTCGCGCAAAAGTCGGGCGATATCTAATTCCAAAGAATAGATCTCGCGCGAAAGTTTATCCACTTTATAAAATAAAAAGACTAACGCGCAAACAACGAAAAACAGTATTAAACCCATATATTATAAATTAATACTTTAAGTTTTGTTTGCAAGCAATATTAGCCCCGCGCAAGCGCAATGCAATGAAAAGAAATACTTGCTGCTAAGCTTGTTTCCAGATTTTGCCTGTCCGCAGTTCCGTATCCTAAGCATGCAATTTTTCTTTCCATTGAAGCCTTCTCCGAGCCCTTCTAGAGCCCAAATTAAGGCGTTCTTTCTCCAAGATTTTTGCGCCCGCCAAACTTTCAATATAAGACCTCTGGAAAAATATTTTATCAGTCTTAAAACAGCGCAATATTTAGCATGCCGTTTGATTGTAAACGCGCAATTTGAAATAAGAAAATCCTATAAGAAAACGCCAAACTTTTCAAATCCCGCCATGTTTTTAAGCGGTCTTTATATGGGAATCCTCTATTCCGTAAAGCAACAAGGAAACATTTTGCTATACGAAGGCCCTGTCAAAAAATTTTTTTCGCATAATGCCAAAATAGCTGCGTTAAAGTTGAACTATCTGGATTTTATTTTGCAATCGTCCATTGCATAATAACTTAATATTGCAAAAATAAACTTCTTCCATAATCCACATCGCAAAGCATTTTCGCGCGCGTTTATTCGAGACAGAATAGACTCTAGCCAAACAAAACTTTTCCGCTAAAAAAACCTGCAAGCAATCCTTTTATCGCATTCCAACCGTCCCCAAAGCGCGGATAAAAGGCAAGCAAAAGACGCCTCAACCGGGCGTGCTAAATTCCCCCGCCGGCAAAATGCGCGATTGCCTACTCTTCAGAATTCGACGCCTTTATCTGCGCAACCTGAGATTCCACCGCGGAAATGTTGGCATCCAAAGTTGAATTCTTTGCGGGCTTTAACACTTGCCGCGTTATTTTTATTATTTGCTCGGGATCCTTAAAATTGTCCACTGCCAACAGCCTGTTTATTATGGGTATGGTTATGCCTTTGAAACACATCGCACCGTCGCGCCTAAACCCAGAAAGCAACCGCTTATACGAAGAATAAAGCTTGTCGGCATTGCCAGAAGCTATGTCCGATTCGAGTTCCGCGCGCGCAAAAGACATTGCTATGTCCGGCCGCGACGACTTTGTCTTAACTATCATGCTTCCAGAAAGCTTTTCAGCCAAGGCATCCTTGCCCGCATCTCTATAGCGTTTTATTAAAAGCGTCCTTAGATGGGCGTCTATGTCGGGATATCTCGAAAAAGCTTTTATAGCGTTTTCGTAAAGCGCGCAAATTTGTGATTCAGACTTTCCCGCGTCCTCGGCGATTCTTAAAAGCAGCATCCACGAATCTATATTGCGGGAATCCTGCAAAATTGCGGCTTTTGCGGCAGCCTCGGCCTTTGCCGTCATATCTTTTGAGGCAAACTCTCCAGCGAACATAGTGTGTATTTGATTTGCGCGATATTTGCCGTTGCGCCTAAAGCTCTCGCGCAGGCTCTCCAAAGAATGGTCCGAGGCGTGTTCCCATGTCTGGGGATCTATCGTATGCCCTGTGACGAAACGAGACTCCTCGTACCTGCCGACATCGAAATTCCAAGCCCCCGGTTTTAACATATACGCGCCCCACGCATGGAATCCGTCCGCACCGGCGCCAGAAAATATAAACGCCGGAACCCCGCATATTTTTGCAACTTCAGTCATGTAATACGACTGGTCGGTGCATATGCCTCCCACTGCTTTTATTGTTTTCAGCCTGTAATCTTCGCCCGACCAATTATACGCTTGAGCCTTTAAACGCGCGTAATCATAGGGAACAGACGCGTAGAGTTTCTCTATGTTTGAGATGTTTACCGAAACGCTTCGGCGAACCCATTCCCTGTCTTCATCGGTCGCCAAAGACGCGACCATATACTTTAACTCTTCAACCGACAACCTCTCAGTTTGAAGCAACAACCTGCCCTTTGCGCGTTGGGCGACCCACATTTTAAAGGATTCCACGGGATTTGGAAGCTCGCGCTTAAGAAACTCCTCCGAAACTTGGGCGTGCGGCCAATTCAAAAACGGCTGGGTGTCGAAAACTATGGCGATTGCGATAGCCAGCCGCGGATATTTCGCAAAATTTTCAGCGTCTGCAGCCCAAATGTCAGACAATATTTTGAAGACGTTTTTTAGATTATCTTTGGGGGAAAGAATAAATATAAATTCCTCTAATACGGAGGGATTCGCAAAAAAATATTCGCGGGCTCCCTGCGGCAAGCCCTTGCCGTATTCATCTATAATTCCAAGGAATTTTGACGCGCAAAGATTTTGGGACGCAAAATCCAGATCCGAAGCCGAATACGCATCAAAAGCCTCTTTTAAGAACCTGTCCGACGATTCCTTTAAATTCGGATTTCCTCCAAAAAACTCTTTGGCGAAAGCGGCGTCAAAACCGGTTTTTTGTTTTTGGCAAAAAAGCGGAGCGGCAATGAAAAAAGAAAATATGAACAAAATAAATCTCGACATAAAAAATGCTTTCCTATCAAGGAAAGCATTTCAAATTTTTAAAACTATGTAAAGACTACTTTACAGATTCCAAGAATTTCGACTCCAACGCAGCAAGCATATTGTCGAGCCCCGCACTGGCGCGCTCTTTTGCAGCCGGCAAACCGTCCGCGCCCGAAGCGTCCTCTTTCGCGAAGGCGTAAAACTTGATTTTTGGCTCAGTTCCGCTTGCACGAATTGCAAAACTATAACCGTTTTCTAGAGTGTAAAAGAAAAACTTCTCCTTGGGGATTTCAATGCCGTCGGCGTCAACAATTTTATCTTTTGCAAAATTCACGGACTTTGCAACTTTGACCCCTCCGACCTCGGAAAGCGGATGTTCGTCCAATATTTTCAAGAACGCCTGAATTTCCGAAGCCCCGCTGGCACCCTCGCGATATATGCTTTTTAAATCCTCGAGGTAATACCCGCATTTGAGGTATATGGAATCCAGATATTCGTCGACAGTCATATCGAGAGATTTCAAATACGCAAGCATCTCGCAGAACATTATTACAGCAGCGTTTGCATCCTTGTCGCGCACGGAATCCGTACCCAAGTATCCGTAGCTTTCCTCGCCTCCAAAAACAAAGAACGTGCTATGCTCCTGCAAAAGTTTGGCTCTCTCGAGATATGAAAGCCCTGAGCAATCCTCGCCCATTGCAGAGTTCAACTTTTCCTCGTACTTTGTAAGCCTGCCACCAATCCATTTAAATCCGGTAAGCGTATTTATGCATTTTAGCCCATGGGATTCGGCGATTTTATCCTGTAGAGGAGTCGTCACAAACGTCTTTATAAGAGTGCAATTTTCCGGTTTTGTAATGATGCCCTTATTCTTCATCTGCGTTGCGCGGTATTCCGCCAAAAGAGAGCCTATCATATTGCCGGTAAGAAGCCTTATTTGCCCGCTGCGGGTGCGGATGGCAACTCCCATTCTATCTGCGTCTGGATCCGTCGCCATAAGGCAGTCCGCGCCTGTTTCGCGCATCTTGGCTATCCCCATGGAAAGAGTTTCGGCATACTCAGGATTGGGCTGCTTTACTGTCGGAAAACGTGGATCCATAATCATCTGCTCTTCAACCAACGCAGGCTCCAACCCGAAGTGCCTCATTACGGTCGGGCACAACGTCGCTCCAGTGCCGTGCACCGCAGTAAATACCGCCTTTGGCTTATTTACAGCCATTACCTGCTTGTCTATAACGCAGTTCTCTATTGATTTCACGTAGGCGTCTTCCGCAGATTTGCCTACCAGCTCAACCCCGCCCAAATCTACTTCCAAAAACGGCTTTACTTGGTTCCACGCCACTTTGTTTACTTCCGCGACTATTCCTTCCGCATGGGGGCTGATAGCCTGCGCGCCGTCGCTGAAATAAACTTTGTATCCGTTGTCATGAGACGGATTGTGGCTTGCGGTAATCACTATTCCCGCGGTTGTTTTCAAATGCCGGACTGTGAACGACAATTGCGGCGTAGAACGCGCCCCGTCGAAAATAAACACTTCTCCGCCCATTTTCGACCAGACCGTCGCGGCAAGCTCGCAAAAACGTTTTGAGAAGTGGCGGACGTCGTGGGCTATAACCAACTTTGGAATGCCGCCCCCGTTGGAATCCAAATACTTCCTGCAATAATTAAACAATCCCATTGTCGCGCGGACGACTGTAAAATCATTCATATTGTTCGCGCCAACCGCGGCGTGCTCAGGAGTTCCATGGGGAGAAACTTCGCCAAGTTCGGCGTAGGCGGAAGCCTTGCCTATGGTTCTTCCGCGCATTCCACCAGTGCCGAACGCCAATGGACGGAAAAACCTGTCGTTTATTTCATCATATTCCCCGCGGCGAAACAACTCCAGCAAAGACTTCAATGCCCATTCGGGCAGAAAATCTTCGCCAAGCCATAAGTTTAGGTTTTCGGCAGCTTCGGGCAGAATCTTTCCGGAGGAAGCCGCTATGATTTCTTTCAATTCCTTTAGAACGCTTTCCATTTTAACATTTTCCTTTTCTTTTAAATCCAATTGAAAAAACGGGGCGATTCGATAAGCCGAACGCCCCGCCCAATTTGAAGCTTATAAAATCACAAATTAGTAAGGCAGCGGATACTTTTTGCAGAGGCTTTCAGCAATTGCCTTTGCCTCGGCAATTTTAGATTCGTCCTCAGGAGCATTAAGAACTAATGAAATAGCCTCGGCTATAAGTTCCATGTCGGATTCAACCATTCCGCGGCTTGTGACCGCTGGAGTCCCCAATCGGATTCCGCTAGCCTTGAATGGGGAGCGTGTTTCGCCGGGAACGGTATTTTTGTTTGTGGTAATATTTGCTTTGTCCAGCGCATTCTGGGCGTCCTTGCCGGTAAGTTCCGGATGGCTCTTGCGCAAGTCTATCAAAATTAAATGGTTGTCTGTACCGCCAGAAACGAGACCAAATCCCTTTGCTTTCAATGCTTCCGCCAATGCAGCAGCATTTTTCTTAATCTGGCTCTGGTATTCCTTAAAGGAATCTTTTAAAGCCTCGCCGAAGCATACTGCCTTGCCGGCTATTACATGCATCAAAGGCCCGCCCTGGATTCCCGGGAAAATTGCGGAATCAATAGCCTTGGCGTATTCCTCGCGGCACATTATGATGCCGCCGCGCGGACCGCGCAATGTTTTGTGGGTTGTTGTGGTCACGAAATCGCAGTGAGGCACCGGCGAAGGATGCAATCCTGCCGCAACCAAGCCCGCAATATGCGCAATGTCCGCCATGAGCATTGCACCGCATTTCTTTGCTATTTTTCCCATGCGCTCAAAATCTATTTCGCGCGGGTAAGCGGAGGCTCCTACCGTTATCAGCTTGGGCTTTTCAGCCATTGCGGTCTCTTCTAGCTTGTCGTAGTCTATGTACCCGGTTTCAATGTTTACCCCGTAATTAACCACGTTATAAAGCATTCCGGAGACGTTTTTAGGGTGACCGTGCGTCAAATGGCCGCCGTGTTCGAGCGACATAGTTAAAATTTTATCACCCGGCTGCAATACCGCGGTATAAACGGCAATGTTTGCCTGGGATCCCGAATGCGGCTGGACATTTACGTGGTCGGCGCCAAATATTTTTTTTGCCCTGTCTATTGCCAGCTGCTCGACAACATCCACAAATTCGCATCCGCCGTAATATCTTTTACCCGGATAGCCTTCCGCGTATTTGTTTGTCAGGGTAGAACCCATGGCTTCCATGACCGCGGGAATTACAAAGTTCTCCGAGGCGATAAGTTCTATATGCGTTTGCTGGCGGTTGGTTTCGGCTTTTATCGCGTCGAAAACCGCTTCGTCAACTTCTTTTAGTGGAGCTGCTTTTATGGCGTTGTTCATAGTCGTGAAGTCTATATCCCCATTGGCGGGGCTTTTATTTTTAAAGTGCCAATGCTTAAAATTCGGCTGGCTTTTGCAACCAAATTTTAGCAATTTTCAAAATCCATAAATTTTTTAACGCGCCGTTCATGCCTGCCGCCTTCAAAATCCGTACTGGCAAATATTTTTACGATATTTTCGGCAAGTTTTTCGTCTACGTATTTTGCGCCAAGGCACACAACATTCGCATTGTTATGCAGCCGCGAGAACTTTGCAGCATCCTCGTTCATGCACAAAGCCGCCCTTATTCCCCGAATTTTATTGGCAGCGATAGACATACCGATACCCGAAGTGCAAACCAACACTCCAAAATCGGAATCCGCGTTTATAACATCGCGGCAAACCTCCTTGGCGTAGTCCGGATAATCCACGCTCTCGGAAGAATGAGTTCCCTTGTCTGCTACCGAAAAGCCAGCTTCGGAAAGCGACTTCACAAGTTTTTCCTTTAAGCCAAAACCTCCGTGGTCGGAGCCAATACTAAGCTTTTTTAATTTCATCTTGCAAATATTTTAAAATTGAAGCAATTGCATACATAATATCGTCGCGAACATCCAAATATTCATCCAAATTTCCGCCGTACGGGTCCGGAACGTTTTTACGGCCGCCAATGGGCGACATTTCCAAAACCGTCATAGAACGCTTTGGAAGGAATCCGTAGCGGTATTTAACCGTCTCAAGATGCGATTCATCCATCGCAAACAGCGCAAAACAATCATCCAACATTTCCTTTGTGAGGGCGGTCGAACGGTAGTCCTCTATGTTGATTCCAACTTGCGAGAGCGCTTTAACGGAATTTGGACTCGGCGGCATTCCGTCCACAGTCGAAGTGCCTGCCGACACTATTTCCAAGCCTTTTACGGGATCGCCGTCCGGCAATGCTGCAACTGCGTGCTTTAATAGCGCCTCGCCCATAGGCGAACGGCATATATTGCCGGTACAAAGAAATATTACCTTGTTTGGAGATTTTTTCTTACTCGATTCCATTGGCGGATAAATATCCTAAAAATATCATTTGCTGTCGAGCATTTTTGGCGACGCCGTTTTTTTACTGCAACAAGAAGCGCGCAAATGCTAATTTACCCTATTTCTGAGCCGCGGCGCAACAAAGGTCACAACCAGCCCTATTAGAGCCATAAGAGAAAACGAACATCTCAGGTTTGAAATTTCAGATACAAAGCCTATTAAAGGCGGTCCCATTAAGAACCCCAAAAATCCGATTGTAGATACGGTGGCTATGGCGATTCCTGTTTTCATTCTGCGCGAATGCCCGGCCAAACTATAACATGTAGGCACTACGGACGACACCCCCGCCCCAACCATCAAAAA
>FR901608.1:25838-36091 GCA_000438015.1 Coraliomargarita sp. CAG:312 | reverse complement strand
CCAACCATCAAAAATCCGACCGCCGCTACAACGGCGTTCGGAAATATTACAGCAAGCATCATTCCGGAGGCTATTACGATTCCGCTGCACTGCAATACCCTTACCGCGCCGAATTTTGTGATTAGGCTGTCGCCGACAAACCGCCCCATGGCCATAGTCGACATGAAAGCTATAAAACCTATTCTGCTGGCATCCGGAGCAGCCCCCACAACATCCTTAAAATACACTACGCTCCAATCGAACATAGTTCCCTCGCAACTCATTGAGCCAAAGGCTATCATCCCTAAAAATATAATAAAAGGCGTAGGGGAGAAAAAACCGCGCGGTTTTTCTCCACTCGGTTCCTTGTCTGAAGAGTTAGACACGTCGACAGCGACCAAATACTTGTACGACGCTATAAGTATTAGGAGCGTAAACACATTTACAATCGCAAAGTGCCCTACTATGTTTATGTGGGCCGCGACCAGCAACGTGCTCGCTATCCCCCCAAAAAATCCTGCAAAGCTCCAAATTCCGTGAAACGACGACATTATCGATCTGCCGTAAATACTTTCGACATCAACAGCCTGTGTGTTTATTGCTATATTGTTTAGATTTGCAAAAACGCCGAACACCGCCAACGCAGCAAAAAGCTCCGCCGCCGAGCCGGCATACGCCATCAAAAACAAAGCCAGCGGATAAAGAACAGCCGCCATCCTGATTATTTTTCGGCTTCCGAATTTCGACACAAAGTATCCTGAAAACGGCATTGTGCAAAACTGCCCGACAGGAGTGCCCAACAATATCAGACCCAATGCGGCATCCGAAAGCCCTAGAGCCGTTTTTACGTCGGCAATTCTGCTGGCCCACGATGAAAATACTATTCCTTGCAGGAAAAAAAACATCCCGACGGCGATTCTGCGCGCAAGCCGCGGATAGTCTGTGGAATTTCCGTCCATAAATTAAAGTTGGGAATTAGATTTGTCGCAAAAAATTTTTCAAGTAATATTTGAAGTATTCAGTTCGCAAAAATACGCCCGCGCAAATCTCAATCTTATTGTTTAGCGGAGTGCAACTGCACAGCCACAACGCACATTGCGAGGCGCGAAAATCCTTCCACAAAAGACGATTATTTATCCCCTTCGCAAAAACAAAAAGCAGACATATGCGCAGATCGCAAACAAAAAACGCGCCTATAACAACGCGTTTTACTTTTAGTCTTATAAAACTATTTTTACCGGATTTTTTTTGTGCGCCTGACCAAAATATATACCGATGCAAAACCGCCAAATAAGAAAGCAAAAACCGACGGTTCCGGAATAGCCGCGCCCTCCAACCAATAAGTTGAAGTTTCGTCGTGCCATACCCATTCCATAGAGCCTGCTTCAAATCCATCGGCTACTATATACTCCAAGTTGTCTGTCGCATTCTTAGTTCTGTCGGGATCTGTCCATGAATTGTCTGTGAGCCTGTCGACCTGGATTAGCCCGTTTTTGTAGTTTACAAGCTCCAGCCCTATTGTTTCGTCCAGCGCCCTCGACCAGTAGTCGCCGTTGTTTGATGACAAGTTCTTAAGATGCAATACCGATTCACCGTCAAATATTATCTGGGTTTTTGAGTCCGTAATCCAACAAAACGAATATAAGCTTGCGTCGGAATTTAACTCTATAACGTTGGTGGCGCCATTTGACGGAGTCAGCATCCAGAGTTTCTGGCTGGCATTGAAAGAATCCGAATTTATAACCAGTGTTCCGCCTGAAACCCTCACGCCGGTATAAGTATAAAAATCGCCTTTATTTGCGGAATTTACAGTGAGTTTTCCGGTAGAATTTACAGTTATATAAGGATCGCTCGAAACTGCATTTAAAATCCCGTTTACTTCTAGTTCTCCGTTTATAGTAAGCGAACCGCTATACTTATATACTCCATTTATTGTAAATTTCGCGCCCGAAGCAATGCTGCTTTTTGCGTTTACGTTTAAAGTCCCGTCTAAAACAAGAGACGTGTTTACGCCCATCTCTAATGCCCCTATATTGGAAGTCGTGCCTGCCGCCATTGAAACCATTAGCCCGGTTTTTGTCTTTGTGTCGGAAAGAGCAAGCTTCTGGTATGTGTCTCCGTTTTTGAGGTTCACGGAATTGTTAAATTCCATCTTGAACACTCCAGTAGAAGTATCCGATCCGCCCCATCCTTTTAGGGTGAGATTTTCAGTCGAATTTATAGCGCTCGAAAAATCGTAAACGTAAGTATAGCCAGTCCAATCGGCGGCGGTATCTCCGGAAATCGAAATATAAGCGGTGCGCGTGCCTGTATTTGCTGAATCGGTAATATTGATTTGGCCTCCGTTAAAAGTCATGCGCCAATCGTATGTATGAAAAACCCCAGTCGAATTCGAATTCTTATAGGCGTTTAATGTCGTGACAGATTCCCCGTTATTTGAACCGTAAATAACGTATCCTCCGGAATTATTGGCTATGTCAAAATTTATTGAGCCGTCGCTGCCGTCTGGCTTTGTTCCGGATAGATTGACCGTAGGGCGCGCGATGTCGCCGAGACCCTTGCTGCTCCACGCAGCGCCGACGTCGCGGTTCATGGAAAGAGCCGAAAGAGTATAATCGCCGTCGACGTTTATATCGGTAAAGCTCCAATAAAGATTGGCTATTATGTCATTGCTGTCAGGAACTACCACTGGCGAAGTATCGCTAGTTGAACGCGCCCAACTGGATTCACTGCTCCATGTTCCGCCTGGCGTATATAGATACGCGCTTGAAACTCCTACAAATAGGAATGTGGCAATAACGGAAAACAAAATCTTTTTCATATAATGATTTTTATTTCTTTTTTTTTCGTAAGTCAAGACAAATTATCAACATAACGAATTACTACTCGGCAATACGGCGCAAAATATCCATAAAGTTAAAAGAAAAGCAACCATAGATATTGCAAGAGCCAAAAATGCTGCATCAGAAAAAATAAAAAGGAATTTTTCTATAAACGGCCGCCTTGCCGGCGCCAAACAGCGGTTGAAGAAATAAAAATGCCGCTTCCCCCAAAGGTACGCGGCATTTTGCAAAGCACGCGCGCCGGATCAAACAAGCTTGTACTTGCCGCAGACGGGAACTTCTTCCACCGGCTTTTTGTCTGTAAGCTTAAGATTGTCGGGAACCATATTCTGCTGCGATTTTTCCAAAACCCAAGCCAATTTAAGGCGTTTTCCAGCATAGCAAGACTCTCTGCCGGCAATCGCCACAAAACACGAATCCGCGCAAGTCTTCAATGTGTTAAAAGGCGTACCATTGCGGATTGCGCCGAAAAGCGCCTCGTGCTCGCATATGAGTTCGGGCTTTTTCTGGTAATCGGACTCCCACGGCTTTTCTCCCAATATGCGCTGCTTGCCAAAAGACATTAGCAAAGTGCCTTTTGTGCCAAAAACTTTAAAAGGCGCGTAAGGCGATGTGTTGTCTTCCTGCCGGCATGCGGCGGTAAGAGACGCACCGTCCTCAAATTCATATTGGGCATGGCAGTTTGAAAATCTGTCGCCCCGCTCAGGATAGGGAATGTCTATCTGCCTCCCGCCGGATCCTACGACCTCTACAGGCAGCTTGCCTATTGCCCACAGAGCCATGTCCAAATTATGCACATACTGTTCTACAATCTGGTCTCCTGATGTCCATCTAAATGCGAGCCATTCGCGAATCTGGTATTCGACATCGTCCGGTTTTAAATTCTTGGGAACATCGTACCATCCGTGCAAATAAGACGATTCATAGCGCAGGAAATCGGCAGCGATTATATCGCCGATTTGCCCGTCCCTTACCCGGTTCACGGCCTCTTGAATCGCAGAATGATAACGCATTTGAGTTCCGCAGAGAATTTTTAATCCCTTGCTGTCGGCGAGGGGAACGAGCTCGTTATATATCTTGCGGAGCTGTGTCGCGTCAACGCATACGGGCTTTTCCGCAAACACGTTCTTGCCCGCCTTAAGGCATTTTTCTATATGCGGCGTGCGAAAACACGGCGGAGTCACCAGCGCCACTACATCGGCATTCGTCTGCAATACTTTGTCGATAGCGTCCAGGCCGTAGAAAGTTGTATCTCCCGTAGTTTTCCAGATTTCCGCAAATTTTTTTTGTCCATTGCCCTTGTACTTTCTCCCCAGATGTTCGGAAAGCTTTTTCTTGGCGGCCTCAACGCGTTCTGGGAAAAGTTCGCCAACCGCAACAATTTCGATATTTTCGTCGGCATCTACCATATTGATAAGCGCGCCTGTGCCTCTTCCGCCGAGGCCGACGAAGGCAACCTTTATTTTGTCGCTTCCAAGTCCAGCGCCCAAAGAGAATTTCGGCATTACCATACCAGCCGCCCCCGCCAAAGCCGCGGTTTTTAAGAATGTTTTTCTATTCATATTGCTTTTCCTTTTGTTAAAGATTATTCCGCGCCCCCATAGACGCCTAGAAAGCTATACCAATCATAGCACTTCAGCGCGCGGTTTGCAATGGGTAGGCTGATTTTATATTGCACTATTTTGACTTCTTCCCGCAAAAAACGCAGCTGGATTAAAATCTCATTGAGATACTAGAACTGCGTTGACTTTTGTCAAATATTTTGGGAATTAAAGGAATATGAGTTTGCAACAAAACAATACGGAAGAAATGCAGCCCGAAATTTTTGGATTTTACATGCCAAAATCGCTTGTCGGAAGATCTATCTTTTTCTTGTTTTCAATGCCTCTCATAAAAATAGCTTTTGCTTTTGTTTGGGTCTTTTTTTATAAAATTTTGGCAAATATTTTAGCGGGCAATTTCTCTATTGTAAAATTCGACTCAATTGCGCAATCCGAGAAATTTTTTAAGGAATATTTCGTGTTATACCTCCCCAATCAAATATTCGGCTTTATTATAATTTATTTGGACTGCGTACTTACTTTCGGGGTGAGCGCGCTGCTTGTTTACTCGGCTTACAGGTTTCTAAAGAACAAGACATTTTCCGCAAGCGAATATTTTAGAACTTGGGTTGCGGCGCTGGCTATTTTACCGCTTTGGCGGATTTGCGTGTTTTTGTATTGTACGGCCGCCGATTTTCCGGCGCAACAAGCACCCGGAATGTACCTCATTGAATCGTTTTTCAACGTACTTAGCATCTTAATTTCCTTTTTATTATGCTATTTTTATTTGCGCGTTATATTTAAAAAAATCCCATTTATAGCGGAACCAATTTGGGCAAACGAATTCTCCGCTAAAGAATATTTTTCGAAAACTTTCCGCAGCGCAAAAAAATTTGTGAAAGGCAAAGGGCTCCCCAAAGCAATTCTAATATTATTGGCGCTTTTTGCGTTGGACATCATATCGAATGCCATGATGCCCCACATATAATCTGCGCATAATAAACAAAGAAAACGCCCGTGCGGCTAATCGATTGCACCTCTTCGGGAAACAACGCAAGGCTACAAGCCGACCTATCCCGTGCGCAAACATTCGCAACACGCCGCGCAATATCCAGTTAAGAATTCATCCGAGCGCGCAGGGCTAACCGACTACAACTATCCGGATTAATGCTCAAGTATTTCCGCCCGCCGAGCTCGCGGAGCAAGAAAATATTCGCAGCAGCAAGCGAGCGCAAAAAAAACGGCGCCTTCTGTGAAGCGCCGCTTATTGCATGCTTTTATCCGCCGCACCGAAGGAAAAATCCCAAGCTGTTCCCGCCGCGGCGAAAAGAATATTGAAACAAACCGCCCGTAAGCTTATTCTGCGGGCTTTGTCTTGGGCAGACCCGTCACGCGGGTGATCTCTTTGATGGCGCCACGTTTGCGAAGCAAATCAATGCGCTCAAAACGTTTGAGTACGCTGCGTTTCTTTGATGTGGCGGAACCTCCGCTCTTGAGACTGTTGTGCTGTGACATAAAATTAACTCCTTCTTTGGAAAATCAATAAATTAAGGGATTAAAGATAGTGAAAAAAAGAATGCAAGTATTTTTTGACGATTGGCAGAAAAAGTTGCGCGCTTATGCTAGAAACCGTAATTCCCCTCCACTATCAAGACGAAAGTTTCGACGTTTATAAGCGGATTTGTAATAATAACCGTGGCGCGGCAAATGCGCTCTGGAGATTTGCAATTATAACATTTATCAGCTCTTACGGCGCACGGAGTTTTGCGCCCAAGGCGCTGCGCATTTTTCGGCGCGGCGATATTTTTAGCGCGCCATATGCCCTTTTCGATATTTTCGGCAAGCTTGTTTGTTCCGCATATATAAAAAACCCTCTTGAGATTTGCGCCGAAAATAGATCCCGCAACGCGGTTTCCCCTGCCGTCTATATTGATAATCTCCCCGGTTTCCGCCAGTGCGTTTGCGCTCAAAACATATGACTCAGACAAGGACGCATTCTGCATCACGCCCGCATCGGAACAAACAGAATGAGAGTAAACTTTATTGTTTTGGGACAAGAGATTGTAAATATCAAGCTCTTGAATCGTCATCGACCCTCCCATACCGACAGTAGTGCCCGAAATCTCATTAAGCAAAAAATCTTTGAGCTTGCCGGAAGAATCAAAATAAAAAGGCTTAAAGCCCTTCTCCCTAAAATTTTCCAATATTTTCCCGATTTCCATATTTTTATTTTAAAATACGGTAAAATAGAATAGTCGAGACAAAATTTGCCAGCTAAAATTCCCTCGCAAAAAAAATGTTGTAATAAATTAAATAATATGGTCTCATTGTATCCCGTTTGGCGATACTCTCTGCAAAACCCACTTACATGCATTGCAGATTTAATATATATACTCGCACAAACTTACGCATTCGACTTATGGGGACAGCCGGAATGTTGTTTATTACGTTGTAAGACTCACGCAAGTATGCAGCGCAGCCTAAAATAATAGAGCTCCCCACTAATGAAAAAATAGATAAAACAATGGAAGAAAACAATAGCATCGACAGCAAAACCACAGCCGTCGAGGATGAAATCCAACCCGTTCAAGAGGCGCAAAGCCAATCCGAACCATCGTCAGCCGCTCTGGATTCAGCCAAAAACGAAACTAAAGTCCAAGTGAGAAAACCCGTCCGAAAGAACGGAAGAAACAACGCCGCCAAAAAAACGTCGCAAATTTCCGCGGCAAATTCCGCAACGTGCGGCGAAATTGAAGACCTCTCAAGCTTCAAAGAGAAATTGAGCGGTTCAAATGTGGAAGGGTACGGAGAAGACGAATCCTCAGAAAATCGCAAAAACCAGCGGGAACGCGGCGAAAAACGCCAGCGCAAGCCCCGCTGCGAA
This sequence comes from Coraliomargarita sp. CAG:312, assembly GCA_000438015.1. Lineage (GTDB taxonomy): Bacteria > Verrucomicrobiota > Verrucomicrobiia > Opitutales > Intestinicryptomonadaceae > Merdousia. Next base: position 28,844 of record FR901608.1, on the reverse strand, counting down.
GAAAAGCCGGAGGAGGTTTCCGAAGCCGACTTCCCAAAGAGCCAAGAAGAAGTAAAAGACGAAAAGCCCGTGCGCAGCGGCCCATCGTTTGAGACCGACAAACAATTTGCGCCAAGGGCAATCGAAGTCGGCCTGACCGACCATCGAAGCCCGTTTTCCAATGAATCCAAAGCCAAGGAGGGGGTTGTATCGTATTCTCCCGATGACTGCAAGTGCCCGTCAATATCGCTTTGGATGCGAATAAAAGAAGCGGTTGCCTCAATTTTTGGCAAAAAGCCAAACAAAAAGCGCAAGAACAAAATTGGTGGCGACAAAAACTGGAAAGGGCGCGGCGACCGCAAATTCAGCAACAAGAACGGCGACTGGAAAAAAGGCGGACACCGTAAAAATGGAGGCAACAAACGACGCTACAACGACAGGCGCCCCGGCGGATCAAAGCCTTCAAAAGGCGGCGGTGAAAATTCGGCAAGCTAACGCATGCCATATATAAATAGGCGCGCGGACTCATATAAGTGGGAAAAGCGCGCAATTGCAAAAATCCTCCCTTCCTTAGGGAGGATTTTTTTGCCCTGCAAAAACGAAATTTTCGATGCATTCCGATTATAAAAGCCCGCGCAATTGCATTCCGAATAAAAATCCTTTAACATACATATCCAGGGCATCGCCCCGGCAATTTTCAAACAGCAATAAAAATTTTTAGCATTGCCAAATGGATTGCGGCAAAGCCTTACTGACGGCATAAACTTAAAATGGCTATTGCACTTAAATTTTTTGGCATCAGCCCATAAGTTCCGCGCATCCTCAACAAGTTTGCGCGCGCAATAAAATCCCAACGCGCTTGGCTGCGAATTGCATGCAACACGCAGCCTTAAGCTTAAAACCAACAATCTCCCACAATATCAACGGGCAAAAAAGGCGCCAGCAGCTTTACCGCATTCCGCCCATAGATACATTATATGCGGCAATATATTACAACGCCCGCGGGCTTTTGTAAAATATCGCTCCGGCGGCGTTGCAGTTTTTTATGCCTGTCGCAAATGAACATAGTTGCGCGCCAATGCCTGGGCTACTTTTTTAAAGCCAGCTCTTCCGACTTCCACAACTGCTTGCCGCCCTCAAAGACCGAAACGTCGAAAACTATGTCCGATTCCGGAGAAAGCGGATAAACCGAAATCTCGTAAGGATAATATCCGCGCGTTATCGAACTTTGCGGAGATTTTATGTTTAGGGAGATTTTCGCGTCTTTCGATTCAAATCCGCCTGTAAATACTACATATATCGAGTCTTTCCCGAACGGTCCGCGTATTCTGAACGCATGCATTTCACCCCATCCCTTGGGCAATTTGGAGGACTCCAAGCGGATATGGGCGTCCGAGCCAAGCTCCCCGAGTTTTGCGGATGGATTTTCGTAATCTTCAGCAGGTATTTTGAGGGCTACTACTGACATCGGCTCAATATCCACAATTTTATCGCCGTAAAAAGTATAAGTTTTAGGCAGCTTGTTCCCTGAAGCGTCATAGCTTTCTATTTCACCCTCGGCAATTGCGCCCTTCATTGCCTTGGCAAGGCTGTCAAACTCTACGGAAGTTGAGATTTTTTTTGCCGAATCGTTGTATAAAATCGCCCAAATTGTGTTTTTTGAGCGCGCCATAAGAGTGCTTACTTTCGGGGAATCAGGACGGACTGCGCGCTTGTCTAAAATTGGGCGGCAATCGTTGTCAGAAAAAATTTTTCCGCCAGATTTTCCAAATATCCTGTCCGTAAACCATACATACCCCTGCTGCCGCACATACGGGAATGTTATGTTGTCGGAAGTTGCGACCTCTATCTGGGTGAAAAGATAATCCGCGGTTTGGGCAAAGTGGCAAGGAGCGTGGTGGTAGTAAAAACTGGTAATGTCGGGCCCCATGTACGGATATCGGCTGTCGTGCATTATGTCTGTAAATCCGTTCACGTAATAGCCTAAGAAATTGGAATATCTGCCTATTATAGAATGGCGCGAAAACTTCATAAGCACGTCTCTGCCTGTAAGCTGATAAACTTTTAGCATTTCGTTTGCCCAACTAGGCATTACAATATTGCTTAAAGCGCCTATATAGGTGGAATGCTGCTCTATCCCAACTCCTATGCGCGATACGAGTTTTGCGTCAACCTGTTTTTCGGGGATGAAAAACGGCAGATTTTGCTTGTTAAGCTCCGCTTCTTTTAAAGCTTTTGCCGCACCGAGTGAAATATCGGCTCCGTGGCGGTAATGTTCCCTGCCCTTCCACCATATATGCGATATCCCGCAAGAAAAATTATCTTTGTTTATTGTTATTTTGCCTTCCGGAGGAGTCGGGAAATCCCATAGACCGGACATTGTGAAGAATGCGCCTTTTTCTGCATAGTCGAGATATTTCTTGTCTTTCGTCGCTTTATATAGCTCCGGAAGATACCACCAATAAGGATAAAGCCCGTAATTTATAAAAGACTGGAAGTTTACATCGTAGCGGTAGCCGGACTCAAAATTTTTCTCTATCCACTTATCGCAATCCGCCTTGATTTCCTCAAGAAGTTCGGGGGATGGTTCTACGATATAGTAGCCGAGTTTTTGCGTCCAAGCGGGAGTGGACGATTCCCTAAAATTGAGTTTTCCGTCCGAAGTCTTCGCCAGGCCGTAAAGCCATTTGTTTTTTCCACCCAAAAGCGAATCTAGAGAAACATAATAGTCGGCTTTCCAAATTTCACCGGGTATTTTCAATTCGTGAAGATTTACCCCGTATGCGGTTTCGTCGGTCTTAAATGTTCTAAAATGGGCGGCGCGGCGGGAGAGGGTGTACTCTATGGTTGGCAGGGCTATATTTTTATAATAATCCTCGTCGTCCAAAAGGAGAGCCGCCTCAACTTCGGCCAGCGGCGAAGAATGGGTCGAAAGGTCGTCTCCCTCTATATTCCACCTTGCTTTGTGCTTGGGAGACCAGCCGCTGTAATTGCCGTCTTTCAAATACTGGGCGATGTTGGCAAGAG
>FR901608.1:3333-25798 GCA_000438015.1 Coraliomargarita sp. CAG:312 | reverse complement strand
ATGCCTCGCGCAATTCTGCCGCGGCTGTAAAGATTTCAGTGTCTACAAGTTCAAGGGCATCGCGCCAATCTCCCGCCACATGCAGCATATACCACGAAGCCTCAACCATTTCGCCCTGCTTCTTTTTAGAATTGACCCCGCCCAATATTGGCTGAAATATTGCCGGCTGGGGACTGTACGAAGGCGCCGCGAGAGAGAATCCGTAAACGCCCCCACCGTGCCTAGACCATTCAAACGGCAAGCAATCGGGATTTGCGGCAACGCCTGACGTAAACGAAACAGAATCCACTGTTTGCTCTATTATTGAGATTGGCTTGGACAACAAAGTAGTCGTCACCATCCGCGGTTCTTTCATCAGCCTGCGACCTTGGTATGGAGTCGGCATAAAAGCGGACTTGACCTCCTCTTTAGGAACTTCGTTGAATGATTTCAAGCCAATCGAATAATAACCGTCTTTGGAGGCTTTGTAAGAAATATCGACTTTTGCGTATTGCCCCTTTTTGGGAAGCTTTACCGTTGCCTTTGCGCCGTTTTCAAAGACAATTTCCGCCGTGCGGGAGTTTTTCTTCCCAACCTTCGATATACGCATGGGAGACACCTTGCCAACGGCATACGGATTTATGGGAGAAAGAGCCAAATTGACAGATTTTCCGTTTACGTCGGCAACTATGCGCGTATCGGACTTTTTCCAACTGGAAAAATAACTCCTATCTGAAAGCTCCGCGGACTCGTCGTAGAGCATAAAGAAAAGCTCGTCTTTAAACGGCGGAAGCTTTATCCATTTGCCGTCTTTTAAAATCTTAGCGGAACGCTCGTAAAATCTTTTCCCTCCGGAATCTTCTTTTTCCGTGAACACAATCTTGCAATTGGCGTTGCTTATAAATACTACGTCTGGATTCTCGACATCCTTCAAAGGCTCAAGGTCTATAAAGTAATTCTCAAGGGAGTATTTTATATGCCCATGCTCGGTTTTTATCCTTCTGCGGTCCGACTTTTTCAACCCGGCCGGATTAAAGTTTTTATCGGTCGTAAATACAAACGCGTCGGTACGCGAATAGCCCGCGAGAGGTTTTATTTGCAAAAGATGGCCGCCTGCCGACAGCTCAGCTTCTCCCAACTTTTCCCAACGCAACCCGTCGCATCCGTGCATTCCTCCGCGCTTTTCCAGAGGTTTTCCGTCTATCTCCACCGAAAACACGCGCGTGCGCGGAGAGAGTTTCTCAAAGTCAACCGAATTAACCCAAACATAGTACGTCCCGGCCTCTTCTATAGGAATCAAAGTGGTTGGAGTAAAACGGCTGGTTCCGCCTTCTAGAACAGCCTCGCGCTCTTTCGGAAAATTTGCCTTTTGCCAATCTCCTTGGAATTGAAATTCTTCGGATTCAAAAAGCAATGTCGCAGACTCGCAAGATAAAGCGGACATTGCAAAAAATATTGCCGCTGTTAAATAGGAATATTTGGCTCTCATAACCGGAAAATAACAAACACAAGATATTATTATATTTGTTTACCGATAGATATTGTTTATAATTATGCAATTAAAATTGCCCGGACAACAAAACCTTTATGCAACGGCTACGATAAAATCATTTTTAATTGACGCAATATTGCAGATATTGGAAAAATAAGCTTAATATGAATCTTGTAAAAAACATCCTAGCAGTAGCCTCGGTTTGCCTGACATTGCTGTCATGCGCATTCGCCGAAAGCGTATCAGAAAGCGAAAACTCGTTCTCAGTTTCCGGCAAAAATTACCGGATAGAGTTCGACAAATCTTGCGGGGCAATAAGAAAAATTTTTAGCAATGACCGCGAGCTGTCATTGAAAAATTCGTCCGACGCCTTGTGGTCTGCTGAATTTACCGATCATACAAAAATGGATTCCTCCAAAACGCAATGCGCTGCCAGGATTGACGGGGACAAGCTTGTCTTAGACTATACTTCTCCCGACATTGACGTGAGCGTGTCGATAGTCCCGCATGAAGAATACGCCGATTTCGACGCAGTCGTGACGCCTAAGAAAAAGGACGTTCTTACTTTTTCAATTCCAGCGGAAATGTCCTTTTCACCCAAACAGCTCGGCGGGCTTTCTTTCCACAATTCTATACCCAGAAATTCCGGGCTGCTTCTGAACGGAAATTTCTTCAAGGACAGGCTGACAATAAAAGACGCCTCCGGCCACATATGGTTGCGCGGCCAATGCACGGGAGGAAGCCCCTATGAAACCCTATTGCAGGCGCCAATGCACTCCGTAGGGAAATTCAAGGATTTCTTCCCGCTCACAGAAGGCAAAGACGCCAAGGAATGGCTGGGTGAAGGCCTTGCAAAAAAACTCGTTTCAAAGCCTGCGCAAGCCACGCGCACTTTTTCAAAAGGCTCGGCAGACATAGTGTTAGCCGATTCGCCAAACGGAGTATTTTTCGGAGGCTCGCGCCTAGGCGGGAAAGGGGCTTTTTTCCGCATAGGAGGCTGGCTGGGCAACGGCAAAGACCATAATCCGCTCGGATATGTCACCGCCCTTGTAAAACATGCAAAGAAAATTTCCCAAGATACGCAGCGCAATAAAGTATTGCTCCTTAACTTTCCGACAAGCCAGATGTCCAGCCGCATGAAAATAGACGACTGGATGCGGATACTGAAAACAACGGGATGCAAAGTTGACGTCGTAAAAACCATAAAGGAGCTTCAAGACGCCTTGCAGGATAAAACGGTTCTTGCAATCGTGAACCCTTATGAAGAACTTTGCCCGACTCCTCTGGAAATGCCATTGAGCTCTTTCGTTTTGGCAATAAAGAATTTTGTGGTTGACGGAGGATATTGGTTTGAAACAGGCGGCTACACGTTCTATTACGAGATGACTCCAATGCGCTTCTTAAGAGCGCGCGGGGACGTTCCCGCGTCGGTTGGAGACTATTTTCATTTTAAGCTCGCAGGACAAAATATGGCGCTATACGCAGTCCAGCCTATTGAATGGGAAGCATGGAGCGCCGAAAAGGACAAATCAAAGATGTTCATTCCATCGTCTTTCCAACTGTACGGAAGCGATGAAGGCGGAAAAATCTTTCGCGAATTTAAATCCTACATAAAAAGCGGGGAGAAATTCAAATCGCCGACCGTAAGAATGAGATTCGGCAAAGACAGGCTGGAATCGGCAGAAGCATTCTGCGCCGACAATGGCGTAAAAAAGACTTTCGACGAAAAAATGCCCAAAGAACTTGCCGAAAAATTTAAAAGCTGCGTCCTTTATAAGACAGGCGCGCCCAATGTTGCCGGAATGCGGGAAATAAGCGACCAGCTTCCGTCTCCGTGCATAGTCCACACATCATCCTACCTAAAAGGCGGCTTCGACAAAGAATATCCAGACCATGTTCCGCCGCGCGAGTCTTTTGGGACTCCCGAAGAATTTAAGGCTTATATAGCCCACATAAAATCGCGCGGGGATTTCTTTATGCCCTATACAAACAACACATGGTGGTGCGACAACCCCAAAGGCCCGACGTTTGAAAAGAACGGAACAGACCCGCTTTCTTTGGACATAAACGGCAAGCCTTACCATGAAATGTACGGCAACAACGACGGCTGGACTATAACAATGTGGCACCCAGCCGTAAGGGAGGCAAACGACAAGCTTCTTAAAGAATTTTTAGAAGACTACCCAAGCGACTTCATATTCCAAGACCAGAGCGGCGCTAGGAGCTCCCGCTACGACTTCAACAAGGCATCTCCAACACCCAACGCCTACATAGAAGGAATGATTTCAACTGTTCGCCAAGACTCAAAGAAAGCCTACCTCTCTACAGAAGACGGTTGGTACGGAATATGCGACTGGGAAATCCAATTTTGCGGTATGAGTTTCGGGTTCATGAGAAAAATCGAATGGGGAAACCTCATATGGGACGATATTCCCAAAGACGCGTTTAACCTCGATAATCTGTCTGGCGCAATGTTCCACGACAAGGTTTCCCTGACGCACCATAACCTGGGTTCTAGCGTAGAAACTCCGCGGGACGCAGCAATCACACTAGGCTATGGATTTTCCATGATTAACTTTGCGTACGAACACTTCTTTAACAACGTAAAAGGGTACCGCGACTGGATTAAATGGGTCGACCGCATCCAAAAATCTGTAGCGGCCAAATATATCGGCAAGAAAATGCACTCCTTCAAGCACTCTTGGCGCGACGAGAAATCCGCCGACGGAGACGGAGTCATACGCGCAAAATACGGAGACGTATCGATAGTTGCAAACATGGGCAAAGGCGGCCTTAAAAACAAGCGCGTAGTCTTGGGAGAAGACTCTTTCTACGCCACTGCGCCAGGAATGATTGCAGCAGGCAATCTGAAAAAAATCGGCTCAAAGAAAGTCGGGAACAGCAGCTTTATCGTTGAAAAAATAGGCGACAAAACATTCCTTTGGCTGTATGGAGAACCCGATAAAGACGCATACTTCCAGCTCTTGGACGACGGCGTCACATCGCTGAAAACAAAAGACGGAATAAGCGTTGACGTCGAAGTTGACGGCGGAGTAGGAAAAATCAGAATGCCAATAAGCAAAGACGGCGGAAACGTATTTATGGAATTTGAATGCGTAAGCCAGCAATAGGGCGCGCAAGAAGAGTGGAAATTTCATAACTTTTCCCTTTTGGCAAGGCCGCAATCTGTTTCCAGGTTGCGGCTTTTAAATAACTAAACGCACCCGGCTAAAACCCCGCGCTGTGAAACGATAACGACGGCACGCTATGCGAAAAACGCCAAGTTGAAAAATCAAAGCGCAACCTATGGAACAGCTTTCGGCGAAAATGCTTTAAAGGCTCGGTTTGCGGAAAAAACTTTTTGTTTTTTAGCCCATGCGGCTGCAATTTTTATGCTCGCGGCAGTATATTTTTTGCGCATTTCCATATTTAATGCCTTTTGCGCCATAGGCTTAAATACATTCTAAGTTTTTTATATGCGCACGCGTTGTCGCGCAATTCAAACGCAAAGGCTGTACCGACAGAACTTATTTGCCGGTAAAAATTTATTTATAATATTGCCTTACGGCGCCGCAAAATGCATCGATATTTTCCCATAAGGCATTTAGGGGAATATCGCACCCGGAAGATATTGCATAATTTTCAAACATGCCAAATTTTTCAAGCAAGCCCCGGGTTGACAATGCAATATCGCCAGGCGATTTTTCCACAAAATCCAGCGCCCTTAAATTTCCCATAATTAGGATATCTTTAGGTGCTCTCGAAAGAATTTTTCCGATGTCAGACATTTCTCCAAAATGAAACGCGCATGCCTGGGTCCTTAAAATTTGCCCTATAATATCCTCCGCACAATCCGCGCAAGAATGGTAGATTACCGAAAAATCCGAAGACTGCTCCCGCTCCACAATCCTTTTTACATACTTGCCGGAGAACCGCCAATTAGGCTCTTTCGGCAAAAAACCAGCCAAAGGCTCGGCAATCAAAACGCCCGACAATCCGCCGCGCTTATATGCGTCTACATATTCGACCTGGAATTCCCAAATCTTTTCCAGCAATATTTCCGCCTCCTTAGGCTCTTTTAAGCAAAGCGCGCGGAGATTTTCGGCGCCCCAAAGCTGCCAAGCCACAGTGTAAGGACCGCAAACACACGCATATGTGGGACGGTCGGAAATCCTTTCCGACGCCAATATTGCGCCATTCAAATAAATCCCCGTTCTGCCCGCCCCTACGCTCGGAATTTTAAGAGATTTTGCGCCGGATGGTTCTTTCAAGAGGCTTTTATCGATATGAGGCACCGAATTTTCGCTAAAAACGGCGCGCGCTCCAAACGCCTCAGCCTCTACAGACAAATCCATAAAACAAAAAGCCGCCCCGGTTTTTGCGCGCTTTGCAATTTCAGAAACCGCATCGGCCTGCATATCCGGGGACGAAAGGATTTCAGACAAATTTCTTCCGGCCAGCGAAACCGCCGGATAAGCCAATATCGGCGCTCCAAGCCGCCTGTCTATCCCCGCGAGCATTTAGATTATTTAGCAGGCATAAGCCGGCTTTGCCTCCTTACCTCTTTGGCATGTTCTATTTTCTTTATCAAAATAGCGCGCTTTTCGGCAGGTATAAAAGCCGAAGCGTCGGAAAGCGCAAAAGATTCCACAGCCAAAAGTTCAGGAATAGGCACTCGCGTGCGGACTGCAAGAAGGGCTAGCGACGGGAAATCGCCGCGGCTTAAATATATTTTTGCCAAAATGTTTTTAAACCTATAATCCGCCGGAAAGTTTTTTTCAGAAAGCTCGCACAACAATTCGGCCTCGTTGTACAGACCGCAGCGCATGAAGAAATTTGCCAGATTTATAATGGAGGCGGGCTTTGAATTGTTCGACAAAACAAAACTCCTTATGTCTGCGTCAACATTTTTTCCGGACATGGCGTCGGTAGTTATTTGCATCCCCTCCAACAAATCCTTCTGAACGGGATTTTCCTTCATTGAGTAAGATAATACCAAAAGCTCTTCCATCGCGGCGTCGATTTTGCGCGCTACAAGCAAAAACTCCACATTGATAAGCCTTATGTAGTTGTTTAGCCTTTCGTTTTTAAAGTCTATTTTTATGCACCTGTCCATCAGTATTGCATCACGCGTTTTCACAGCGTAGGAAGCAAGTTTTGCAATCGCGGCGGCCGAGCCGGAAAAAGTCTTAAAATATTCGTCTATGTTCTTGTTTCTTTCAGCATCGTCTTTGGCGCGCTCTATTTGCAACATTTTGCTTGCGAACAAGTCGTTTGAGATAAGCGCCTTGGCGTCTTCTGAAATCCTAAGCATCTCGTCGTCGCCAAGTTCCTTATAAAATTCCACCAGCATAGAGTATGCGTTCTCGGAATTTCTGCGGTTCTTTGCGATATTGCGGGCAAGCGCGAGCGCTTTTAACTCGTCGCATTTCTGCCACATAATGCGGCACGAAATTTCTTCACCCACACTTGTATCAGTTATGCCGTATTTATTTAAAACGTTCCACGCAGAGACAAAATCCCCTATGGACACGTATGCCACCGATAAATTTGAAGCAAAAAATTTGCTCAAATTTGGAGATTCAAATTTCGATAAAATCTTTTCAAGAATATCTGACAGCTCGGCGTCATTTTTAGCTGCGTGCATCGACTTTATCACGGGTGTGGCAATGGCGGTTATGTCGCTTTCTTTGAGAATTCCCGAAGCAACAAGCCTTTTTGAGGTCTCAGCAAATGCATCTGTATAGTCGGCGGAAGCCATAAACATTGTAAGAGCCGCCTTCAAGTAGGCCTTGTTTTTCTCCTTAACTGCAAGTTCAAGCCTGTCGTTAAGAATTGTGGCAGCATATGTCGGGTCTTTCAGACCAAATAGATAAATCTGCGCAAGCGTAATGCGAGCTTCCAAATTATCCGGAGACTGGACAACGCCTTTATAGAGATATTGGAAGGCTTTAGACGGGTCTTTTTCTTTTATAGCCTCATAACCCTTTCTTATATTGTACTCTCCCATATCCTTGCGGTGTTCAGAGATATAAAACGGCAAAAGCGCAACCTTAACAAAAGATATCTCGTCGTACCTCTTTATATATTTATATCCGCACCATACGGCAATGGCGGTCAATATCCAAAAGAGCGCAAGCCCCGCAGAAAGCAAAACGGCTATTCTTTTATACCTTGGAACGATTTTCCAGCGGACTTTTTTTTCGTCAAAAACCCTTTCAAACGCGCCGAAAAATATGTATCGGGAACGCGTTCCAACTTGCCGCGCTATCCTATGCGCATCTGCTGCATCAACCCGCGCAAAAGCCCCCGGGCCATTTGATGAAATCCGCCGAGATGAATGCCGGCCCCTGGAATTGTTTTGGCCGTTTAGATTGTCGCGACGCCTGCGATGATTGTGATGCCTGCTGATATCTTCTTCCATATAGTTTTAAAGCGCCAACACCAAATTGAGTTTATTAATAGGAATGCTTTTAATAACAACGGTCTATGCCGCTTTTTAACAAATTATTTTAGCGTTCTAGTAGCGGCGCGTTTAAAGTGCAAGACTAAATCACTCCGAGTCGACCGCGCACCTTGCAATATCGTGGAGAGTAATTATGCCGACAACCTTTTTTGGATTTGCGGCATCGACAACCGCCGCGTTGTAGAAATCGCTTGAACAAAAGCGGCGAGCCGCTTCTGAAATGGAATCTCCCGCCATAATGAAGTTTCCCTCCCGCCCGCGGGCCATAAGCTCCCCGCAAGATTTCTTGGCATCTGCATTTTTGCAGAGCTCGTCCATAGACACCATGCCGATAAAATCGGAATGCCCGTCGAGAACAGGATAGGACTTAAAAGCAATTCCCCGCCGCTTCAAACTCAAAAGGGTATCCGCCGCGCTGTCTGAAGCCCTAACGCACACCGGATTGAAAGACATTATTGCCGAAATAGGAAGCGACTCCCAGTCGCGGCTGTTCTTTGCCAAAGGCATTTTTCTTAAAGCGATGCCGTCCTGCAAGAGCAGAGAGTCGTACAATCCAACAGGTCGCAGCTTGCGCGCTATGCCATAAGCCAGCATGTTGCAGAATAGAAGCGGAAGTATGAGGGAATAGTTTAAAGTCAACTCGAAAATCATAAGTATTGAAGTTATCGGGCATCTTATTATGGATGCAAAGCACGCGCCCATCCCCAAAAGCACGCATGCGCCCACGAGCGATTTGTCGGCGCCAAAAAACAAGCACGCCGCCATTCCGACGACACCTCCCATTGTTCCGCCTATCACAAGAGTGGGCGAAAACAACCCGCCGCTTCCGCCCATTGAATAGTTTACAATTGTCGCGACAAACTTCAGAATGAAAATAGAAAACAACGCCGCAAGGCAAACATCTCCTTTAAATGCCGGCACCAACACTCCGTATCCGACGCTAAATACGCAATTGTACCCGGTGAAAAAATAAGCCGACATCCCCATTATTCCCACTGCCAAACCTCCAAGAGCCGCAACGGCGCAAAGCGGCAACGGGATTTTCTCCCGGACGATTCCCCTCAAAGCCAGTAAAGTTTTGAGAAATGCGTCCCCCACTATCCCCGCAAAAACGGCGATTGGCAACGCGATTACCATCCACCACCCGGTGTGAAATTCCGAAGCGCCTACTGTCAATATCGGATTTTCCCCCAATATCAGGCGCGACACTGCAGCCGCAACAATTACCGAAATAATTAATCCGCCGACGCGCCTTTCCCTTCCGAATCCTCCTAGCAATTCCTCAAATACAAACGATATAGCAGACAGCGGTGCGTTAAAGCTAGCCGCAATACCTGCGCCCATCCCTGCGGGGACGGCATCGCGGACCGCTTTTTTGGGGAAACCAAAATTTTGAGCCATAGCCGAAGCTGCTGCAGAACAAAGATGGACTGTCGGGCCCTCGCGGCCTGCCGAATTTCCCAGGCCGCAGAATATCGAGCCTAAAACGAAACGCTGGACGGCATCGCGCCAGCTTAACAACCCGAAATTATTGTAATATGCGGCTTTAGTTTGAGGTATTCCGCTTCCAGACGCGCTTTTGGCAAACGTAGAAACGCAAAACCCCACAACTAGTCCTCCAACCGCCGGAATAATGGGCATAAGCCAAAATCTGTTTACTTCTCCGAGGGCGCCTCCTAAATTCCATGCCATACAAAAAAGAAACTCTATAGCCAACCTAAACCCAACCGCAAGCAAACCGGCAACAACGCCGACAAGCGCGCAAAACGGGACAAAACGCTTATGCATATCTCCCGAGGATTTTAAGAAAATCGATATATTTTCGGATAGTTTCATCGCATAAAAAGTCCAAAACCTACCCCTAAACAATTGCCTGTAAAGAAAATTAATCCTTATAAGCAAATAAATAAAAACGCTCCAAATAAAGATTTAGAGCGTTAAAGAAACAAATTATTTGTTAGCGTTTTTCCACCGCAGCATAGCCTCCAGGAAGTAATAGTCCGCATAAGTCAGTGGAACATCGACCTCGCTTTTAAAAGGTATAGCGCCTACCGAATGTTTGAGAAAGAAATTTCCGTTTTCTCCAACTTCCGCCAAATACTTAGGCGACGCCAGAGAACGTATTTGTGTTTCGGCGGTTTTCCTGCATTCCGCGGCCAAAGACGCATCCTTTGTCAGTGTTGAAAGCTCTATGAATGCCGATGCCATTATAGCGCCGGCTGAAGCGTCGCGCAAAGTATTCTCTCCGCCGTCGGCGTCGAAATCCCAATACGGAATTTTATCTTCCGGCAAATTTTTATGTCCCATTATAAACCGGGCTATCTTTTCTGCCTGTTTTAAATAGGACTCGTCCGAAGTCTCGCGGTACATCATCGTGTAGCCGTAAAGCCCCCAAGCCTGCCCGCGCGCCCATGCGGAGGAGTCGCTTAAGCCTTGCCATGTCTGTGTCAAATGGGGCTTCCCAGTTTTTCTGTCGTACGAAACGACATGGACAGAACTATTGTCCGGACGAAAATGGTTTTGTATTGTTTTGTCGGCATGCGACTTGGCAATGTTTTCAAATTTTGCGTCGCCGGTGTTTTTTGCCGCAAACTCAAGCAGTTCCAAATTCATCATATTGTCGATTATGACCGGATACTGCCACTTGCCGTTGTTGTCGGAATCCCAACTGCGTATGCATCCGACTTTTTCGTCAAACCGCGCGCAAAGTTTTTTTGCGGCCTCAATTAAGATATGCTTATACCTTTCCGTGCCTGTGATTCTATACCCGTTCCCAAAACTGCAATTAAATTGAAAGCCTATATCATGGTCGGTTTTTTTGGTTAGGAGTGTTTCCACCATTTTTGTATAGCGTTCGGCGGCTTCTTTGAGCACGGGATCTCCGTCGTACTCGTATAGGTACCAGAGCGTTCCCGGGAAAAACCCGCTGCACCACCAGTTTACGCCTGAAAGCACCAGTTTTCCGCCTTCAAAAGTGCGCGGCATCTTGCCGGGTGACTTCTCCAAATTTTTCAACATTCCAAGAGCCTGTGCCTTGCAGGTTTTCATTGTGGAGTCGATAAGGGCTGATGTTGTTTCCGCAAAAAGTCCGGACGCAAGCGCCGAAGCTGCAAAGAACAAGAACAGAGTTTTTTTCATCATACGAATATTCCATTTTTTATTGTTAATATATAAATCATACACTTAGCCCAAGCATTCGGGGAAGCCAAAGAGAAAGTTCTGGCACAAACGTTATAAGCATAAGAGCGGCAACCATAGCCACTACATACCCAGCCAAGGCGGGAGCCACTTTTGCCATGCTGGTTTCGCCGACGCCGCACCCTACAAACAGGCACGTTCCAACCGGAGGAGTGCAAAGGCCTATCGAGAGATTTGTTATCATTATTATTCCGAAATGCAGGTCGCTTATTCCCAAACTATGCGTGATAGGCAAGAATATCGGCGTAAAAATAAGGACCGCAGGCGTCATATCCATAAAGGTTCCCACAATCAAAAGTAAAATGTTTATTATTATGAGCAACGCCACCTTGCTGTCTCCGAAATACATTAGCGCTTCCGCTATTTGCGCCGGAGCGTTCGACATCGTCATAATCCAGCTCATCGCGGTCGACGCTCCTATTATCATCATTACAACTCCCGTAGTTTCCGCTGACTTTGCTAGAATGCCCCACATTTCGGATATTTTGATGTCCCGATAGACGATAACCTCCAGCACAAAAGCATACGCCACCGAAATTACCGCGGCTTCCGTTGCGGTAAAAATCCCTCCGAGTATTCCGCCTAGGACTACAAAAACGAGCAATAGGCTTAAAAACGCCCTTTTGAATGCGCGAAGTATCAGCGGAAAATCAAACGCTCCCTCGGGTTTTATTTTTCTCCGGCGCGCGTACACGAAACTCGCAGCCATTATGGAAAGACCAAGAACGATTCCCGGAATGACTCCGGCCAAAAACAGCGCGCCGATTGAAAGTCCTCCGACCGCAACCGAATACACTATCATTATATTGCTTGGAGGAATTAGCATTCCCGTTGTGGACGAACACACAGTCAATGCAACGGACAAATTTTTTCCGTAGCCTTTTTTCTCCATTTGAGGAATCATAAAAGAGCCTATAGAGCTCACTGCGGCGACGGCGCTTCCGGATATTGAGCCGAAAAGCATGCAAGTGACCGTATTGACGTATGCCAACCCGCCGGGAAATCTGCTTACGAGCGCCGCCGCCAAGTCTATAAGCCTCATAGCCATAGCCCCCCTGCCCATTATCATTCCAGACAGGATAAAGAACGGAATGGCAAGCAGAGCAAAACTATCTGAGCCATGCGCCATGGATGTCGCAACTATTTCAAACGGCTCCTTGCCCGACGCGAATATCGCCGCGCAGGACGAAAGCGCTATTACAACCGCTATCGGCGCGGACAGAAGCAAAATCAATGCAAACCCGGCGCATAATACGGCAAACGGCGCGCTCATTTCTCGCCTCCTTTTTTTTCGGATTCCGCGCCTTCTGACAAAATTCTATCAAACAAAAACAGCGTTGAAAAAATTCCGCTTACCGGAACGCACAAGTACACCTGCCACATGTAAATAGGCATAGAAACAAGCCTGTTGCCCGACTTTATAGAAGTCAATATGAGCAAAATTCCTCCGAGTGTAAGCACGCCCAACGAAAATACCGCGCACAGCCCCAAAAATACCGCGCACAGCCCCAAGGCAATTTTTGCGCACAACCTGTGCGCGGACGGCTCAAAACGCTCCGAGAGAAAATCAAGGCCGATGTGCGCTCCCCTGCCGAAAGCGTAAGCGCCTCCAAGGAACGTAATCACAATCAAAAGCATTCTTGCAAGCTCTTCGGTAAAAGCCGCCTGAGTTCCGAACAAATACCTGGTTGCCACGCCCCATAACACCGAAAGCGTAAGCAACGCCATCGCCAATGCGCAAACGCCACCCAGAAACCGTTTCGACGCTTCGGAAGCGCGCGAAATGCTTAGAGGTAAAAAATTCTCTGCCATAATTTATTCAATGCCTCTTATCTTTTTAATGAGCCCGCCGATATCAGTGCCGTCGTAATGCCTATATATAGACTCCGCGACCTTTCTGAATTCCGACTTATCGACTTCTATAAAATTAACGCCCTTGCCCAATAGGGCTTTTTTTGCCTCGCCGGTCTTTTCGCGCCAGAGTTCGCGCTGAAATCTCGACGATTCATCCGCGGCCTGCGCAAGCATTTTGCGCTCGTTTTCGGAAAGGGAATTCCACGAACGCTCCCCTATTATCAAAACATCTGGGATGCTTGTATGCTCGTCAATAGTGCAATTTTTTGCCACCTCAAAATGCGCGCTTGTATAATACGTTGGAAGGTTATTCTCGGCGCCATCCACAATTCCCTGAGCCAAAGCGGTATATGTCTCGCCCGCCGAAATAGGGGTGGGAGACGCCCCGAACGCGGAAATCATATCCATGTCCGCGCGCGAATTCATTACTCTTATTTTCATTCCCCGCAAATCTTCGGGGGAATGAATCTGTTTTTTTGAGGTATAAAAACAGCGTGCCCCGGCGTCATAGAAACACAACCCCATCAATCCATCCATCCGCATAAAACCGAGGAAATTCCGCCCCAAATCGGAGTCGAGCACGCGCCAATAATGGCCACTGTCCCTAAAGACATATGGCATGCAAAGGGCGTGCATTTGCGGAACAAACGTTCCTATCTGCGCGCACGAAGCCTTTGTCATATCCAAAGAGCCGTTCTTTAGCTGTTCAAGGCACTTTATTTCCGATCCCAACGCGCCCCCAGAATATATATCCACAGACAACTTTCCGCCCGAAAGCTCCTCAAGGCGCTTTTTCATAAACTCCATTCCTACATGGACAGGATGGGTCGTCTCAAGGCCGTGCGCCAACTTTAACACCTTTCGATGGGAGTTTCCACCTGAATGAATCCAGCAAGACAAAGCAAGCGTGGCGCAAAGCCCGCCAATAAGAAAACCCAATGTGAAGTACGACGCCTTTTGATTCATATTATCAAATCCCATTAAATCCAAGTCTTTTGCTTAACTCAAGAGCGACCGCGTTTACAATTTCGAACATTCTCGCGTTCGAGCGACGGTCAAACCTCACCGCCGGGGCGGTAATTCCCAAAGCTCCTACGACCCCGCCAAGCTTGTCGTAAATAGGGACCGCCAAGCACCTCACTCCCGCGTGGTATTCTTCGTTGTCTATCGCGTATCCGCGCCTCAAAATAAGAGACAATTCTTTTTGGAGGCTTTCCCTATTTGTGATAGTATTCGCGGTGCGGCGCTCGAAGCGGATTTTTCTTAAAAACGCCGAATCGTTTTTTGACAGCCACGCCAGTAAAACTTTTCCCGTCCCTGAACAATACATGTCAACCACCGCACCCGCGCGCGAAGCCGCATGCAAAGGAAGGGGGCTTTCGCATACCTTGGCTATCAAAACCTTGTTGCCGGACAATACGCCCAAATGGGATGTTTCACCTGTAATATCCGTAAGCTTCGCCAAATACGGTTCGACAAAATTTAGCAAGTTCATCTGCGCAAGCGAGGAATCGCCTAAATTTGCAAGAGCAATCCCTATCGAATATTTTCCGTCCTCCTTTTTCACAAAGCGTTCGGACGCCAAAGTCTCCATTATCCGCATCACGCTCGTGCGCGGCAGAGAAAGCGCGCGCGATATTTCCAAACACGTGAGCGCGCGGGCGCTATGCCCAAGAAATTCAAGTATTTTGCAGGCATTTTTGAGATTCGGTATTATGTATTCAGCCATATTCTCCGTCTTTAGAATTTTATTCTTAAAATATTTTGCGCGCTTAAAAGTCGATTCTTGAATATGCGTTCAGATATGGACAGGCAATCCAAATTTTTTAAAATCTTCTTTACTAATTTGGCGCCTGGTAAATCATCTAGAAATAAAAAATTACTTTATGAAAAAAAAATACATCCCATGCCAGTTAGCGGCAAAAAATATGGATTCCGCGCAATTGCGCGAAAGTTTCCTGATTGACGACCTCTTTGCAAGGGGCTCCATCGATTTATATTACACCGATTGCGACAGAGCCGTTGTAGGCTCAGCCTGCCCCGCAAGCTCTCCATTAAAACTTGAGGCAGGCGACGAGCTTAGAGCCGACTTTTTCTGCCAACGCCGCGAGCTTGGCATTTTAAACATAGGCGGAACAGGAACGGTTGTAGCCGACGGAATGGAATATAAACTCGCGCGCGGAGAATCTCTTTACATAGGAAGGGGAACCAAAGACATATCGTTTGCCTCAGACAATTCCGACTCCATAGCAGAGTTTTATCTGCTTTCCTATCCGGCGCACAAGCAATATCCCACCCTCAAGTCAGCCTTGGGCGACGCAAATATGCTGCATTTGGGAGAACAGTCCCAAGCCAATGTCCGCACAATAAATCAAGTGATTTGCCAAGCGCGCATACAAAGCGCACAGCTTGTAATGGGATACACAAAACTTGAAGAAGGCAGCGTTTGGAATACAATGCCGGTCCATACGCACGAGCGGAGGTCGGAAATCTATATGTATTTCGACATAGAACCGGGCGAATGCGTTTTCCACTTTATGGGCTCCCCGCAAGAGACGCGACATATCGTGGTGCGCAACAAGCAGGTTGTCCTGTCACCGTCTTGGTCGATACATTCCGGATGCGGAACGCGCAACTATACTTTCTGTTGGGGAATGGGCGGCGAAAACCAAAGGTTTGACGACATGGACGCCGTCCCGACAGACGAGCTTAAATAACTCCTACGTCGCGCCTTCAATTTTCTCCGGCAGCAGAACCTAATTCGGCGGAAATCCATCCCTGCAAATCCCTGCAAGCACAAAGACAAAAAAAACACTAAATCAAACTATGTCAATCTTGGATAAATTTTCCCTAAGCGGCAAACTAGCCCTCGTCACGGGCTGCAAACGCGGAATAGGACGGGCAGTAGCAGAAGCTTTCGCCGAGGCCGGCGCCGACATTATCGGAGTTTCAGCCACGCTTGAATCCGACGGAGGGAAAGTAGGAGCTGCAGTAAGAGCTTTGGGAAGAAATTTTTTTGCCTATCAATGCGATTTTTCAGACTGCGAAAGCGCAAAAAATTTTGCCCTTAAAGCAATGTCCGACAGGGGAGTTCCAGACATACTTTTTAACAACGCAGGCACCATAATGAGAAAGCCCGCAGCGGAACATCCGGACGACTATTGGTTTAATGTAATAAACGTGAATTTGAACTCTCAATTTTTAATCTCGCGGGAAATAGGGGCAAAAATGGTTGAGCGCGGCAGCGGAAAGATTATATTTACTGCCTCGCTTCTGACGTTTCAGGGCGGAATAAACGTTCCAGGCTACGCCGCAAGCAAAGGCGGAATTGGACAGCTCACAAAGGCGCTCGCAAACGAATGGGCAGCAAAAGGCGTATGCGTGAACGCAATTGCCCCGGGCTATATTTCAACGGACAACACCTCGGCCTTGCGCGCAGACGAAACAAGAAGCAGGCAGATATTGGAGCGCATTCCCGCCGGGCGCTGGGGAACGCCGGCAGACCTGCAAGGCGCCGCGGTTTTCTTGGCTTCGGCCGCATCAAACTACGTCAACGGCGAAATTTTAACCGTTGACGGAGGATGGATGGCCAGGTAGCATCCGCGAAAATCTTTACGACGGCAAATGTGGTTTTCGGCGCGCGCTCATATCTTAATTTAAGGCTGTCCATAAAATAAAATCCATTGCAGCACGCGCAAAACTAATATTGCCGGACGCAACAAAGCAAATATTTGCTATGCATGCAAAGTCAGATTTTTGCAGCATGCTTTCTTTGAATCCCCTATAGAAAAGAAAAAATCTCCAATTTCGGAGAGTTATAAATATAAAATCCACAAGACAAACATGCGGACGTGAAAGCAAGTTTCAAGAATTGCAAGAAATAGCCTGAATAAGCCTTGGAACAAAAATGCAGCCAAGCAAAAAATGAGCGCGCATTTTATTGGGAGGAATAAAAAAAACGATCTATGTAAATGTCCCAAACAAACTTTTTAAATCAGGCTCAAGCAAAAAATGTTGCCGCGAATACAATATCTCAAAAAAAAGAAACAAATATGAACAATCTGGCACCGTTTCTTGCGCAGGGCCGCAATTATTTATAGGCTGGCAATTCTCTTGGAGGAAATTTCCGCAATGCCAGTTTTTATATGCGACGCAAGTTTTTTGCAAAACGCATTCCGGCATTTTGCAAAAGCGTAAAAATTTTGCTCAAATAAAATTTTCTTAAGTGGATACTAAAATTCACCGTCTAAAACAAAAAAAAAGCGCCTTTTAACAAGGCGCTTTTTGGATTTTATTTGTTCCCGCGCTTGATTTTTGCACGCTCGCGCGTTCAAAATCGTTTTATTTTTTTAATCAAGCTTAGGAATAAACTTTTATGCTTTCAATGCAGCCTGGGCTGCCGCAAGCCTCGCCACGGGAACGCGCGGAGGAGAGCAGCTTACATAGTTCAATCCTACATCGTTGAAGAAACCGATTGAATCCGGATCTCCTCCGTGTTCGCCGCATATGCCAAGCTTGATATTCTTGCGGGTGCTTCTGCCCTTTTCGGCTCCGATTCTCACGAGCTGTCCGACGCCGTTCTGGTCTATGGACGCAAACGGATTTTTCGGAAGTATGTCTAGTTCCTTGTATCTGCCCAAGAAACTTCCGGAATCGTCGCGGCTCATTCCAAGTCCAGTCTGGGTTAGGTCGTTTGTCCCAAACGAGAAGAATTCCGCCACCTCGGCAATTTCATCGGCGGTGAGCGCTCCGCGCGGAACTTCAATCATTGTTCCAAGCATATAGTCTATTTTGACTTTCTTCTCTTTCATTACCTGCTCGGCAACTTCGCGGATTACAGAAGCCTGGAATTTCAACTCCTGCACAAAACCGACTAGGGGAACCATTACCTCAACTTTCACCTTGACCGGCTTTTTGCCTTTCATCACGTTTGCGGCAGCTTCAAAAATCGCGCGAGCCTGCATTCTTGTGATTTCCGGATAGCTGTTGCCAAGGCGGCAGCCGCGGTGCCCAAGCATAGGATTCTGCTCCTCTAAAGATTTGCAGCGGTCGCTGAGCAATTCGGGAGAAACACCCATCTTTTCCGCCAAGGCATTGCGGGCGGCTCCGTCGTGGGGAAGAAATTCGTGAAGCGGAGGATCTAAAAGGCGCACGGTAACGGGCAGTCCTTTCATAGCCCTGAATATTCCCTCAAAATCCTTGCGCTGGTATGGCAATAGTTTCTTGAGAGCCTTTTCGCGTTCGTTTACGTCGGACGCCAATATCATCTCGCGGACTGCATCTATGCGGTCGCCTTCAAAGAACATATGTTCCGTGCGGCAAAGCCCTATGCCCTCGGCGCCGAGCTCAACGCCCATCTTCGCCTGTTCTGGATTGTCGGCGTTCATGCGCACGCCCAACTTGCGGAACTTGTCGGCCCAGCCCATAACTGTTTTGAAAAGCTGGTAAGTATAGCTCTTTTCAGGCTTCATCTTGCCGGAAAGAACGCGGATGACATCGCTTGGCGCAGTTTCAATCTCGCCAAGGAAGACTTCGCCGGTGGTTCCGTCTATCGATATGTAGTCGCCTTCCTTTATGACAGTGCTGCCGACGGACATCAAGCGCTTCGAATAATCCATTGATATTTCAGACGCGGCGCAAATGCAAACTTTTCCCATTTGGCGCGCCACAAGAGCCGCATGCGAACTTACGCCGCCGCGGGATGTCAAAATGCCCTCTGCTGCAATCATTCCGCGCAAGTCTTCCGGAGAAGTCTCCTCGCGGCACAAAATCGCCTTTTGGCCTTTTGAATGCAACAATTCAGCCTGGGACGCAGAAAATACAACCGCACCTGTCGCGGCTCCAGGACCTGCTGGTAGGCCTTTAGTCAATACTTTGGCGCGCTTGACAGCCGCAGTGTCGAACACGGGAACAAGCAGGCTGGATATCGAATCCGCGGGAATCTTCAAAACCGCGGTTTTCTCGTTCATAAAGCCTTCTTTAGTCATTTCGACTGCAATGCGCACTGCCGACAAACCTGTGCGCTTGCCGTTTCTGGTCTGAAGCATATAGAGCTTGTTTTCCTCTATCGTAAACTCAAAATCCTGCATGTCGCGGAAATGCTTTTCAAGCTTTGCGCGTATAGACAAAAGCTCTTTATACGCTTTGGGCATTTCTTCGGCAAGCTGGGATATTTTATGCGGAGTGCGAACACCAGCTACTACGTCTTCGCCTTGGGCGTTTATTAGATATTCCCCGTAAAACCTATTTTCGCCGTTGGCGGGATCCCTTGTAAAGGCAACGCCGGTCGCGCTAGTGTCGCCCTTATTGCCGAACACCATTGTTTGAACGTTTACAGCCGTTCCCCATTCGGACGGGATGTTATATTTCTGGCGGTACAAAATCGCGCGCTCATTCATCCAAGAATTAAACACTGCGCCTATCGCGCCCCACAGCTGCTGGTAAACATCCTGCGGGAAGTTAGCTTTTACGCGGGATTTTATAAGAGCCTTATAGCGTTTGACTAGCTCCTTAAGGTCTTCAACCGAAAGCTCTGTGTCAAGAGTCTTGCCAACCTCCTTCTTAAGGCCTTCCATCACTTCGTGGAAAGGTTCGGATTCGGCTTCATTGCGGGCTTGAACTCCCATAACAACATCGCCGTACATCTGTATAAAGCGGCGGTAGCAATCCCACGCAAAACGCGGATTTGAAGTCTTTGCGGAAAGTCCCTCTACAGTCTTGTCGTTTAGGCCCAAATTGAGAATTGTGTCCATCATGCCGGGCATCGATTCGCGCGCGCCGGAACGTACTGAAAATAAAAGCGGATCTTTTTCGTCTCCGAATTTTTTGCCCATTTGCTTCTCAACCGAAGCAACGCCAGCCTTTACCTCCGCCTCAAGAGTTTTAGGATACTTTTTTGCGTTATTGTAAAAGTATGTGCAGACTTCCGTCGTTATGGTGAAACCGGGCGGAACAGGCAAACCTATGCGGGCCATCTCGGCAAGATTAGCGCCTTTGCCTCCCAACAGATTTCTCATTTTGGCGTCGCCGTCAGTCTTTACTCCGAACAGATATGTGTATTTTTCTTTCCCCTTCGACGCCGGCTTTTTAACGGCAGTTTTCTTTGGGGATGATTTTTTAGCAACTTTTTTTGCCATGATTTTTATTCGTATATTATTCTTTGCTTAACTATTTTCTTCGTTATTGTTTTTGTTGCGCAAAAACCTCACACTTTGCCGCACAAAATTGACGACAACATAGCGAGGAACAAAAATTGCGCTTGTCCCCAAACAAACAATCGGGAACAAAGACTAACCCAAAATTAACTTAGAGAGCGCCGATGCGAGATCATAAGCGTTTAAACGGTTAAGTCTTTGGCGTTTTATTCTTAAATTTTAACATTTCAAGTCAAGCTTTTTTAGGCGCAAAAGCTTAAATAAATAAAGAATTTGAGCATATTTCTCAAATTGGAATATAAGCCGCCTAAACTCAAAATTTGAGCCTTTGGCTAAAATTCAATATTTTGCGCAAACAACCGGCTTCTTATGGGGGGTTCTCTTTTTTAATTCACAATATTTTTCGGGGTTCCGGCAATCCAAGCGCGCAAATTGTCGGCGGCTATTTCTATGAGGCGGCGACGTGCCTCTTTTGTCGTCCACGCATTGTGTGGAGTCAAATGGCAGTTTGGCGCGCCCAAAAGAGGATTGTCGGCGGAGGGCGGCTCCGCAGAGAGCACATCGGCTCCGTATCCCCCAACTTTCCCTAGAGCTAAAGCCTCAGCCATTGCGCGCTCGTCCACAAGCGCTCCCCTGCCCGTATTTATGAACCAAACTCCATCCATGCAAAGCGATATGCTTTTGGCGTTTACAATCTTGTCTGTTGCCGGATTTAATGGGCAATTTAAACTTATTATATGGCAATTTGAAAATATCTCATCTACGGATTTAAATTGCGCAACGCCGTCGCAGCCCGCCCCTTCCTTGCTTGGAGAGTAAGCCCAGACATCCATACCAAAAGCCTTGGCTATTTGGGCAACCCTTTTGCCTATGGCTCCGTATCCGATTATTCCCAAACGTCGCCCGCACAGCTCGACAAGCGGGCGCAGGCAAAAGCAAATATCCGCGGATTTGCTCCAAACGCCGTTTTTAACAGCCTCCGAGTGGTTCTCCACCGCGTTCGACAAGTTCAAAATATGGGCAAAAACCGCCTGAGCGACGCTTTCTGTACTATAGGAAGGAATGTTTGAGACATCTATCCCGCGCGCCCTAGCCTCTGCCAAGTCAACATTGTTGCATCCGGTTGCGGTAATTCCTATGTATTTTAAATTAGGCAACAGGGCAAGTTGCTCCTTAAAAAGAGGTACCTTATTTACAAGAATCGCATCTGCGTCTGCCGAACGCTCTATTATAAGATCTCTAGGCGTCCTGTCGTACTCCGCAACTGTTCCAAGCCGCCTCAGAGCATCCCAGTTCAAGTCTTCCCTGACGGCCATAAAGCCATCCAATACCGCGATTTTTAAAGTTTTCATCGCAATTAAATTGGCGGTTTGCGCGCGGGGCTTCAACAATTTTTTTGCCGCTCAAAAAATTTTGGCTTTATTAGGGCGGAAAATACGTTTTTATCGGATCGCTATATGAAATACGAATGCGCGATATGGGATTGGAACGGAACGCTCCTCGACGATATAAAACTGAGCGTAGACGTTTTCAATTCAATGCTTGGCAGATGGTTCGGGACATCCGTCACCGCAACCGAATATAAAAGCAAATTTAGATTTCCCGTGGAGGACTTCTACAAAGACTACGGATTTGATTTCTCCAAACAGGACTTTGACGAAGTCGGCAGGCACTTCATAAAAACTTACAACGCGCGCCGCTTCGAATGCCCTTTGCATAAGGGCGCAGAAGATTGTTTAAGATATCTAAGTTCCCGCGGCATCAAACAAAGCATACTTTCGGCTTACGAGCGCAACCACCTCTTGGACGCAGTTAGGCACTACCATATAGACAGTTATTTTGAAAACATATGCGGCTTGGAAAACATCTATGCCGCCTCTAAAGTTGAATTGGGAAAAGCGCTCGTTGCTAAAATTGGAATACCCCCAGAAAAAATTCTTATGATTGGCGACACCGACCATGACAAACGCGTAGCCGACGCAATGGGAGTAGACTGCGCGCTTTTGGCAACTGGGCACAACTCGTTTGAGAGGCTTGAAAAGCTAGGCTGCAAGGTATTTGACGACCACGGCAAACTTTTAGACTTTTTCAAATCTCAAGTATAGCCGATTCCCAAAGCAATAAATAAATTCTCCCGCACATTATTACCCCCGAGACTTTTACAAACAGCCTTCCCAAGAAAACGGTTCGCTGCCTGCCTGCCTTCCAGAATCCGCCGCGAACCGCTCGCAATATCCTATAAGCTCAAAAATGCTTGCAAGCGACATGATATTGTGCGAGCTTTTTACATAAGGAAGCCGGGGTAAAGACATTCGCTCGCCG
>FR901608.1:1027-3187 GCA_000438015.1 Coraliomargarita sp. CAG:312 | reverse complement strand
GCGGTAAGGGTGAAAAGGCGGTTTAAGAGACCACCGCCGCGCGAGCAATCGACGCGGGCAAGGTAAACCCAATTCGGTGCAAGACAATGTAGGAGGCGGAGCTGCCCGCTCGCAAACGTCTCGGGTATGTCGCTTAGATAAATGAATGTCGTCATAAAAGATACAGAATCCGGCTTACCCCCGGCTTCCCCATTTTATAAAGATTTGGCGGCAACTCCTTAGCGCCTGCAATATTTAAAGACATTCAATATTGGTTTAACTGAATGCCATACAAGCAAGAATCCGCGCGCATAATAGAGAAAAACAATTTGCAGAAAATATCCGCAGAGAAGATGGCGGTTAACTTTAATTGATTAGACTTAAATATAGCCGGGTAAAAAAAAAGAATTAAATTATCGTAAGTTTATTTTTTATCTTGAAATTATCGACGCGTTTCTTAGAAAAAATTAAATTACTAAATACTGAATATATGAAAACAGCCAAATACTTGTTTATCTTTTCTTCAATTGCATCATCCGCGCTCTTTGGAGAATCTATCGTCAGCACAAGCGGAAACTGGAGCAGCCCGTCAACATGGCAGGACTCCGCCGTGCCATCAACATCTAGTTCATCTCAGCTAGATTTTCTCAGATTCTCCTCAAGCGGGCTGAATCTAAATGTCGATTCCACTCAATACGTAAACGCAGTGGATGTCGGCGCAAACGACGACACCACTATCAATATAGCATCAGGAGAAACTTTATACCTTACCGGATCATATAATAGCTCTGTAATTTCCGCCGATTCCCAGACTCAAAACATAACATTTTCCGGAGACGGCACGCTGCAGTTCAACTTTCAGCAGCAAAGAGAAATAGTAAGAGGAAATGTAGTTTTTGACGTGAATACCCACGCCACACAAAGCTTATTCTTCTCCGATAAGGGAACTGTCACATTTAAGAAAGACTTCACATCCACGAACCAGATATCAGTAGGCGGAACCTGGAACTTTGTAATAGATGAAGGAGTTAATTTCAGCCTTTCCAGAGGCTTCAATCTTTGGGGCGGTACCGGCACCTTTACTCTAAAAGAAGGGGCTACAGTGGAAAATAAAGAAGGAGGAGCTCAATTTAACAACGGTAACATAAGCGGAAATATAATATGCAAGGGAGCCGAAAACTACGACGCCAATAGATACGCATTCAAAAGCATCAACGCCGTTTACAATGCAACCGCCACTATCACACAAACTGAAGGAGGCGCTTTAAGGTCGATATTGGGCGGCAACATAACATCTTCCGCCGCTGCAGGGAAGCTATCTTTTGAGAGCAAGCTCTCCATAAACACGGACGCGACAATAACCCTTAACTCTTCCAATGCTTTTACAACCGAGGGAGCAAGCACGCAGGGAGAGTCTAACTTTTACCTAATGAACCAAAAAATAGAGGGAGGATATCCAAACCGCTACGAAACTCTCACTGCATCCAAAGTTAATTTCATTCTCAACGCCGACAATGATTTTGGGACGTTCTTCTTTTACGGGGCATCCGAACTTATCATGACTACAAACGGCAAAAGCGTGAATATAGGCAAGTTTGACGTTGTTCCGGATTCGTCAGGCAGCGTATCCGCAATCTTCACCGACTTAGTCGACTTTACTGTAAAAATAAACACCATTGACAATATAAAGCTTTTTGAAGACGGAGACAGCATAAGGGCCGAAAACGTATTCTTTGGCTCCGAAGACAGCAAGGACTACGCCTATATACTTCAAGACACGCAAAACGGAGGCTGGTGGATCAACGCAACAGCCGCCGTTCCAGAACCATCCGATTGCGCGGCGGTATTTGGCGTCTTTGCGCTCGCATTGGCGGCGGCTTTAAAGCGCAAGAATAAATAAGGCAAATCTGCGCGGAGAAAAAGGCGGCGCATCTGCGCCGTCTTTTTTTGCGTGCATCTTTCAAAACTCAAAAAATTTTACACCTGGCTCTCAGACAAAGTTTTGAATCCATAAAAAATATTCTAAATATGAGGCGTCTTCACATTCTACTTCTGGCAATTGCAGCGCTGGCGATATCAGGCTGCGCAAGCGCACCCCAAAGGGAGAAATATCCATACACTTATATAGGCGGGCTAAAACTTGTCTATGCCTATTTAGACGACAACCAATACAACCGCCGC
>FR901608.1:0-948 GCA_000438015.1 Coraliomargarita sp. CAG:312 | reverse complement strand
GCTGGATACATATCCGCCATGGAAGAGCGAGACCGCGTAAACAACCTGAGAAATAATGCCTCAGTCTCCTTCCATTTTGCCGTTGACGAAGACAAGGCTGTGCAGCTTGTGCCGCTAAACATTCATACTTGGCACGCCGGAGACGGCTCAAAAGGAGAGGGAAATCTTTACAGCATAAGCATAGAAATATGCAGAAGCCTATGCGAGGGCGAGAAAGAACAGCTATACCGACGAGCCGAGGAAAATGCGGCTATACTTGCCGCGCATCTTTTAGACGCCAACAACCTCACAATTTCGGCGTTGAGAAAGCACCAAGACTGGTCGGGCAAAAACTGCCCGCATAGAATCCTGGGTGAAAACCGATGGGAGGATTTTAAGTCTAGAGTTGCTGAAAAAATGCAAAAAAAAGATGTATTTTGATAAATATTCGGCAACTGGGCCCCAAAGTTTCCCATGCGCGAAAGAAATTATCCAACCAGTGCGGAGAAATAAATCCACTATAGTTAAATGTTATTTAATTATAAAAAAATCTCATCTATAAACCTTTAAATCCGCATAGACTTTACGTTTCTTTTGAAGAAATTAATTCTGAACGGTATATAACTTTTAAAAGCATGGCGCAAATGGGCGATATTTTTTTGCAGGCAATGATAATTGGATGGGCAAAAAAGGCGTCTATTTGAAAGCTCCAATTGCAGCCGGGGCGCGCGCAGCCCTGCCCAGGTTTTCGAGCTGCAGCGGAGTGCCTAAGCGGAACTTAAGCATTTATGTTTTGCATTGGAGTAGAGAGCCTGAGCTTTCGGGCATTTGTCGCGGGATTTTTGCATTTTTTGCGGCATTGGGACGACTGCACCTATGCCACAAGGCAGAATCGTTTGCGCTTTAGCTCTCAAATCCATTCGCTTTAGAAAAGTATTGCGCACATTCCGTCCCGAATCTTCCCATGCC
>FR901607.1:48093-49214 GCA_000438015.1 Coraliomargarita sp. CAG:312 | reverse complement strand
GTCGGATCAAAAGGTTTGCCACCTTTGATTCGTTCAAATTCACACGCCCTCAGAACGTTGTTTTGATTTTCATCGTGTCCTATGACACCGCTTTCGCGGCGCAGCGCACATTCAACGGCAAGGTCGGTGCAGCTCTTTATTAGGCGCAAATCGTCGGCATTTGCCGCCGCCGCGCGCGCAAAATATCCGCTCTTTTGAACCATGACTTTTTCTGCGCCTATCATTTCGGCAAATTGCTTGCCAAACCACTTGCCAGGGTTTACGGCGTCAAGCTTTACGTGCCCAAATGCGTCTCTTGGAACTTCTTCGCCTCTGGCTTCCATTTCGGCGACAATTGTTTTTACACCCGCGCCTTCTGAGATGAAGATATTGACACAGTCGTTTTCATCCATAATTTTCTTCAAGCGTTTTGCTTCCGATTCTATGTCGAGTTCCATTTCTGGAATGTAAATTGCGTGGATGTCGCGGCGCATTTTTGTAAGTCCAAGTCCGTCAGCCCATTCTTTAGTGCTAAGCATTTTGCGGTATTTGGCGGCTGTTGCAGCGGTTAGCCATCCGCAGTTTCTTCCCATTACTTCATGGACAATCAGCATTCTCGGATTTGCTCCGTGTTCTCCGACAACGTTTGAGAAGAATTTTGCGCCTTCTTCGGCTGCGGTCCACGCTCCAAGACTCTGGCGTATCGGATAAACGTCGTTGTCTATTGTTTTGGGGAGCCCTATTACGGTTAGTTCGTAGTTGTTTTCTTTTAGGAATTTTGCCAAATCAGCTGCAGCGGTATTTGTATCGTCTCCGCCAATTGTGTGCAAAATATCGACGTTGTCTTTAACTAATTGGTCGGCCGCGACTTTTTGGGGATCTTCGCCTTCCTTGACTAATCCTCGCTTTACGCAGTCTTTAACGTTTGTCAACTTTACGCGGGAATTCCCAATTGGAGAGCCGCCGTACAAGTGCAAGAGATGGGCTTTTTCGCGCATTTCGGGCGTGACCTTAATGCTATCGCCAAGGAGCAGTCCCTTGTATCCGCTGAGATAGCAGATAATTTCTATTGAAGGGTCGATTTCCGTATAACGTTCAATCAAACCTCCGATTGCGCTGGATAGGCAGGGCGCCAAACCGCC
>FR901607.1:43377-48075 GCA_000438015.1 Coraliomargarita sp. CAG:312 | reverse complement strand
CAAACCGCCTGCCGTCAATATGGCTACTTTTTTGGGTTTCATAATCTATTTTTTTACTGAAAATTTGCTAATATATTAAATGGCACAGCCTACTTGGAAAGTCATTGTAGGCAAGTAAATTTTAATAATGCGAAATTGCTTATTGCACAGTTATGTCGAACTCGGCGCTGTCTATGGGCTTATTTTCCCAGGGTCTTGCGCGCGTCAACTTTACTTTTGCCTCGCCGGGTTTTGCCGCCTTAAACGTGTATATAATAGTTCCGCCCGATCCGGCGAGGTTTTTAGAAGCCGCCCGAGGTTCGTATGCCTGAGATTCCAAATTTAATACGGGAAAACCGTCGTTGTTTATCCTCCAGACATAGCCGGTCGTAGGATTCTCTTCTAACGCTATTTCCACTGTGTCCCCGACTTCACATTCGGCATTGGGCGCGGCTTTATCTATAATTATATGTTCGTTTGAAGCGCAGGATGAAACTATTGCGGCAAGTAAAATTGCCAGAAGTCTTATGTTTTTTTTCATATGCGTGCGATTTTAGTTTAATTCCGATTTTGCGGATTCCAAGTTTTTCTGCATTGATTCTGCCAGGGATTCCGCCTCTTTGGTTTTTTCTTCTGCGGTTTTAAAGGATTTTTTTATTTGCGTCTCTATTACTTCAAATTGCATTTCGGATATCTTGGCAATTCCAGATGCCATTTCCGTCGCGGCTGCGGAAGTTTGTGCGGAGGCGAAGTCGTTAATGCATGAGTTTAGCGTAGCCGAGCTCAAAGTGTGAAGGGATTTTATATTGAGCGCAAGTTCCGATATTTTCTCTATCCGTTGGCGAATCAGAAATTCGGCGTTTGCGATTTCTTTTGTAAGAGCGGCTATTTTTGCGGCAGTTTCCAATATGTCTTTGCGCAATCCTTTGGGAATCAAATTTCCCGCTGACTTTGAAACTGACTCGTACGCTGTATCGGCCGCAGCGCGTTGGAAGTTTGAGGCCGCAGATGCATATTTTGCCGCGTCTGCAACTTTTTCTAGCAACTGTGGATTTTTATATTTCATTGACGCGGATATTGGCCTGGCCTGGGGAATGTTAAGTCTCAATTCTTCAGCATTTCTAAAAACTGCATTTTTATATTCGGATGACTTTGGCAATTCGTTTAAGGCAAATATAGACAGTTTAAAAATTGCGTCTGATATATTGTCCGCCTCTTGGGAAAGTTTGCGGTGGGCGTCTAGG
This sequence comes from Coraliomargarita sp. CAG:312, assembly GCA_000438015.1. GTDB lineage: Bacteria > Verrucomicrobiota > Verrucomicrobiia > Opitutales > Intestinicryptomonadaceae > Merdousia. Next base: position 46,852 of record FR901607.1, on the reverse strand, counting down.
TATTGGCTGTAATAGCCTGACAAGCTTTCGGAGAGCCTTGAGTATTCGCGCATTATTTCTTCGGCATTTTTTGCGTTAGAACTGCATAAATTGCGCGCTTTAGAGTTAAAGTCTTCCGCCATATCAAGAGAAGTTTTAATCCCTTCCAGGTGCGGCCCGCACATCTTTAAATTTATTGATGCTGCTGAAAAATCGTCCTTTTGAAGCCGGTTTAGGTTGGCAACTTTATTTTCGTATTGTTCGGCGAGGAAATTTACATATTTCAAATCTTGATAGTTGTCGCCGGGGTTTTCCTCTGCAAGCTTTTTTGCGCTTTTTATGAGCGCTCTTGCGTATTCTATTCTGTCTTTCCCCAACGGCAGCACGGAGGAGAGTTTTGATGCCGAATCTTCCAGATTCTTGTATTCGCCCAAAAATGTTTGATAGTCTTTCAAACTTTTGGAAATTTCTTCGCCGTTAGCCTCTATTTTTGACGTTAAGTTTAAATTGTCGTACTTTAGCTTGTTAACTTTGATTAGAACTTCGTCTAGAATTTTTCTTCCGTCATTTACGGTTTTTGATGCCAGCTCTATTTGCGCGGCGGCTTCCGACACAGCTTCAGCCGCTTTTGCTGCGTCTGAATAAGATTTTTCGACTGAATCTGACAGCCCGTCGGCAAAGGCCAGCACCGAAAAAAACTGCAAGGAAAGTGTTAATATTTTTTTGTTCATAGAAGGATATATCGGTTAATATGCTTAAATTTACTTTGTGAAATTTAGCGTTCAACAAAAAAATATCCGCAAGGGCTCGGCGGAGACTTCCAATATTGCGCTGTTAAATAAAAAAAGCGCCCGTTTCAAAAGAAAGGGCGCTGGATATTTAAATAAAATTAAATATTATTAGAATCCCTGCGCTATCATTGCGGCGGCGACTTTCTTGAATCCGGCGATGTTAGCGCCGTTTACATAGTTGCCGGGAGTGCCAAATTCAGCAGCGGCGTCGAGGGCATTCTTGTGGATGCTGCGCATGATGCCGTGCAGTTTCTGGTCGACTTCCTCGCGCGTCCAGCTGAGGCGGATTGCGTTCTGGGACATTTCCAAGCCGGAGGTTGCAACTCCGCCGGCGTTCGAAGCCTTGCCAGGAGCGTAGAGAATCTTTGCCTGCTGGTAGGCGTGTATCGCTTCGGGAGTCGACGGCATGTTGGCGCCTTCGGAAACGCATATGCAGCCGTTCTCAATGAGGGCTTTTGCATCGTCTGCATTGATTTCGTTTTGCGTAGCCGACGGCATTGCTATTTCTGCCTTTACCAGACCCCACGGCTTTTTGCCTTCGTAGTATTTTGCAGTCGGATATTTCTTGACGTATTCGCTCATTCTGCCGCGCTTTACGTTTTTGAGCTCCATTACATAGGCGAGCTTTTCGGCGTCAAATCCGTCCGGATCTATTACCGTTCCGTTGGAGTCTGACATCGACACGGGCTTGGCTCCAAGCTGAATCAGCTTTTCAACCGTGTATTGCGCCACATTGCCGGAACCAGATACCAAAACCGTCTTGCCCGCGAATCCGTCGCCTTTTGTTGCGAGCATTTCTTGCGCAAAGTAAACATTTCCGTAGCCGGTGGCCTCCGGGCGAATTAGGCTGCCACCCCATTCGAGAGCCTTGCCGGTGAGGACGCTGTCGTACGAATTCTTGCAGCGCTTGTATTGACCGAATAAGTAGCCGATTTCGCGGCCGCCGACTCCTATGTCGCCAGCAGGAACGTCTGTATTGGGTCCTATGTGGCGGTAGAGTTCGCGCATGAAGCTATTGCAAAAGTTGCGCACTTCGTTGTCGCTCTTGCCTTTGGGGTCGAAATTCGCTCCGCCCTTGCCGCCGCCCATCGGAAGTGTCGTAAGGGAGTTTTTGAAAACCTGCTCAAATCCGAGGAACTTTAATATGCTCAAGTTTACCGAGGGATGGAAGCGCAAACCTCCCTTGTAGGGGCCGATAGCGCTGTTGAACTGTACGCGGTAGCCTTGGTTTACCTGGATTTCACCTTTGTCGTCAGCCCATGGAACTTGGAAGAGGATTACTCTTTCCGGCACAACCATTCTTTCGAGGATTTTATTCTTCTCGTAGATGGGGTTGCTGTCGAGAACGGTTTCCAGAGACGTTAGAACTTCTTCCGCCGCCTGCAGGAATTCCTTTTCCCAGGGTTGTTTTGCGTTCAAGTCTTCGAGGACTTTTGCTACATATTTGTTCATATTTGTTGCCTTTATTAGTTAGTTTAGAAATTTAAATGCTGCAAATGCTGTTTTTTATAAAAAAAGCGTCAAGTTTTTTGACCATTTTTTTTGTAAAACTACAAAAATGTACATATTTTTATCAAACATTTAAATTTCTAAATTATCAAACCCGGTAAAAAAATAGAATCTTCTTGACGCAAAAATGGTCGTTTTTAATTTATTCCCCTATGTTAGCAAGACAGAGACAAAGAATGATATTGAGCATGCTCGAGACCCAGCCGAGCTTGCGTACAATCGAATTGGCTCGGAAGTTCGATGTGACAGACGAAACAATCCGCCGCGATTTGGAGCTTTTGGATTCAGAAAATAAGCTGATACGCACACACGGGGGCGCGCTGAGAATCGAAAAGCGCATTCATGATATTCCAATGCTGTCCCGCCTTAAAGAGAATAGGGATCAAAAGCGCGAGATAGCCCGCAAGGCTCTTGAATACATAAAAGAGGGCGAAACAATTCTAATGGATTCAGGTTCAACCTCCCTTGCTTTGGCGGAAATCCTTCCAAACATAAAGCTCACCGTGATTACAAACGGCCATGATACCATTGCTCCTCTTATGGATAAAGACAATATAACGGTCATATCCACGGGCGGAATATTAAACCGCCGCAGCCACAGCTTTGTCGGCGGTGCCCAGCCACAGCTTTGTCGGCGCTGTGGCAAACGCGTCTTTGCGCCGTTTTCCCATCGATAAGATGTTTTTTTCGTGCAACGGATTAGATTTGGACAGGGGGGCGAGCGAGGCTATCGAGCTCCACGCCGAATTTAAGGAAAGCGTATTTCCCCTGTGCACATGCAAAATATTGCTGTGCGATTCCTCGAAATTCGGCGTGAGAAGCGCTCGCTTTTTTGCCGACTTGGGCGTGTGCGATATTATTATAACTGATTCGTCCGCAGATCCTTCATTTATTGAAAAGCTTTCGGCTGCCGGAGTAGTTGTAAAATAGATGTTTTCAAGCGCGGCATATTTTATGCGCAGGATTGTTTTGTGGGCGGAAGGTTCTTAATTTTGCCTGGGAGCAAGTATGGTTGAATACTTAAAAATAAGCAATTTGGCCTTGTTGAAAGAGGCGCAGTTGGAATTTTCCGGGGGGTTTACCGTAGTGACAGGGGAAACCGGAGCCGGAAAGAGCGTTTTGTTGGGGGCGCTTTCAATGCTTGCTGGAAATCGTTGCGGCAGGGAAATCGTTGGCAAGGCTTCCGATACATGCAA
>FR901607.1:34589-43322 GCA_000438015.1 Coraliomargarita sp. CAG:312 | reverse complement strand
CTAAAATAAACGCTTATTTGGAGGGAAACGGAATTCCTGCTTGCGAGGAAGGAGTTTTGGTAATTGCCAGGACTGTGAGCAGGGAAAAGTCGGGCAGGGCATTTGTAAACGGCGCTCTTGTTCCGCTTTCGACTTTGTCGAATTTGGGAGCCTATTGGATCGACTTCCATGGGCCGGGGGAGCCCCAGAAACTTTTCTCTTTGCGCAACCAGCTTTCGATGCTGGATTCATTTGCCGGGATACAAAATTTGTCGGATGCATATTTAAGCTTGCTGGAAGAAAGGGCGGGCATATTGCGCGAAATCGAAAAAATTCGGTCGGCAAAAAGTCTGGATCCGGATGAAATAGAATTTCTTAAAGCACAAATATCGGCGATAGACTCCGCAAATCCGACGGATGAAAACATAGCCGAACTGGAGGAGAAATATAAGCTTGCGGAAATGGCTAGCGATATTGCGGAAAAATCCTCAGCCATAGCAAATATAATAGAATGCGAGGGCGGGGTATCGGAGTCCCTGGCTGCCGCGACAAGATTGGCGGGAGAGCTTTCCGGAGCGGGAGCGCGCATTGAGGATTTAAGGTCACGCCTTGAAAGCGCTAATTTGGAGCTTGCGGATATATCCGAGGAATTTAAATCGCTCGCCAGGTGTTCCGACATGGACGAATCAGAAATAGAAGAAGTCCGCGAACGAATGTCCAATTGGCTTTCGCTTGCAAGAAAATACGGGGCTTCCGCCGAACTTGTAAGGCAGGCCCGCGAAACGATGAATAAAAAAATCGAGACGCAGTCGGATGTCAAATCGACCCTGCAAAAGCTTTCAGAATCTGAGGCGGCCATATTGGATAGAATGTCTCCCATAGCTGCGGATATTATGAAAGCGCGCTTGAAAGCCGCAAAGAAGCTTTCTTTAAATGTGGCTAAGCTTTTAGAGCGCCTTGGATTTAAAAACGCGCGTTTTGAAATACATGTTGCATCCTTGCCGGAGCCGGGGCCTGAATGCGGAAGCAGATGCGAATTTAAGTTTTCCGCAAATCCGGGGCAACCGCTTCTGGGGTTGGCAAAAATAGCCTCCAGCGGGGAATTGGCAAGGGTAATGCTCGCGTTGAAAACGACTCTTGCGGACGCCGATTCTACTCCGCTTTTGGTCTTTGACGAAGTTGACGCGAACGTCGGCGGGGAAATTGGCGCCGAGGTTGGAAAGGAACTTGCCCACTTGGCCGGCCGGCATCAAGTTTTTTGCGTCACCCACTTGCCGCAGGTTGCTGCGTGCGCAAGCAGCCATTTTCTTGTGGAAAAGATCCAGACGAAGACATCCACCAGCGTTTCGATAATACCGATAAGCTCCAACCGCGAATCCAGAGTATCTGAGTTGGCGAGAATGCTTGGCGACCGCAACAGCCGTTCGGCGCTAGCCCATGCGGAGCGCCTTTTGGGGTAAATTCCTGCGGCTATAGCATTAGCGGATTAATAAAAAATGCGTTATTAAAGCTGTAAAAGTTGGGTTTTGGGGTAAACTCCTGCGTATAGCATTAGCGGCATAAAATGCATGCGTTTATAATTTCTAGCGTTTGCTAATTTTCCCTGCTGGAAGGATAAAAATTTTGACTTTTTGCAGCAATTGAAGAATCTTGTAAATCGGCGGGGCGGTATGTGCGCCCGGCATATTTTGCTTGCGGAGAAGTTTCGACTTCTCCCGGCACAAACGAATTTATAATTTACGACAAATTTTAAGATGGCAAAAAAAATAAAACAACGCGGAGAAAAACTCGGGGAAATCCTAGGGCGCCGCAGGCCTGTTGAAGGCGCGATTTTCATTTTTATAGGCGCTATATTGGCACTGGCAATGCTGGATTACGTTCCTGGGCAGGAGGTGTTCTTTAAGCCCTATTTAGAGTCTTTCTTCTATTCGACAACTTCGGCGGGAACAAATTTATGCGGAAAATTCGGCGCGACTTTTTGCGTATTGGCCTACATTTCCATAGGTTTTGCCGCGTTTATGATTCCCGTATACTGCGTGTGGGTCGGAATTCTCCTTTTGCAGCGCAGAGCCAACGGAATAGGCAGGGGAAATATTTTGGCTATCGTTTGCGGGTTGTTTTTGCTGTCTATTTTGTCCGCCATTTTGCAGGGCGGAATCCAGGATTCGGGAACTCCTACGGCTACGTTTCCGTCTGGTTGGGGCGGAAAATTTGGAACTGTTGTTTTTGACTCGTTTTTAAAGCCATTTTTGGATGTAATAGGAAGTTCCCTGCTGGTGGGAAGCCTTTACTTGTTCTGCCTAATAGTTGTTTTTGTGGACAGCCCGATTGAAGCGGCGAAAGAACTTGCGGGGGTTGCAAAGAAGTCTCCGTCCGTGTTTATGCGGGTATGTAAAATTTTGTGGGCGGTTGTTGCGTTTTTCCCGCGTTTGCTGGCGGCTGGATTTGCCGCACGCAAAAATGAAGACGAGAACGACAGTGCGCGCGAGGCGGAATTTCTCAATTCAGGAAAGAGGGTAAAGAATTCGACGCGTCCACGTTCGGAACCACCAAGCTACGAAAATTTCGAGGCATCTTCGCACGATTATTCCGACGATGATTCCGCCAGTGAATCTGAGCCCCGTCCAGAGCCTGTCGAGTCGCAAAATTCGCCGGAGCCCGAAGTCGGCTTGGAAGACTCGGCTGCCAAAGAATTTAGCCCAATAATTTTCGACTCGTCCGCCGACAATGTCCAAGCCCCCATTAAAGATTTTTCATCGCGTTTTGGCGACGACGACGAGTTTGATTCAATTTTTGCCGCGTCGCCTGAAAATGCGGAAGATAAAGATTCGAAACCCGCAGAAATAGTTCCAGAGGAAGATCTGCGGATGGATGTGTCCGGCGGAGATTTATCTAAAGGCTCGGGGAAAGAAACTTCAGAAGATGCTAGCACAGAAGCTCTGCCGTCCAAGTTAAAGGTTGATACTTATGTTCCCGAGAAGTATACTCTAAAGGAGAAACAGCAAAAACGCGGCAATTATATTTTCCCGTCTATAGATCTTTTGAGGCCGGCAAAACACGACCCCCAAGGCGATGCCGACGACTACGAAGCAAGAATGGCGGAAATTATAGACTGCATTGGATCTTTCAGCATAAAAGTGCTTCCAAGCAAGGCAATGCCCGGACCTGTAATTACCCGCTATGAAGTTGTCCCAGCTCCGGGAGTGCGCATTAACCGTATAGCCGCCCTCGAGGATGATATCGCATTGGGGATACGCGCGAAAAAAGTCCGCGTAATTGCTCCGATTCCCGGAACGGGAACAGTCGGAATCGAAGTTCCGAATGTGCGCAGGCAGATGGTTTGCATGCGCGATATTATCGAGTCGAAGGAGTGGAATGAAAGCAAGGCGGAAATCCCAATAGCGCTTGGCAAAGACGTGACGGGAGTCCCGATAGTTTTGGATTTGACTAAAATGCCGCACGCGCTGATAGCGGGTTCCACTGGTAGCGGCAAAAGCGTGTGTATGAATTCAATTATAGCTTCTTTGGTTTACAAGACTACGCCGGACGATTTGCGTTTTATAATGGTGGACCCAAAGGTTGTGGAACTGCAAGTTTACAATTCTTTGCCTCATATGCTGGTTCCTGTTGTCACAGACCCGAAGAAAGTTCCAGCCGCCCTAAAGTGGCTGATTTCCGAGATGATGAGAAGGTATCAAATCTTTAAGGAGGTAAAAGTCCGCAATATAGCGGGATTCAACGCTAAGATATTGAAAGATAAAGAGGAGTCGGAAAAAGCTGCGGCGCTAGACAAAGAGCTGACTCCCGAGGAGCGCCAAGCCGCTGCTATGGCTGAAATTGAATCGCAGTCTGACGATTCTGAAGAAATCGAAATTCCAATAAAAAAACTCCCATACATAGTATGCATTATCGACGAGCTTGCAGACTTGATGATGGTTGCCGGAAAAGAGGTTGAGGCTTCTATTGCCCGCCTGACGCAATTGGCCAGAGCGGCCGGCATACACTTGCTCGTCGCCACTCAGCGCCCGTCCACAGATGTCATAACGGGGCTTATAAAATCAAATCTTCCGACCAGAATAGCCTTTAGGGTGTCGTCGCAAATAGACAGCCGAACAATCATAGATAAAAAAGGTGCCGAAACTTTAATCGGATACGGCGACATGCTTTATACCACAACGTCTTCTCCCGATCCGGTTCGCGCGCAGGGTGCGTTTATGTCCGACGACGAAATAAACGATATCGTAGAGGCGTTAAAAGTCAATGGAGAACCGGAGTTTGTGGACGAGATCCAAGCTCAAATTGACAGCGCAGGCGACGACGAGGATTCAGACGACTCAGGCGAAGGAGGCGAATACGACGATCCGATGACTGCAAAGGCAATCGGTGTAATACGCGCCACTCGCAAGGCCAGCACTTCGCTTTTGCAGCGCAAACTTGGCATAGGCTACGGCAGGGCAGCCCGAATAATAGACGAGCTGGAGGAACGCGGGGTAATAGGCCCCGACAAGGGTCAGGGCTCCAGGGATATATTTGTGGATTAAGCGATATGCAAATTTGATGACTGCAAAGGCAATCGGCTCAATGCGCGCCGCTCGCAAGGCCAGCACTTCGCTTTTGCAGCGCAAACTTGGCATAGGCTACGGCAGGGCAGCCCGAATAATAGACGAGCTGGAGGAACGCGGAGTAATAGGCCCCGACAAGGGTCAGGCATCTGGGGCTTTCCCCCGCATTTTTTCATTTGGAACAAAATTTGTAGGGATTTTTTTAAGAATCTTTTCACAACGCTTTGTTTTCAGCAAATTTTACAATCTCTAAATTTTGCGCTTTTGGATTTTTAGGCATAAAAAAATTCTTTACCTTAAAGATAAATTGTTATTGTATTTACTCTTTAAGTTAAAGATGAAACAACGCACGATTCTAAGAGAAGCTTCGATTAGCGGTACAGCTTTGCATTCCGCGGCGGAAGTTACGCTCACGCTAAAACCCGCGCCCGTAAATACGGGAATCGTCTTCAAACGCAAAAACATATACGGCAATCCTGAAGTGAAGCCGCATATAAGTCTGGTTTCGACCGATCTCATACGCAATACAGGAGTTACGTCGGGGCATACAAAGCTCTACACTATCGAACATGTCCTAAGCGCTTTAAACGGAATGGATGTTGACAACTGTATTGTTGAAATGGATTCAGACGAACCTCCGATTCTAGACGGATCGTCAAAATTGCTTGTAAACCTAATTCAACAAGCCGAGCCTGTCGAGCAAGACGCAGAACGCGAATACTTTGAATTGCAAGAGCCGGTTTCGGTTTCCGAGGGCAATCGTTCTCTCATAGCTCTTCCGTACGACGGCCTAAAAATAACTTGCACATCCGCCGACGATAGGGGCATACATACTCAACATCTTTCTTTAGATATAGATCCCCAATCATATCAGGCTGGAATCGCTCCGGCTAGGACCTTTACGATTTATGAGGATATTGAGCCTTTGTTAAAAATGGGAAAGATTCAGGGGGGAAGCCTTGATTCTGCGATAGTAATAAAAGGCGATAAAATTTTATCAAAAGAGCCTTTGCGCTTCCAGGATGAATTTGTCCGCCATAAGATTTTGGATATAATAGGCGACATATCGCTGCTGGGGAAAAAATTAAAGGCCCACATTGTTGCTGTTCGACCGGGACACGCCCTTAACGCGAAGCTCACGGAGAAAATTTGGAAGCAAATGGAAGCTCTCAAAAACTCTCCGAAGAAAAAGTCAGAGCCGAAAGGCCATGTGGCTAAAATTTTTACGGAATCAACTTTGGATACCCGCAGAATTTTAGAGCTTCTTCCGCACCGCTATCCGTTTGTTTTGATAGACAGGGTAATAGAGGTGCGCGGGAAAGATGAGCTTACCGCTATAAAAAATGTAACTATTAACGAGCCGTTTTTCCAGGGGCATTTTCCCGGAAATCCTGTTATGCCTGGAGTTTTACAGCTGGAAGCTATGGCACAGGCTGCCGGTGTTTTAATGTTGAGGCGCGTAGACGGAGAAGACAAGCTTGCGTTTTTTATGAGCGCCGACAAAGTAAAATTCCGCAGGGCAGTGAAACCGGGAGACCAGGTTCAAATTGACGTCAAAATATTGAAGTCCCGCGGAGATAAGATTGTTTGCGCAGAAGGGACTTGCAAAGTGGACGGCAAGGTTGTGTCGTCCGCCGATTTGATGTTTACGATTTTGGACGCAGCCGAAACGCCGTAGAGGGAGACGCAGTCTTATGTCTAAGATACATCCTACAGCAATAATAGAAAGCGGCGCTGTTTTAGGCGACGACGTGGAAGTCGGGGCATACGCATATATTGGCGGAAGCGTCAAGATAGGCAAAGGCACTATCATAGCCCATCATGCAACTGTTGACGGCAATACTGTAATCGGCGAATACAACCAGATTTTCCCTTATGCTTATATAGGCGGAAAGACGCACGACTTAAAATACCGCGGAGGAAACCCAGGGCTTATAATCGGTGACCGAAACGTATTCCGCGAATATACAACCGCACATTTGGCAACAAGGGATGGCGAATATACGGTAATTGGAAATGATAACAATATTCTTGCCTATAGCCATATTGCCCACGATTGCATTGTCGGGAATAAGATTGTCATGAGTTCCCATGCCGCTTTGGGCGGCCATGTTGTATTGGAGGATTACGTTGTAATAGGATGGGGCAGCGGAGCCCATCAATTTTGCCGCATAGGCGAATACGCAATGCTTAGCGCAAGCTCAAAATTAGTTAAAGACCTTCCGCCGTTTCTAATGGCGGACGGTTCGCCTGCTGAGGTATGCGCTATTAATAAAATAAATATGCAAAGGAATGGATTTTCTTCTGAGGAAATCGACATAGCGTACAGCGCATTTAAGCTTATTTACAAACGCAGGCTCTCCCGCACAAACGCAGTTGAAGAGCTAAGCCGCAAGGATTATTCGCAATCGCGCGTTGCGCAGTCTATTATTTGTTTTATGCACGGGGAAAGCGAACGCGGGATAGCATAATTTTTAGGCAATTCGCAATCAAAAAGGAGCCGTTCAGGCTCTTTTTTTTTGTACTAAGTTTGGGCGTAGTATTTTGTGCATTTGGCAATTCCTTTTTAGGGAACAGGTTCTGATTTATTTTATGCAACTTTCCCACGCGGAATGCTTTAATTGTAGGCGAATCCCTGAAAGGCAAATGGAATTATAAGCAAAACCCAAATTAGCGTTTTCGGCGCTTGCAAGTTATGGTTTTATCCGTTGTTTCAAAATATATAATTGCATATTGGCAATTATATTTAATGCCAAAATAATTGTTGATGAAACCAAAAGAAATGTTTTTTTTATAGCTATGAAACGCTTATATATCTTTTGGCTTTTATTGTTCCCGTTGTTTTGTTTTGCGCAAGAGCGCTATACGGCTAACTGGTATAAGTCCGATCCGGCAAAATATCTCAATCAAATAGTTACCGTTTATATCCAGTCTTGCGAACCGAGTTCTTTTGAGGCTGTAAAAGGATATGTAAGCTACCATTGCTTTACATCTTATCAAGGGAAACCTGGAGGCTATATATACATGCTTGTCCCCAGCAACAAGAGCAGATCTTTCTTCCGCGATTATAGCGATGTTAGATCAAAAGCCAATCCTAGCGAAAAGTCCCAGCGTTCGGCAAAAGCAAAATTTTCCAAAATAAAATGGGAAAACGGCTTGGATGAATATGTGTTGATTTTACAGTGATGAATTTATCTGCCGGATATTTTGTGCCAATGGCGTTTAGAAGTTCTCGGAAGGCTTGCGGTTTTAAACGGGTTTTGGAGGCGGATTTTTCAGAATCGGCAATATGCCTGATGTTCAGCCGCAGAAAGCATTCGATATTTATTCAGCTTTGTCTTTTTCGTTCCCATCAGAATTTTCCGGCTTTTGGGGCGCTATATATTTTACCATTACGACGTCTCCAAGCATTGTAGAACCCTGGACCACTTTAAATGCCGCACAGGCTTTGTGTATTATATTAAGGTTTTCTAGAATCGCAGTTGGGCGCATTTTTTGGTCGCATGCGTAATAGAGGGTCACTCTATCAGGTATTTTATTTGGTGTGGACATCACATATACTATAACATTATCGGAATCTTTTCTAATTATTTTGCCGATAAATAAATCGATGTCTTTTTCCGGAAGCGAGGCTTTGTATGCTTCCACCGATGGCGCGTCAGAATTGGGCGACACCATGCGCGAAGATGTCAAGCTGCGCCGCATAGACTGCGGATAGGCGATTCCAAGCCCGCAAAAAACAAACGCGCACACAAGAAATATTGTGCGCGCGTTGAAAATTTTTTTATTTTTCCGCATCTTTATTGCGCTTGAAGTGGTCAAATCCAGGGCCCGAGTTGTTGCTTTCTGCGTCAAAGAAGCCGTGCAATTGGCGGATTCTTGTGGGATGGCGCATCTTGCGCAGGGCTTTTGCTTCTATCTGACGTATGCGTTCGCGCGTGACGTTAAATTGCTTTCCAACCTCCTCCAAAGTCCGCGAATAACCGTCTTGAAGCCCGAAGCGCAGGCTTAACACTTTGCGCTCGCGCTGGGTCAGAGAATCCAATACGTCCATTAATTTTTCACGGAGAAGGGAATAGGCGGTCATGTCGTACGGATTTTCCGCGCCTTTGTCTTCTATAAAATCTCCAAAATTGGTGTCGTCGGAGTCTCCCACCGGGCTTTGCAGGGATATCGGCTGCTGCGCCATTTT
>FR901607.1:29961-34575 GCA_000438015.1 Coraliomargarita sp. CAG:312 | reverse complement strand
CTGCTGCGCCATTTTCATTATAGATTGCACGCGTTCAACCGGAAATTGCATCTCGTTTGCCACTTCTTCTGGAGTTGGCTCGTGCCCAAGCTCTTGCAGAAGCTGCTTTTGAACCTGCATAACTTTGTTTAAAGTTTCAATCATGTGGACCGGTATGCGGATTGTTCTGGCTTGGTCGGCTATCGAACGCGTGATAGCTTGGCGAATCCACCATGTGGCATATGTGGAAAATTTATATCCGCGGCGATATTCGAATTTTTCCACGGCTTTCATCAATCCCATATTTCCCTCTTGAATCAAGTCTAGGAAATTAAGCCCGCGGTTTGTATATTTCTTTGCTATTGAAATTACCAGGCGCAAATTTGCGCGCACCATTTCGGTCTTTGCCCTATGGGCTTCGCGCATAGATTGGCGGACATCCTTTACTAGTTCTACCAGTTCGGACGGTTCCAGCCTATACCGGTTTCTGATTTCGTTGAGCCGGGCGTTTATTGCATTTGTGTCTCCAATGCGGGTCTTTTTGCCTATCTTTTCAATCGCGCGCAACTTGTACTTTAAATCCTCTATTTCTCTAAGTGTTGGAGCTAGGCTTTCCAGAAAGTCTTCAAATATTTTCAGTTTAAATTTAAATCCCTTTATGTAGATGTCCTTTAATTTAGACTCTAAATTTTTATAGAGCGTAATGTGGCGTTTTTTTATGCTGGGATTAGTAGATTCCTCTGCATTCTGCCAAGCCTTGTCCAACTTCGCCTTTAGAGATTTGGCTTCTTCTATATACTTGGGGAGCTCTTGGAAATATTTTTCCCGGCTGTCTACTTTTTTATCCAATACTATTTTGTCGAATCGTTCTTCGCGCGCGTCCAGCTTTACCGCCATGTCGATTTGAAAATCGTTTGTCAGCGCGACAGCAAAAAGCGCTTTTGTAGCTTTCATTTCTGCGGCTTCTATGCGCTTTGAAATTGAGACTTCCTGCTCCCTGGTCAGAAGGGGAACTTGCCCCATTTGCTTTAGGTACATTCTTACGGGGTCGTCCAATGTGTCGGGGTGCAATGCCCTCGTCTGGCGCTCCTCGGATTCTTCCTTGCGGTGTTTGAAACTTTCGACTTCTTCGTCTGTGTCTAGAATTTCAACATCGAGATTTTCAAGAATATTTATTACGTTGTCGAATTCTTCCGGTTCCCGCAGCGTTTCTGTTAGGTATTTGTTAATATCCTGGTTTGTAAGAAACCCCTTTTCTTTTGAAAGGTGGATTAGCTGCCTTATTTTATCATTGAGCTTTCGCTTGTGTTCGGCAGCGGCCAAGGCGCTTTTTTTAGTTTGCTTGCCAGGCTTTTCTTCTATGGATATAGAATCGTTTATATCTTCCTCATTGATTTTTGCGGATTTTGCCGGCAGAGAGGATTTTTTTTCCGGCTTTTTAGAATCCGATTTCTTCTTGGACGGAATGGCTTTTATGGAAGTTTGGTCAGGATTTGCTTTTTTTAAACCGGCTTTTTGCGGCGCCTTAACCGTCTCGGTTTTTTTGGGGGCGGATTTTGTCTTTGCCGCCGGTTTTTTTGAGGCAGTTTTTGCGGCGCTTGATTTTGTAGGTTTTGCGGCGGATTTTTTTTCCGGCGCGTTGTTCTTTGCAGGTTTTTTAGTGGCCATATCTTTTGAGAAAATATTTTAAAGCGTTTCTATCTGGGCGGGGGGTATTTTTGATTCTTTGCGCAATTTGCTTATCTTTTTCAAAATTTCCAACTTTTGCTTTTCGTTCGAAATATCGGTCTCTGAAAGCTCTTTATTAAGAGAATCTATTTCTTTGGACAGGAAATTTCTGTATATTTTTTTTACGGCATCGTTTGCATATTTTATTGGATTGTCTATTTTTGAATATTGCTCTGTGTTGATTTTGTATATTAAGTTTTTCTCATCGGCGTCGTCGAAGAATGTGTCAATATCCAATAGGTTAAACTCTATGCCCTCCCTATAAAGGGCGAGCAGTCGTGCCAACACTTTTCCTTCCAGACTTCCGTCTGCAATCCATGCGTCGCGGATGATTTGCGCAAGACCTTCCGCCACATTTTCGTAATGCAGACTTACCATTAAAGCGTCGCTTATGGCATTTGTCAACATTCCTTGCGAGAGATTTTCAGTTTTTTGTGCGGGCTGGACAGGGGTTTTAAGCGGTTGATGCGAAGAATCTTTCCATTTTCGGTAGTCTTGAATTACGCTTTTTAAATCGCACATCAGGGAATTGGAGATTTCGCGCAGGTAGTCATCGCGCAATACTTTAGACTGGCAGTTGTCCACTATTTCAAATAGCGCCTGCATTGCCGAAAGCCGGTCTTGCGGGGTGGGATTTGGGTTGTCTGCCAAAATTTCCCTAGCAGCAAAACTTAGCGCCGTGCATTTTTTGTTCTCTACAAGTTCCTTCATCGCTTCGACGCCGCAGTTCTTTATCATGGAATCCGGATCGTCGCCATTTGGAATGACTGCCACAAAGGGCTCAAGTTCCGCCTTAAAGCAGATAGGAATTACCCTCAATGCCGCGTGCCTTCCGGCATTGTCGCCGTCGAAAAGCAGCACTACTTTATTTGCGAAACGTTTTATCAGCGCGAAATGTTCAGCTCCGGCGGCGGTTCCCTGGGTCGCCACCGTGTTTTTAAATCCGCTGCAATACATTCTTATCGCGTCAAGTTGGCCTTCAACGACAATGCAGTAATTTTTGTCTCTTGCAGAGTTTTTTGCCTTGTCCATATTGAATACGACAAGATTTTTCTTGAAGATGTCCGTGTCGCGGGAATTTACGTATTTGCCTTCTTCGGAGGCTATTTGCGGGGTGAAGCGCGTTTTGCGGGCTGTAAAAGCTATAACTCTGCCTTGTATATCGGATATTGGAATCATCATACGTCCGCGAAAGCGCGGATAAAAGTTCCGTATGTTTGACTCGCCGTCGCGCGCAGAGAAAATTCCGCTGCCTATTATCGCGTCGGAGGAATACTTCTTTTGGTGCAGTATGCGTTTTAGCCCGTCGGAATTTACAGGAGCATAGCCTATTTTCAACTCCTTTGCATCCTCCAGTGTAAAGCCGCGTTCTTTTACCCAATATTCTCGAATTTCGGCGGCTTCGGGAGTATCCGCAAAAAATTGTTCCGAATACCAGTTTGCGGCGTCTTCGTGTATGTCGAACAGCTGTTTCCTGCGCGACGGGGAGGCAATGCCTCCTCCGTCCTCATATTCCAACTTTATAGAGAATCTATTTGCTATGAATTCCACAGCCTCGTAGAACGACAAATTTTCCTTTATTTTTATAAATTCGAATATATCTCCTCCTTGCGAAGTGCTAAAGCAATAATAGAATCCCTTGTCGGGATATACGAAAAACGACGGCGTTTTTTCGTTGGCAAACGGGCTTAACCCCTTATACGCCGAACCGCTTTTCTTTAGGTTGACATATGCCGACACGACATCGTAAACGGAAACTCTTGCTTTTATTTCCTCTATGCAGCTTTTTTTTATGCGGGGCATTTTCTACTTGCTCAAGAGCTCTTCAAGTTCGTCGTACATTTCCTTGTATAGAGGGTGTTCCTTGGGCGCCATATTTAAGAAAACGTTGTAGAAATATTTGGCATTGCGGTTGTCGCCGATTAATTTGTAAGTTCTCGCCAATCCGACAAGTATCTCCACGTTGTTGGGGAATTTTTCATGCGCGCGATATAGGCTGTTAAGGAAGATTTCATTGTTTTGTATTCGGCTTGCGTTGCGCAGGTAGAAAAGCGTGGCGTTTATATCGTCCGGGGCGCGCACATAGGCTTCTCTTGCGGCCATATACGAGTCGTTGTCCCTATTTTGCAGCTCGTACGCTTTTGCCAAGGCGCGCCACCCTTGGGAGTCGTTCCTGTTGGCTGCTATGGCTCTATGGGCTGCTTGTTCGGCAGTTTTGGCGTCTCCTTTTGCTAGGCTGCGCTTTGAAAGTTCAAGAAGTTTTTCAAACGAGCCTTCCGCCGATTTTAGCGTATCTTCGGGGGATTCGTCTTTTATTTCAACATCGCGCATCTGTTCTTCCGCAATGGAAAAAATCTCTGTTATTGCTGATTTAGGGTCTTGGGGAGGCTGCGAATTTGTTTGCTGCGCGGGGGATGCTGGCTTACCCGGTTCGGGTGCAGCTTGGGATCCGGCATTTTCCTCTTTTTTCGCGGATTCTGATATTGCCTTTGCTTCTTGAGCTTCTTTTTTAGCCTTTTCTTCGGCTTCCTTTTTCGCTTTTTCCTCCGCCTCTTTTTTAGCCTTTTCCTTTTCTTGGGCTTCTTTTTTCGCTTTTTCAGCTTTTAGCGCCTCTTCGGCTTCTTTTAGGTTTTTAAAGAATTCAGTCAGTTGCGCGTGCAATTGGGGATATTTTTCCCTTACAAGATTAGGCTCCATTTTGTCAAGCTCTTCAACCGTGGCGTTCAAAAGCACAGTCTCTTTTTCAGCGAGGTATACTGACAGCAGCGACAGCAGGATTTCGCGGCGCGTATCCACGTTTTCGGGTATGGTTGCTTTATATGCGGCTTCAAGCCATCTGCGCGCCTGGGGGACATTGCCTATTTTTGTAAACAATATTCCAATAGAGGCGGCCTCGGCAGATGTCGG
>FR901607.1:22184-29954 GCA_000438015.1 Coraliomargarita sp. CAG:312 | reverse complement strand
CCTCGGCAGATGTCGGATTCCTGCCGGCGGCTTTCAATGCCGCCAAATAGGCGTTTAAAGCCTCTTGGTATTTTTCTTGTTTTTCAAGGCATTTTGCCATTGCCTTCCAAGCAACCATGTCTTGAGGCTTTGATTTTAGATACTTTGAATACGCCTTTACTGCGGAATCCGGCAGGTTTGATTGCTCGTAGCATTTTGCGGCGTTTATTTCCAATTCAGGGTCTCCGTTTTTTAAGTCTGCTGCCCGGTCGTAGAACATTGCAGCGGAAGGCAACTGCCCGTCTTGGGCGTAGGCGTCTGCTAAAGCTTCGCACAGAAGCGCGCTGGGACCGCATTCCTGATAGACCTGTTCAAGCATTTGGATGGCCTGGGCTGGCTTTTCATCGAAAAGAAAAACTTTTGAGCGCCTTACTGCGATGTCGGTCTTTTTAGCGTTTTCTGCGGCGATTTGCTCCGGAGTCTTTTCGGAGCATGCGCAAAGCCCGAAAGATAGCGCGGAAAGTAGGAAAATCGCAATCAATTTAAAAGTAAAGTTCTCTTGCATAATTTTCAAAAATTTCATTTAGTTCGCCTAAATTATTTAATTTAGCCAAATTCTTTCGGAGTGGGCAATATTATTTATGATAAAATTATTAAAAAAACTCGCATTCTTGCAATTATTTTTTGCTGCATTTTTGACTATTTACGCAGAGGAATCTGGCGTCGTAAAACCGATTTCCGACGTTTCAAAATCTGTCGAGGATTCCCAAACTAAAATGAGGTCGGTTCTTTTTGAATCCTCATTGCCGGATTTCACCCCACGCGCCTATGACAAAGTTGTGTCGTCCTTGTTCAAGGCCTACGAGTCAGAGGCAGGATTTAAAATAAAGCCCGGGGAAAAGGGAAAGGTAGGGCTTAAAGTTTACACTAATTCTGGCGCGGGGATGTGCACCCCGAAGGCGCTCGTCGACGCAGTCATATCCCAGCTAGTGAATCGCGGCTATAAGCGGGAAGACATTACAATTGTCGATATGTCCAGGCGCAAAATGCGCGAATGCGGCTTTTTGCCGAAACTCTCTCAGGTGCGCGACGGGGCAGAGGATTCATACTCAGGAGTGCGAGTTGCGGACATAGAGAGCAAGCAATTTTTCAATAAGGATTGGTATTACGACAATCCGCTGATGCCTAAAAACAACCGCGGAATGTTAAAGTCTATAGATCTCTACAATCCGGAGCTGCGCAAAAGCTATCTGCCAGTGCCGCTTTTCCTCACGGTCGATTTTTGGATAAATCTGCCTGTTGTCACGGATATGGAAGGGCTTGGCGTTTGCGCCGCGGTAGGAAATATGAGCATATGGAATATGTCCAACAATGAGCGTTTTTTAAAACAGCCCGCAAACGCTTCGATGGCGGCGGCGGAGGTCGCAGCTATCCCGGAGCTTAAAAACTCTGAAATATTTACAATTCTGTCATTGGAACGCGGGCAATTTGTCGGGGGGGCTATTTTTAACTCGCGCTGCACGTTTTCTGAGAAGACGGTTCTAATGAGCGCAAATCCGGTTGTAATAGACTATATCGCCTGGGAGACATTGAACAAATACCGCAGGGCGTTCAGGTTTGCGCAGATAGACCCTATGCCGCCTCTATTAAATTATTGCAGGGAATTGCAGCTTGGGGATTTTGATTTCCGCAAAATAGAGCGCAAAAACGTTTCGCCCTCAAATGGGCGCTAAACCCGGTTGACTCGGCATGGCAGACGATATTTTCGATGTCGTAAACGAGCGCGACGAAGTCGTATCAAGCGCTCCTAGAAGTGTTGTGCATGCGCGCAATTTATTGCACCGTTCGGCGCAAGTGTTGATATTTTGCGATTCTGTGGGCGGGCGGAAAATTCTTCTTCAAAAACGCTCCAAATATAAGGACCGGCATCCATTAAAATACACCGCTTCATGTTCGGGGCATATTGATTCAGGGGAAACTTACGAGCAGGGGGCGGTTAGGGAAATGCTAGAGGAGACCGGCATTGTTTGCGTGGCTTCTCAGCTTGTGGAAATAGGGAAACTCACGCCCTCGGAGGCGACAGGGTGGGAGTTTGCAAAAGTTTACGAATACATTTGTTCGGAGTCTGAAAAATTATCTTTTCCCGAGGATGAGGTTGAAAGCTTGGAATGGATTGACATACCTTCTTTTGAAAGGTTGATTTCAGAGAATCCTGAATTGTTTACGCCAATGTTTTTGGAAGTTTACTCTTTTTATTTGTCTAAAACTTTGAAATAATAAACTTGTATAAATTCAGAAATAAGAAACCAAATGAGCAAGACAAGAGTTAGATTTGCACCGAGCCCGACCGGGTTCTTTCATATAGGCAGCGCGCGGACTGCGCTTTTCAACTGGCTTTATGCGCGCCATACGGGAGGGACGTTCGTATTGCGCATAGAGGATACCGACGACGAGCGCAATCGGGTGGAGTACCTAAATATTTTGAAGGACGGAATGAAATGGCTTGGTCTCGATTGGGACGAAGGCCCNNTCTCGATTGGGACGAAGGCCCCGATGTAGGCGGTAATTATGGCCCGTATTTTCAAAGTCAGCGCGCCGACATATATAGGCAGTATTTGGAGATCTTGCGCAAGAAGGGGAGAGCTTACGACAAGGACGGCGCTGTATTCTTTAAAGTATCCGGGCAGACGCAAGTTCTGCACGATGCCGTTTACGGGGATGTAGCTAGAATGGAGGAAAAAGATTTTCCGATATTTCGTTCAAACGGCACCCCGGTGTTTCATTTTGTAAACGTGGTGGACGACATATGCATGCAGATAACAAATGTCATTCGCGGGCAAGACCATTTAACAAACACTAATAAGCATATAGAACTTTTCAAGGCTTTTGACGCTCCAATGCCGCAATTTGCGCACATTCCCTTGATATTAAAAAGCGAGGGACAGGGAAAGATGAGCAAAAGAGACCGCGGAGCATTGATAGAGGAATACCAGCAAAAAAACTACTTGCCGGAAGCCGTCCGAAACTACCTGTGCATGCTTGGCTGGAATCCTAAAAACGACAGGGAAATTATGCCGATTGGCGAAATAATCGAGCTTTTCGATTTCCACGGTATTGTAAAGAGCAACGCGCGTTTTGACGAACGCAAGATGAGCCATTTTAACACGGAGTATTTGCGTGCTCTGCCTCCGGACAAGTTCGTTGCCATGGCGCGCAAGGCAGTCGAAACCGAGAGCGATATAAAACTACCCGAAGATTCCTCGTACGTAGAAAGAGTTTTTCTGCTATGCCAGCCCAAAGCGGCAAATTTGGAGTGTTTCCCTTCGATGGTTGAATTTTTCTTTAACGACGCATACAAGTTTGATGCTGCAGCGCGCGAGAAAGTCTATAAGAAGGGCAATCCAGAAGAGCGCCTTGCTCAGGTTCTGGAAGTATTAAAAAACTTGCGGAGCTTCGACCACGACTCTATCTATTCGGCCATATCAGATCTCGCTGAAAAAAACGGAGTGAAGATTACGGAATATATGCAAATTTTAAGATACAGCGTTTCCGGCCTAGCAGGAGGTCCCGATCTTATGCCTATGCTTGAAGTTCTCGGGCAAGAAAAGGTTTGCTCCCGCGTTCAGGCATATCTAAGCCGCTAGGTACTTTGGGCTTTATGCGCTAGCGTCTTTTGCGCGCGCCGCGATTTTTCCAAGGCGCGCGTTGTGGGCGAAGGATTTTTTTGACGGCCGTAATTAGGCGTATGTGAAAGTGGTGGAGACTATGAAACATTGCACAATTTGTCCGCCAATTGACAGTAAATTGAAGAATTTTTTTATGGAGGAGCGTAAGCGCCCAAAATCTTTTCTTATGGAAATTGCGAGGCGCTATCATAGCGCGGGGGAGGAAAAGACTTGATTTTAAATGCGATATATTCGATATTTTTTTACGAATTAAAGAACCCTAAGCCTTGCGCGCTCGCCTAGATGCCAACCTTATGATTTTTGAATTTTTCGACTTGAACACAATTGTTCTCGGCCTTTTGGCAACCTGCCTCTTTGCTGAGTGCATAATCCTTGTTGTGCGCGTTAATTCTTTGCGCAACAAGATGGAGGCGGAAGCGGAGTCCATTCGATCAGACGAGCTTGTAAAGTACGAAAAAAAGCGAAACGACCTTGAAATGATGCTCAAGGAAAAGGAGCTTGAAATTAAGTCGGAATACGAGGATATGCTGGCGCTTGTGCGCGCCACTAAGCGCGAACAGGAGGAAAAGCTTGCCGAAGCAAAGACCGAATTTCAAAATGCCCAGCGGGCGGTCGAGCGCGCCGAATTAGAATACGCCCGCTTTGCAAAAGCAAAAGAGGAATACGGGGAATACGCAAAGGAGTATGCTGAGAAACTTGCGAAACTTTCAAAGCTCGATACGGATGAAATTCGGCGCGAGGCTAAAATTGAAATTTCAAGGCAGTGCAAAGAGGAGCTTTCCGCATACAGGACTGAAATCCTTGAGAATTCAAAGCGCGAGGCGGACGCGCAAGCCAGAGAAATACTGACTTCCGCCATGCAGCGCATGTCGTCGCAAATGCCGCAGTCGGTCACAACCGCCATAGTAAAAATTCCCGACGACGCAATGAAGGGCAGGCTTATTGGAAAAGAGGGCAGAAACATACGTTCTTTTGAAGCCGAAACGGGTACGACTTTGGTTATAGACGAATCTCCAGATTCAGTGATGATATCTTCCTTTAATCCCACGGCAAGGGAAATAGCCAGGGTAGCACTTGAAAATTTGATTCTTGATGGCAGAATAAATCCTTCGACAATAGAACAGGCGGTGGAGTCTGCAAAAGAGTCCATATCTGAGCGCGTTTACGAACTTGGCGCGGCTGCGGCAGACTCGCTTGGATTGGCGCGGCTGTCCCCGGATATTTTGCGGCTTGTAGGCAGGCTTTCTTTTCATTTGTCTTTGAACCAAAATACGCTCGAGCACTCCGTTGAAACTGCTAAACTCTGCGGAATGATTGCGGCAGAACTCAATTGCGATGTCGCGGTAGCGCGCAGAGTGGGTTTGTTGCACGATATCGGCAAGGTTATAGATTCTCCGCTTTCGCACGCTTTGGCTGGAGCCGAAGAATTGCGAAAGGCGGGCGAGTCTGAAATTATAGCCAATGCAGTCGCATCCCACCACAATGAAGTCGGAGCGTCTAGCGTGTACGCCGTGATTTTGCAGATAGCCGATTCAATTTCCGCCACAAGAACCGGCGCTAGAATGGAGGCTACAGAGGGATACATACGCCGTATAAAAACTCTTGAAAGCATCGCAATGGAGTTTGAAGGCGTTTCAGGCTCTTATGCGCTTCAGGCTGGCAGGGAGTTGCGCGTAATTGTTTCTCCTGATGTTGTAAGCGACATGCAGGCGCATGAAATCGCCCGGAAAATACGCTCGAAAATAGAGGAGTCTCTCAACGGAACGATACCTGTAAAAGTCGTTTTAATACGCGAGCAGCGTTTTACCGAACTCGCGAAGCCTAGGGAACAATAAAATAGTTTTTATGGTGCGCTAATTTCCAAGAATTTATTTGGGGTTTTCTGCGCATATCCGGGGCAATTTTATAGCGCATTTAAATCTTTTGCATTGCTCAAATTTTAGGCGGTAGGGGCTTCTTTTTTTTACCGGGCGTTTGCCGCTAGCTTTGATTGACGAGTTTTGCCTGCGTTCGGTTTTAATGGCTAGATTCGCGTATTTTTATTCTTTGCCCTAAAAAATCGTTGCAAATATCTAGTGCGTTTTTTAACATGCTTGCAATGAAACATTTTCTTATAAAAAATTGCCTTGCTGTTATTTCTTTGTCGACTGTGTCTGCTTCGCTCTTTGCGATGGACTTCATATGCGGAGAGTATGGGTCTTCGGAAAAGAACTTAAAATATTCAACTTGCAGTTGGACCAGCGCAATCCATTTTTCTGCAAAAAAACTTACCGGGAAGCCAGGCCAGAACGATATGCTTTGGATTAGGGAAGGCGGATACCATTTGGACATTGACAGGGATTTGTCGGTAAAGACGTTTAAGGTTGGATTCAACGCAAGTTGCACCGCCCAAGGCAGGTCTTTGAAGACAAAGAGGGCGTATATTCAGCAAATATGTTCGGGAACCGGCAACGACAGCGTTGCTACTTTTAAAAACTGTGTTTTAGATATAGGCGGAATCGTTAAATTTGAAACCCACCATGAATCTACTTCCATGTCGATTGCCTATCTAAATCTTGAAGATACAAAGTTCAACGCCAAGGGTCCGATGACTTTTATAGTCGATTCAATGAAAGTAAAAAATGAAGCGTCTAGAGGCGGTATAATAATTAATATGTCCGGTAAAAGCGAACTTAATATAAACGACGAGTTGATATTGGATTCTCTTTTGCGCGAAAATCCGAAAGAATGGATTTTCAAAGTGGCGTTCAATTCCCAAAACGGGTTTATGCCCAAAGCCCATTTTAAGGAGGCAGATTTGGCATCCTGCGATATAGAGATAAAAGTTGACGAGAAAATGAAGCCGGGAAAATACGTTCTTTTTGAAATAGATAATTCCCGCGGATCAATAGACAAGCTCAATAAATTGACTGTTAATTCAAAGGAGTGCTCACTAGGAGATAAAGTGCCGTTGGGTGCAAAGCGCGAAATTTCCGTATATGCTGGAGGGGCGGGAAGGGATTCCCGCACAAAAAACGACATAATAATGGAAATAAAATAATCTAAACTCAAAGCGTTATTTATGGCAAAGTATCAAATTGAAACAATTGAAAACGGCGGTCTCAAATTGGAAGTATGCAATTTGGGCGGCACAATAATGAAACTTTTAACCCCCGATGCTAAAGGAACATTGGCAGACGTTGTATTGGGATATTCAACGCCGTCTGATTACATAAAAAATGACGGCTATTTCGGCGCTTTAATAGGGCGGTATTGCAACCGCATAGGCGGAGCCAAGTGCGTCATAGACGGGAAAAAATACAAATTGGATGCCAATAACGGCGCAAACACCCTTCACGGAGGAAAAAATTCCTTTGAAAGCGCATTGTGGGATATGCGTTTATGCGAAGGCGATGGCTGGAAAGGCGCAAACCTTCATTATATTTGCCCGGATATGCTAAACGGTTTTCCCGGAAATTTAGAAGTAAGCGTTTTTTATAAGTTAACAGACAATGCGGAACTTGTCTTGGAGTATTTTGCAACAACCGACAAGCCGACGGTATGCGCCCTTACAAACCATACTTATTTCGATTTATCAGCCGGCGTTTCGGGTGATATTTTGGACCACTACATAAAAATAAATTCCGACTTTTTCACGCCTCCAAACAATAAGCTGATTCCAACTGGAGAGATACTGGAAGTTAAGGGAACTCCCCTTGATCTGAGAAAATTCAAGAAAATACGCGACGGCGTAGAGGCTGAATCCAAGCTTATTGTCGAAGCAAACGGAGGTTTCGACCACAATTTTGTCTTAAAAAATTCCGATGGAGGAATGGTTCAGGCGGCTGTTGTTCACGACCCAGTTTCGGGAAGAAGCATGGAGGTCCTTACGAATGAGCCGGGAGTACAGTTCTATACCGGAAACTTTATTACAAAGCGCAAGGGAAAAGACGGCAGAATATACAACCGCCATAGCGGTTTTTGCCTTGAAACCCAACATTGGCCTGATTCTCCCAACCAGCCACATTTCCCGTCAACGGTTCTTTATCCAGGCGAAACGTATTATTCGTCTACCATATACAGATTTGGTGCGCTGCGATAATTCTTGCATAAAAAAAACCGCCTT
>FR901607.1:18070-22166 GCA_000438015.1 Coraliomargarita sp. CAG:312 | reverse complement strand
AAAAAACCCGCCTTTGCAAAGGCGGTTTTTTTTGTGATTTTTAATATTTTTCGTCGTCGTCAAAGTCGGGGAGATCATCGGAATCGTCGTAGCTGTCTCTTCCATAATCGTCTTCGTCCTCATCCCAATGCATCGTTTCGTCTTCTTCGAGGTCTTCGTCCTCTTCAGGGAGATCTTCGATTTCGGAATAATCGTCCTCTTCCTCCTCCTTGCCGTCGCGGTCTTCGTCGTCTTCAAGCGAATACCCGTCCGGAACATATTCCAAGATGTCCATTACTTCATGGAAGGCGTGTATTGCTTTGCCTTCCATGTAGTCGTTCGAATAATTCTCGCGAATTTCTTCCTCAAGGTCTTCTATTGCGACATCTTTTTCAAAATCAAAAGTTTTGTTCAACATTTTGACTTGAAGCTTTGTGATATGGTCAAGGAATTCGGCGTAAGGCGAGTCGTCGTCCAGCGAGTCTGGCAGAAGGAAAAGCTGAAGTTCATCGGAATCGGCCACGGAATCCATAGACCTTACCAATTTAACTTCGTTCTTATCGTTCTTTGAATCGATCGAAAACGGTATAAATGCTTTTTCCACAATAGAGTCGTCCAGTCCGTAATCTCTCAATCCGTCTAAAGTTTCGAGCATATGGGCGGCCTGACGCGGGTCTATGATGCTGAGTCCATCTATATCCCAATTTACTTTGTCGCTGGTTTCGGTTACCCACCAGTTTAGGTCTTTTCCCAATCTCACTTTGCACCAATTTAATTTAGGGGATGTTTTTGCCATAGAATTTCCTTTATCGGCAGGGCAATATTCAAATTTAGGCGCACAATTCAAGCTTTTTTTCTACATTTTAAGACAATAGCGTAAAATGCAAGAATTACAGACAGATATGCGAACCAGTTCCCGTATCTTACGTAGAAAGTTTCTACTCCGTCAAAATTTTTATAGAAAACGACATCGGAGAATCCAGCGCCTCTGAAGTATATGCTTGAATTCTCGTCCAACATTGGGCTTGCCCGTTTTGGACGCAAAGTTCGGCTGTCAATTTGGCGTCCCGATTCGTTGCGTATGTCAAGCGTCGGCGAGGGAGATGTTCCTGGAGCGCCATCCCAAGCTTTTTGGCTGGCGTCGGTCAGCGTGTTAAATACCGACATCCGGCCGTATTGGTCGAATACTGTAGTCAATCCGTTATTCGACGATCTTAAAAGTGGTTTCCGCGTAGCGACAGCCTGCAGCGCGGAGTGTGCGGCATGCTGCCATGCCCCGCCTTCTCTTCCATACCAAGAATCATTTGTGCAAACGTAAAGCATATCGGCCCCATTTGCGGCCATTTTTCTGCCAAGCTCTGGAAAGATGTCCTCGTAGCATATCATTGCGCCGACTTTATATTTCTTGCCTTTAATTTCCACATTCAAAGGTTTGTCGTTCAGTCCGGGCTTCATATTGCCGACGGGAACAACTTTTCCCAGAAAACCGCACCAAGACGGCACATATTCCCCAAAAGGCACTAGTTTGCGCTTAGCATAAAAATTGGGATTTAGCCCGCGTTCGGGGTCAACTGCAAAAGCTCCGTTTTGTGCTGCTTTATCTTCGAACGAATATGCCATGTTTCCTATGAGAAGTGGCGTGTTTTGGGATTTTGCCAAGCCTTCGATAATGGCTTTCATTTGGGGCGTTCCAATTATGGGGTAACGCGGCGGAGTTGCTGCTTCGGGCCATAATATAACATCGACGGAAGAATCTTTAAGGCCTTTTGTAAGATTGATTACAGTCTCAATGTTCTGTTCAGCCAAAGAGTCGTTCCATTTTAAAATTCCCGCAAAATCGGGTTGGATCATTCCTGCGCGAAACTCCACGCGCTCGTTTTCCGTGCGCGGAAGGTTTAATATATACAGCCATACCCCCGAAACAACCATCAATACAGCCAAATAAAGTTCTGGAGAAATTTTAGATATGGGCGATATTTTCTCGAATCTGTTGGCGATTTTGAATTTTTGCCTGACGTATATTCTGTAAATATATTCTGCTATTGCCAAATTAAAAAATACAATGCCAAAAGATACAATCCAAACTCCGCCGAACTCCGCCGTTTGAACTGCCGCGGGCCGCATCCATTGGCTGTGGGCGAGCAACAGCCATGGGAACCCTGTAAATATCCAAGAACGCAGCCATTCGAGCGCAACCCAAAATCCGGCAATACCCAATAGAGAGAATAGGCGTGAAAACACAGAGTCGCCCAGATTCGGCAAAAGTCTTGGCAACAGGGCAAACCATGGGAACACGAATCCTCCACCCACGACCAGCGGAAGCAGAAAGACAGCCAAATATCCTGCTGGGGGATATACATGGCGCAACCATATAAGTATGGCTGCCCATGCGGCCCACGAACAGAAAAAGGTTGAGACTAGCCAGATTCTTTTTCTATTTCTTTGCAGTTTTTTTTCGTTTTCTGTGTCTGTGCGCTTGCGGATTTTTTCAGATTCGTAAGCGCAGGCTATGCACGGGGCGGACATCCCGTATTTCTCAATTTCGCGCGCGTATTCGTCGTCGAAGTATTTGGGGCGGTTTTGCTCCGGCACGATGGCTTTCAAATCCTCGTTTGCTCCGCACAAGAAACGGCATGCAAGTATTGCGGGCACTGCGAATACGTAGGCAAATTCCGCGCATCCGAACGGCTCGAAAGCCGCGACGTACATCGCGAAAGAAACCGCGACCGCCGCGGCAGCCGCCGCNNNGACCGCCGCGGCAGCCGCCGCTGTGCGTCTTTCGATTATTTGTGCCATTCTTTTAAAAGCCAGCCTTCTTCGCGTATGAGATGCTCCGCTTTTTTAAACTTTATAGTTTGGGTTTGTCCGTTCTTTGAAATTGTGACCATATCGTTTCTTCCTATCTTAGGAAGCTCGATGTGGGTTTCAATTTTGGGAAGTTTTATTTCCTTTTTTTCCGGTTCGGGCGCAACGGCAGCGGGTTTATCGGCTGCAGCCTCAATCTGGTTGCCATGGGCATGAACTTTTTGCTGAACGCGCGCTATCATTGTTTGCAGGACTTCCAGGCTGGATGCGCTTCTGAAAATTCCCAAACATACGTCGTTGCGGATTTTCCCCATTAGGGAGTCGAAGTATTTATACGCTTCGCTCTTATATTCGTTTAGCGGGTCGCGTTGACCGTATCCGCGCAAGCCTATGCTTCGGCGCAAATCTTCCATCTCGGTGAGGTGGTCTTGCCAATTCTTGTCGAGCGCTCGCAGAAGGACGAATTTCTCGATCGCTTTCAAAGCTTCCGGGTCCTCTACGTCTTCCCTAATCTTATAAACTGCCTGTATCTCGGCGAATATCGTCTCGCGCATCTTTTCGGGAGTCTTGCCTTTTAGCTGTTCCGGAAGAATCGCGATGGGGAATCTGCTTGTCACCCAGCTGCACAGTGTTTGAAGCTCGGTGTCGCTCTCGGTTTCCTCGTTTAGAGCAAGGGACGCTATGCGTTCGTCCAATTCGTCGTTTATAAGATCAAACACCGTATTGCGCGAACTTTCCTCGTTTAGCACGGAATTTCTTATGCCGTATATAATCTCGCGCTGCTTATTTAGAACGTCGTCGTATTGTAAAAGTCGTTTGCGGATTGAATAGTTTTGGTTCTCAACCGTTTTTTGGGCGGTTTCTATGGAACGGTTCAGCAGCGGATGGTCAAGTGGAGCTCCTTCCTGGAATGTCTTGTTCAATATTTTTGCCATGGTGCTGTTGCCAAATTTTCTCATCAAGTCGTCTTCCAGGGAAATCATAAATTTGGAATACCCCCTGTCTCCCTGGCGCGCGCATCTCCCGCGCAGCTGCCTGTCTATGCGCCTGGCTTCGTGGCGTTCGGTTCCAAGCACGTATAGGCCGCCCAATTCTTCGACTCCTTCTCCCAACTTGATGTCGGTTCCTCGGCCAGCCATATTTGTCGCTATCGTCACAGCGCCTTTTTCGCCCGCGTGTGCGATAATTTCCGCTTCTTGTTGGTGGTGCTTTGCGTTTAATACCGTGTGTGGCACGTTTTTGCGCTTGAGCATGCGGCTTAGCAATTCGCTGGCTTCTACGGAGGCCGTTCCGACGAGAATCGGCTGCCCCC
>FR901607.1:17381-18044 GCA_000438015.1 Coraliomargarita sp. CAG:312 | reverse complement strand
GGCTGCCCGCGGCGGTGTGCGGCCTCTATTTCATCGATTGCGGCATTGTATTTTTCGCGTCTTGTCTTGTATATGATGTCGTTGCTGTCTTTGCGCATGCAGGGCTTATTTGTTGGAATAGCCATCACATTTAAGCCGTAAATGTCGTGGAATTCCTGCGCTTCGGTTTCAGCGGTTCCGGTCATTCCCGCCAACTTCTCATAAAGGCGGAAATAGTTTTGGATTGTTATTGTTGCGTAAGTCTTAGTCTCCTTTTCTATTTTAACCCCTTCTTTTGCCTCGACAGCTTGGTGCAAACCTTCGCTCCAGCGGCGACCGTACATTATGCGTCCTGTGTTTGGGTCGACTATGTGGACTTTGCCGTCCTGAACCACATATTCAACATCCCGTTCATATATTGAATACGCGCGCAGAAGCTGGCTTATGCAGTGTATATCCTCTGAAAGAGCTATGAATTTATCCTCTTCGCGCAGTTTGGCTTCCTGCTTTTGCTGCGGAGTCATGGACTTGTCGGCGTCTATTTCCATGAAAATTGTCGGAAGGTCGGGAAGGACGAAAGCGTCCGGATTTTCAGGATGGATGGCATTGCGCCCCAGTTCTGTCAGGTCGCTAGTGTGCTGTTTTTCGTCTATCACATAATAGAGTTCCTCTTTAAACTTAAAG
>FR901607.1:13627-17252 GCA_000438015.1 Coraliomargarita sp. CAG:312 | reverse complement strand
TTTTACCTGCCACATCTTTATGACCGTCGCCTCGTCAACGTCCGGATTTTCCTTAAACGCCGCTTGAACTTCTCCTATAAGCTTGTTGCACAAATGCGTTTGGAGGCGCACAACCTTTTCTATAAGGGGTTTTAGCTTGTTGTATGGGGGCTCGCGGTCGTCCTGCACGGGGCCGGATATGATTAGCGGCGTTCTGGCTTCGTCGATTAGGATAGAGTCAACTTCGTCAACTATGCAGAAATAATGCCCGCGCTGTACTTGTGTTTGGACGCTGCTTGCCATTCCGTTATCGCGAAGGTAGTCAAACCCGAATTCGCTGGCAGTCCCGTAAGTTATGTCGGCTTGATAGGCTTTGGCCTTTTCTTCCATATCTTGCATATTGTAGATCCAAGATACGCTCAATCCCAAAAAATTATATAGGTATCCCATCCACTCAGAGTCTCTTTTGGCAAGATACTCGTTTACTGTCACAAGATGGCAGCCTTTGCCGGTAATGGCATTTAGGTAAAGGGGCAGGGTTGCTACCAGAGTTTTGCCTTCGCCAGTCGCCATTTCTGCAATCATGTTTTTATGGAGTGCCATGCCGCCTATTAACTGGACATCGTAATGAACCATTTGCCATTCGATTTCGTGCCCGCAAACGGTTATTTTTTTCCCGCATAGCCTGCGCGCGGCGTTCTTTACTGTGGCAAAAGCTTCCGGCAGGATGGAGTCCAGAGATTCCCCGTCAGCGTAGCGCTTTTTAAACTCTAGAGTTTTTGCCTTGAGCTGCTCGTCGGAGAGCGATTGATATTGCTTTTCAAGCTCGTTAATTTTTTGGACTATCGGGCGCGCCTTTTTATAGAATTTCTTATAATGGCTGCCAGCGAACAATTTTAATATTTTTGCTATCATTTTATCTTAAATTTTTAAATTTCTGGTTTATGCGCTCTTGCGCGTTTGATGCGGAGGGGTCGGATTTTATATAAAGTATGGTTTCCGGCGCGTTGTGCGGACTTTATCCGCAGGAAATTCTTATTTGCGCGGTTATGCTTTCAACGACGGGGCTCTAATCGGGTTTGACGGGTCTCGATGGAATTTCGAGAGGTATTTTACATTATATGCGGCATTTATCTTCCCGATAACTTTTGGGAAAGATTGGACGCATATAGCGCATAAATTTTGTATCGCAGCGTAGTATTCGCATTGGGAATATAGGAATTCGAATCCGTTTTCAGGCGAGGAAATGCGCTTGGAGTTTTCGGAGGAATTTTTAATTTTTGTGGAGCGCAGAGTGTTTTTTATTATGCCCGCTGGCGACGATTCCCCATTTGCGTCGGCTGTATTTGAACGCTCTATCCCGCATAGGCCGCATGCGCACGCGGCTATAAATCCGAGCGCCAAAGACAGGCTATGTGCTATTTTTAACATAAATTTTTGCTGTTTTCGGGATAAAATATTCTTTTGACGGTTTGCCAAGCTTTTTACTTGGAGGCGCCCCATCTATCGGTGAAAGGATAAAATATTATTAGTGACTTTCCGACAAGCGCTTCTTGCGGGACCAATCCCCAATAGCGGCTATCCAGGCTGTTTGCTGAATTATCCCCCATTGCGTAATAGTTCTTTGGGTCTATTTTGACGGTTTGTCCGTCTTTCAAAGCTCCTTCCGCGCGGTAGCCGCAGTAGTCGCCCAAACGTTCCGAGTTTGCCTTAAAGGCTACAGATCCTTCTATGGGCTTGCCATTTCTCATTAGAGTTGAGCCTTCTACTTTCAAAGTATCGCCTCCCTGTCCGACAAGCCTTTTTATATAATATTTGTCATCCGGGACTCCGTTGTTCATGCGCGTCATGCCGTCGCAAAATTTTGTTCTAAAAACGATAGCGTCCCCTATTTTCGGCCTTTTGAAATTATAGGTAAATCTATCGACAAAGAGCATGTCTCCGCTTAAAATATCGAAATTTAAAAACTGTTCGCCTTTTTTTACATTGCCGAGTTTTATCAGCAATTTTCCGTTTTTTGCAACAATTCTGTCTTCGTTGGAGAGTTTGCGCAGGAATTCGGAAAGGTCGTTTTTAGGGTCGCCGTTGAATGCTTTCGCTAAAATTGAATCCAGGCTGAAATCGGCGGGAAGATTTAAGTCGACTTCCGAATTTCCTACGCAAAATTTATAGTTGCGCTGGTAAGTGGGCCATACAAAATATTCCTTTACCGCTTTCATGTCGAATTTTGCCAGCCCGTTGCGTGCGGCAACGGAGTTTGGCGGATTTATCTCAAGCGTTAATTCCCCGGATTCTGGCGCGTAAAGGGAGTAGTTTGACGCTCCCTTAAGCAAAAAGCGCATAGCCCTTTCAGGAAGTTTTGGAGCCTGGGAGGCATCGGGGTAAACTTCGGCGGTCATTCCGTAAAAGGACGGATACATTGAGTTTGTTGGAATTTTGAACGGCTGCAGGAAAAAGCTCCTGACTCCTATTGCAAGGATTCCCGCAACAATTATCATATCCACATTGTCAGC
The DNA here is from genome assembly GCA_000438015.1 of Coraliomargarita sp. CAG:312. Classification (GTDB taxonomy): domain Bacteria; phylum Verrucomicrobiota; class Verrucomicrobiia; order Opitutales; family Intestinicryptomonadaceae; genus Merdousia. Next base: position 14,760 of record FR901607.1, on the reverse strand, counting down.
CCAAGATGTAAGCGGATAAATTTTTCCGCCATGCTTTAGCATCATTGTTTCCAGCCGTTTTGCCAATGATTCGTATTCGGGAGTGTCTAGTTTGGCGTCAAGAATCAAATCGTCCAGTTCTTCAATCATTTTGCGCATTACTTGGGCGTCATCGCCCATTGTGTCGCAGCGGTAATTGTAAACTTTGTATGCCATTGACACCAAGTCTTTGGCGCTCTTTTTCTTTTTATTTCCGAAAAAAAACATAAAATTTAGGTGTTGGATTTTAAGACGTTTACAAACGCTTCTTGGGGAATCGACACTTTCCCGATTTGCTTCATTCGTTTTTTGCCTTCTTTTTGCTTTTCGAGAAGTTTCTTTTTGCGCGTTATATCCCCTCCATAGCATTTTGCCGTCACGTCTTTTCTAAAAGAGCTTATTGTTTCACGCGCTATGATTTTTCCGCCGATTGCCGCTTGTATGGCTACTTTAAACATTTGCCTTGGCAGAATTTCCTTTAGTTTTTCGCACAGGGCCCTTCCTTTGCTTTCCGCCCTGTCTACATGCACGATTGATGAAAAAGCGTCGATTTGTTCTGAATTTATCAATATGTCCAGGCGGACAAGTTTGGATTGTTGGTAGCCGTTCATCTCATAGTCGAGACTTCCATAACCGCGGGTTATGCTTTTTAGCCTGTCGTTGAAGTCTATAAGGATTTCGTTGAGAGGCAGGATGCACACCAGCATCACGCGGGTGTCGTCGATAGTTTCTGTCTTTTCGCAATACCCGCGTTTTTCTGCGACGAGAGCGAGCATATCGCCTATTGAATCGGTGGGGATGAGAATATTCGCCCTTATCATAGGCTCGTAAATGCTTTTTATCATCGTTGCGTCGGGAAGCCGGCAGGGATTGTCGATTTCGATTTGTTGGCCGTCATTCAACTCCAGTTTGTAAACTACGCTTGGGTATGTTGAAATAATGTCCAAGTCGTACTCGCGGCGCAAGCGTTCTTGGACTATTTCCATATGAAGCAGTCCCAAGAATCCGCACCTAAACCCGAAGCCTAGCGCCACCGAAGATTCCGGCTGAAAAATCAGCGCGGAGTCGTTAAGTTGAAGCTTGGCTATCGACACCTTTAGTTTTTCATATTCAGA
>FR901607.1:12400-13594 GCA_000438015.1 Coraliomargarita sp. CAG:312 | reverse complement strand
GTGTCTACCGGATATATGCCGGAAAATACCATAGGTTTGACTTCTTTGTACCCATGCAGCATTTCTCCGGCGGGCTTTTCAGCCATTGTTATTGTGTCGCCTATGCGTATTTCAGACGCGTCTTTTATGTTCGCGACAACATATCCGGTACATCCCGTTTCTATCGAGTCTGAAACTTTCATTGTGGGGGCGAAATGGCCTACTTCTTTGATTGTGGTTTTTCGGTTCTTGCCCATCATCAGTATCTCGTCGCCCGGTTTTAGGCTTCCAGAAAACACCCTCACAAAGCATATTACGCCCTTAAACGAGTCGAAAAGGCAGTCAAAAATCAGGGCGCGCGTTGCGGGATAGTCCGCCAGCTTTGGAGCTGGAACTTTTTTTATGACGGCCTCAAGGATTTCTTTGATGCCGATGCCGCTTTTCCCGCTTGCTAAAATTGCGTCGTCGGCCGGAATTGCCAAAATGTCTTCTACTTGCTTCTTGCAGAGGTCGGGCTGCGCGCTCGGAAGATCGATTTTATTTATTACCGGAATTATTTCCAAACCTTGCGCCACGGCAAGATGCGCGTTTGCAACCGTTTGCGCCTCCACGCCTTGGGCTGCGTCTATTAGCAATATAGCGCCTTCGCATGCAGCCAGAGAGCGAGAAACCTCGTATGAGAAGTCAACATGTCCGGGAGTGTCGATTAAATTTAAAAGATAGTCTTGCCCGTCGTATTTATAGCGCATAGACACGGGATGGCATTTGATTGTAATTCCGCGTTCCCTCTCCAAATCCATTGAATCCAGAAGCTGGTCTTGCATGTCTCGTTTCTGGATAGTATTCGTCTCCTCCAATAGGCGGTCGGAGAGAGTCGTCTTGCCGTGGTCTACATGGGCGATAATGCAGAAATTTCTTATGTTGGCTAATTGGTCCATTTAATCAGATTCGTCCTTGAAACAATAAGGATGAAATTTTCCATAAATTTCGCGCGGACGCAAGAACATTTTATAGCGTTTGCAGCGGCAATGATAGGCTGTTTGATTGGATGACATTTGTTCTTCGCGGCGGGAAATTTTTGTTTCTTAGGGGAAAATGGAATAAAAACAGCCAATGAGCCGGAAAGCAGGCGCAAATGCGCAGCAAGCCTTAAAATTTTTATTGGCGCGCCACAGAAATTTTCTCCGCAAAATGAAAAGGCCGCGGATTCTTCCG
>FR901607.1:2243-12377 GCA_000438015.1 Coraliomargarita sp. CAG:312 | reverse complement strand
TTCCGCGGCCTTGGTGGGAAAGCATTATTTATATTTTGTAAGGCAAAAATTCCTGCTTGTATTCGTAATGGCTATTGAAGAACTTGTTTGCCTCTTTGTTCGTAAATAGGCGCGTAGAATGGTCGTAAACGAGCTCCTCGCCAGGGAAGTGTATTGGAATGCATCCCAGGAGAACGAATTCGTTCAGGTCCGCCGCGTAATCGACGATGTCAGAATTTGCCTTTTTCCCTGCAAGGCACGCTTCAACCCAATTGCGGTGGTGGGATTTTTCCGTCGGCACATCTGGGGGTAGGGCGTTTGATTTCTTTAGCTCTATCATTCTGTCCCTTGGTGATATTATTGTGCGCGCTCCGAATTGGTCGAAACACATAACAGTCTCTTTTGTGCCGACAATCACGGCGCCGTTTGGAGTGGTGTCTACTACTTCCTGGGGAACCCTTGGGATGTCCTTTGGCCTTAGCGAGGTGTCGTACCAATACATTTTTACCGCCGGGCGCGAACCTTTGGGGGCAAATTCGAACTCTGTGCGGGAATGCAATGGCCATGAGAAGTCGTCGAAAGGATCTGATGTGCCTTTTATCTTTACCGGCATGCCGAGTTCAAGCGGCGAGTAAACCCAGTCGAAAACATGGCAAGCGTGGTCTCCCATTGCGCCCGTCCCGTAGTCGCGAAGTCCGCGCCAATGGGAAGGCACGATGTTGCTTGAGTATTTTGTGTCGGGCGCTACGTTTAGCCAGAGCTTAAAGTCTAGTGTCGGGGGGACCTTCTCAGAACCGTCTGGGCGCGGAAATTTCGGTCCCTGCCTCCATACGGGCCTGTCTGTCCATATATGCATTTCTTTCACTTCGCCTATGATGCCGTTCTTGTACCATTCCCGGACGTTTCTCCACGGGCCGATAGTATGCCCCTGGTTTCCCAATTGTGTCACGACGCCAGTTTTTTTTGCGATTTTTGCAAGCTCTCTAGACTCCCATATAGTGCGCGTCATCGGTTTTTCAACATATACGTGCTTGCCGTTTAACATTGCCCATGCTGCAATGGGGAAGTGCGCGTGGTCTGGTGTAGATATTACAACCGCGTCTATATCTTTGCCGTATTTGTCGAACATTTGGCGGTAGTCGCGCATATGGGGGACATTCGGAAATTTCTTGTATGTATTCGCAGCATTTTTGTCGTCCACATCCACAAAGCACACGGGATTGACTTTTTCAAAGGTGCATAAGTCTTGGCACGCCCATTCTCCGCGCCCGCCGACGCCTATGAATGCGACGTTCAGCTTGGAACTCGGCGGCTTGCCCGAACCGGCCGCCCATGCGGGCAATATTGTGAATCCCGCAGCGGAAAGCGCCGCATTTTTTATAAAATCTCTTCTTGTTTGCTTCATTAATTCCTCCTATTTGGCTAAAATTGACTGTGAATTGCAAAAATGTTAGCGTTATCTTTTTTCCTTTCAAGAAAAATTTTTTGAGTTAATTTGGCCTTTAAAAGAACGATAAAAAAATATGAGTAAAAAAATTATAGCTGTCTGCGCCGTTTTAACGTTGCTTTTATTTGGTTTAAAACTAACGTGTTGCGGAGCGAACAAACAAAAAATAGAAGACGGAAAAATGAAATATACCTTGACTGAATTGGAATATCCGGTAGACGCGCTGGAACCTTGGATAGACGCAGAGACTGTGGCGATACACCACGGGAAACACCAGGCCGCATATGTAGCCAATTTAAATAAGGCGATGGAAGCGGAGCCAAATTTCAAATTCGACGGCTCTGTCGAGGCGCTTATATCCAATCTTGACGCCGTTCCTGAATCTATAAGAACAGCCGTTCGCAACAATGGTGGCGGAGTTTGGAACCATACGTTTTATTGGCGCGGGCTTTCTCCGGAAAAGAGCGAGCCGTCTCCTGAACTTATGTCGGCAATAAAGGAATCGTTTGGATCTTTTGACGAATTCAAAAAACAGATGAACGCCGCAGCCGTTGGAAGGTTTGGGAGCGGATGGGCGTGGCTTGGGGTTTCAGCCGACGGGAAACTGAAAATTTGTTCCACCCCCAACCAGGATTCCCCAATAATGGGCGATGTTGCCGGCGCGTGCAAAATGATACCGATTCTCACAATAGACGTATGGGAACATGCCTATTACTTGAAGTATCAAAACAGGCGCCCAGAATACGCTGAGTGCATTTGGAACATAATAAATTGGAAGCGCGTCAGCCAGCGATACCAGTACGCTTTGGACAAAAAGAAAGTTCTACTATAGTCGCAATCTGCAGGAAATTTTTAAAGGGCGGACAAAAATCCGCCCTTTTTTATTGAAATCTTGCGTTGAAGAACATCTGCGGCATATTGCAAAGCTTGCCGGGGAAAGTCAGGAATTTTTTGCGTCCAGATATATTTTTCTCAAGGCTGCGTAATCTTCATCGCGCGATTTTGAATTTATTAAAAAGTCGAAAGAATCGGCTTGCTGCAATTCATTTTCTGCTGTTTTCATGCGCCTTTCTATCTCATCTTCGCTTTCCGTCCCCCTGCCGCGAAGCCGGGAGCGCAATTCTTCAATTGATGGGGGGGCTATGAATACGGTAATGAGATTTTCGGACAGTTCAGGGTTTTCTTCGGCGATTTTTTTCCAAGTTTTTGCGCCTTGGACATCGATTATTAAAACCAAGTCTCCGCCCTTTGCAAATGCGTCGGTTATAGACTTTTTCGGCGTCCCGTAGTAGCGGTCGTGAACTTTTGCGTATTCGTAAAAATTTCCAAGCTCTATATTTCTAGCAAATTCTTCAGTAGAGAGAAAATTGTAGTCTATTCCGTCCAATTCGCGCCCGCGGGGCGGGCGGGATGTCGACGTCACTACGCGTTTTACTCCCGGAAATTCCGAGATCAAGCGTTCAGCGACAGTATTTTTTCCGCTGCCTGCCGGGCCGCTTATTATTAACAATACGCTTTTCTTCATATATTAGTAGAAAATTGACGACACTATCAGTGCCGCGGAGCAAATGCATAGGATTATTCCAAATATTTTTGCCCGGCTCGGGTGTTCGTAAAGATACGTGAAAAAGTCTCTAAGCCTGTATGGAATGGCTCCGAGGTAAAGAGATGCTAGTACAACCGCATAAGAAAATGTCACTAGAACCAATCTGGAGGCAGGGTCCTGCATAAATGCCGAGTCCAGAAATTCTCTGGCCAAAAGAAGGCCCAGGACGGCGAGTCCCCTTACGGAAAGAAAGTCGTCCAAATAGAAAAAAGCCAGTATTCCCGCTATTCCAAAAACCGCTATTAGAATTCCCTTGATATTTCCGAAGTCAGCTTCGCCCAATTGCGATAATAGGTAGAGAAACCAAAGCCCCGACCCCCCGAAAACGATAACCGCCGCCTTTGTGCTGCGCAAGAATGCGAAGGCGTGTTTTTTCATAAATTCAGCCGCAACCGCAAACGGCAATCCGACTGCAAGCAGAATGGCCGCGAACAGATATGTTGATTGATACAAACTCATATATTTCAATCCAACACTAACGCATGCATATTATCAAGACAAATCAGGCGCGGAGCCTTATTGCCAGAATATGTTTATGCGCGCGCATTCTCTGTTCGTGTTCATATTGATTAGGGTATGATAGGAATTTTTCCCGTCGATATGGCATAAAACTTCGACGTTTGTGTGCGGCATAACCTCTTCAAGAAAATTTATCCTTATTTGTTTGGGAACGGATGTAAAATTTTGAGGGAGCGACTCCGCCGCCCATATGAGATAGACGGCATTATTGACGTGCATGTTTAAGTCTATATCGTCGTTTCTTGCGGCGCATATTGCCGAAGACGTGGTTGTTTTAGGTTGTTTTAAGGGTTCGAAATTTGATGCATTGGCGTATTTATTTTCGAGTCGAGACCAGTCTTGTATCTTTTCCATTTTAGCTATTTTGCGCTCGCGGGTGTCGAAAAGCACCCATTGCGAACGCGCTGAAACAAGCTCAGTTCCCGATGAATCCGTGACGACGAATTCCCTATATGTAGCCACTCTTTCTTTGTCCGAAGCCCATGTTGTCACGTTTATACGCTCGCCCCATTGCGGAAGCCTTTTCACGTCGATTACGAACTTTGATACCGCCCAACCGAGATTTAACGGTTTTAGCGCTTTAAAATCTACTCCTAAAATCGTTGCGTGCTCGGTAGCAGCCTCTTGAAGCATTTGCAGAAGAGCGTTGCATTTTAGCGTGCCGTTTTGGTCAGCGTCTGATATGCGCACTTTGTAAGAAGTGCGGTGTATATTGTCTAACATTGCGATTGTTAAGTTATGCAAAAAAAGTCCGAAATTTCTTGCGGACTTCTTTTGCGCTTATTGCTTTACGGGGTTATTTTTTTTGAAGCGGTTTCCCGTTTAGTTCTCCGGTCAGAGATTCCAAGAATTTTACAATTGCAGATATTTCGTCGTCGTCAAGTTCTTTGTCTCTTTGGTATTTGGCCATAACTTCTACCGCGTGTTTTAGTGTCTTGGAGGAACCGTCATGGAAGTAGGGAGCTGTGAGGGCGACATTTCGCAGGGTGGGGGTCTTAAACTTGCGGAAATCGCGCTCGTCTTTGGTGTTGGCGGCAAGTCCTGTATCGTTTATTTTACCGACATCGCCGCGGTCGTTAAAGTAGTCTCGCGCCAATCCCATATATTCAAAAGACTGCCCTCCAAAGTTCTGTCCGGAATGGCAAAGCGTGCAATTGTATTGTTTGAACAGCTCGTATCCTCTTATTTGCTCTTTTGTTATGGCGTTTTTGTCGCCTTTTAGATACCTGTCAAACGGGCTGTTGGGTGTAATAAGAGTGCGTTCAAATGCTGCAATGGCGTCTGTGATATTTTTTTCATTAAACCCGTCAGGATAAACCTTTTTAAATTCTTTTTCAAAGTCTGAATCTTTTGAGAGCCTTTCCGCGACTGCCGACCATGATCCTCCGTCCATTTCAACCGGATTCATGGGTGGGCCTCCGGCTTGTTCTTCCAGAGAATTTGCGCGTCCGTCCCAGAACTGTTTGAAATTAAATGCGGCATTGTAAACTGTCGGCGCATTTATGTCTCCTTTCTGTTCGCGTATTCCTGTGGATGTTTGGAGGGCGTCGACTCCCGCGCCTTCGAGAGGATGGCAAGTGGCGCACGAGACGGTATTGTCGCCTGAAAGCGCCGTATGGTGGTACAGAATTTCGCCCAGTTCAGCTTTGCGCTTGTCAACATTCAAGGCTTCGGGTATCGGCCATACAGGTTCATTGGCAAATTCCTCCGCTATTCCCGATTTTGCGTTCAGCTGTTTGCGCTCTACCGAAATCCAATCGGCAATGGCGGCGCGTTCTTGGGAATTTATATTTGAGAACCAGTGGACTAGTTTAAATCTGAGAGGAGGCATTGTATTTTCGTCCACAACATACTCAATTTTTGCGAGGGCTGACTCGTTTGCCGGCAAACCTTGCTCAATTGCGTTCATTGTTGGGGCTATGTCAAAATTGCGCAATCCCAGAGCCATATCGTTTTTAATAAGGGATCCGACAAGCGGTATGTATCCGTAAAACGGAGGCTTGGCGTCTTTTGAGTGGCACATGACGCATCCAGCTTCATTTAAAGCGTAAACGGCTTTTTTTGCCGGCGAACCTTCAGGAATATTTGAGTATGACGACGCCCAAAAATATCCCGCTCCCCATACAATTGCTATTATTAATAATATTATAATTTTTTTGTTCATGGCTTATGCGATTTTATTGTTGCAATTAAACCTCATGCGACCAGATTTTAAAAGAAAAATTTACTAGTTTGCAACAATAAAAAAAGCGCCTCCAATATGGGGCGCCTTGTGCGCGGTAAATTTTTTATTCGGCTATTGGCACAAATTCTCTTTTTGATGTCCATCCTTGCTTGCCGTTTTTTGTCTTTACATAGAGGAAGTTTCCGTGCGTTTTTTCTATTGAAGCGGTTTCTCCCTCTCCGACAATTGAAGATACCGGTGCTGTGTCGGTTGGAGAGAGTCTCAGCGCCACATCCTCTTTTATTGACACTGCTGTTTGCCCGAAGTCGCGCCAGTTGACTACCGCTATTACGGATATTACAAATATTGCTCCGGAGACTGCGGACAGAAAAACCGTTGCCATATTGTTGAAAGAATACAATGGCGGTACAAAAATCAGCAATATAGTGAGCCAGAAAGACATAAAACAGACGACAGTCCATTCATATTCGGATAGTTCGGAGAGTATTTCATATACTTTCGATTTTTGCGGCAAGTCCGTTGCGGTGTCTTTTGCAAACATTTCGAGGTTTGCGTGGGCTTCGGGCATGCGCGGATTTTGGTAAATTGCGCGGTAGTAATTTAACAGGGCGGCGCCTTTGTTTCCAAGTTTGGCGTTGGTATTGGCTAAATTGTAATAAAGCTCGGCTGTAGGCTGCGCGGCTTTTGCGGCGTTTTCATAGTTTTCGCAAGCGCGGGCGTAGTCCCCGTTTTTATATGCATTGTTTCCGAGCATAAAGAATTCATCTGCTGTTTGCGCAATCGATTCGACGCAGAAAACCGACGCAGCCGCGATTGCCAAAAACATCTTAAATGGAAATATCATTTTTCTAATAGTTTGCATGTTTTATTCAATGATTTGTCCAGTTCTTTCAAATCCATTTTCGAAACGTCGAGTCCGCCGAATGTTATTGCATCCGCGCCGTCGAAGAATACGTTTATGGAATCTATGTCATCCTGCCCAAAGTTGCGGGATTGCATAATTTCGCGGGCTTCGCGCAATATTAGCGAAGAACTTTCCCTATCAGAGTCGGCGGCAGTGAGAGAGTATTGCAAAGCGTTGCGCGCGTCCACAAAGAAGGCTTTGGCGTCGTTTCTGTTGGCGTCGTCGCGGGCCTTTGCGAGGTAGTATGCGCATTGCTTTCTGTACGCCAGTTTTTTTGCGTACGCCGGGTTGCTTTCCAGCATTAGCTTGCGGCGCCTAGCTGCAATGAATGCAATCAATGCGGCTAATATAGCTGCTTGCAATATCCAAAATAATGGGGATTTTAAGAGATCAACTTCGCGGGTTTGGCTGTTCTTATCCAAATTTTGGGCAAATTCAGGTTCTGCTTTTTTATTGTCCTGGGCTTTTTGCACAGCCCTGTTGGAACGCCCGGTTGGAGCCACGCTTACAGGAATTTCTTTGGATGGCAATTCTACATACTTCTTTGACACAGGGTCGAAATAGTTGAATAGAATTTTCGGCGCGAACTTTAAGTCTGGCTTTGTCGGAACCACAGTGTATTCGAAAGTCTTGATTCCTATGTATCCCTGTCCGTTGCTCTCGTCGGCAAAAGAAGTTTTGGGCTTGTAATTTTTCCAATTGCCGCCGGTATCGAGCTCTGGGGCGCTTATCCTGCCGAAGTTTCCCATTCCTACCAACTTCGCCGTAATTATAGATGGGTCTCCAACCGACAGAGCGTCGGGATCCACCATTACGTCTTCAAGCGAAAATTTTCCTATCGCTCCAGTGAAATTTTCCGGTTTGCCTTGGGTTGGCAGTTCTAATACGTTTATTTTTTTTGCCGGCATTTGTATTTCAAATGGAATCTGCCTGCCTCCGCCCATAGACATCATCCTATCTATCAAAGACATTCCCATAAGGTCGTCAATGTCGATATCGCGGTTGAATACGCCTTTTGCCGAGAAATCCAAGTCGTAAGATCCTACTTTTAACGGTGTTACAATAGTGTGGTAAATTATGAAGACTTTTTCAGGGTCGGATTTTTCATCGACAGTTGGATCAGTGGTGAAGGCGGGGCAGTCGAATGCGTCGGCTTTTTTTATGTCCGGTATTAATTGTGCAAGCCTGAATCCGTTGCGCAATATAGACTTGTCGAAAGAAAATATAAGTTCGCATGGCACAGATTCTCCAACGTAAATTTCTTCCCGCGGAAGTTTTATTTCAAGATTCGCGCTGTTTCTCAGAGAATCGTCAAAAGTTTGGGTTTGTTGGCGGGCTTGAGATTGAGATCGGATGCCGGACGGAAGCCCGAACATGCTTCTCATTCCGAATGGGTCGCGCGCCTGTTGAGCCTGCTGTTGCGCCGGCGCAGACTCGTCAACTTTCAAAGTTGCTGCGGCAATAGTGTAAGTTTTGCCCTTATATTCCACGCTCCATTCTGGAACAGTGAAAATTCCCTCCTTAAGGGGGCGAACGGTATATTGCAGCGATGTGGAACTGGAGGTCCCTGAAGTTCCCATTGAAAAGCTCTGCGAACGGCTCTGTCCTATTATTTGCAATCCGTCCGGCATCGGGATATCTTCGGCGGAAATATTGCCGTTGATATCTTTTAATACGACAGTGTAAGTTGAAGTCGAATCGGGCCGGATTTCTTTGGGGTCAAATCCAGATGTTTCTACGGATTGTCCCAATAGGGAAACCGTTGCGAATGCTGTAAGAAATGATGCGTATAGTTTTTTCATTACCAATCTTTATATGATTTTTCAAATCTGTCTTTTTGTTCTCCGAAACCGCGCAGAGGCAGGCTTTTTTCAGAATCTTTCATCGAGTCCAACAGTTGTCTTGCCTCGCCCCTTGTCATGGCTCCGATTTCCTTGCGATAATTTTCGGCCGAGGTTTCATCGGCTTGCTTCTCTGCGGGGGAAGCCGGAGCGGCTTGTTCCTGCTTTTCTTCGGGGCTTGCGGCTTGTTCTTCGGAGCCGGCGGAAGGCGCTTTGTCTTCGCGTCCGGTTTGTTCTTTTTCCGAATTTTCGGCGTTGGGCTTCTGTTGTTTTTCTTTCCCTTCTTCTTGAGGCTGTTTCTCGGATTGCTCGTTCTTTTTATTGTCTATGGCTTGTTCATCCTTGGCTTGGTCTTGATTCTGTTCGTTTTTATCTTGCCCGCCATTATTTTTGTCTTTTTGAGAATCTTGGCGGTCTTGATTTTGAGGCTGCTCGCTTTTATCGCCTTTATCTTGTTTATTATCTTTATCCTGTTTTTGTTGGTCTTGCTGTTGCTCTTGGCTGTTATTCTGGTTCTGTTGGTTATTCTGGTTCTGTTGGTTGTCTTTATTTTGTTGCTGATTTTGGTCTTGCTGGTTTTGCTGACTATTTTGGTTTTGGTTATTCTGCTGGTTTTGTTGATTTTGTTGATTATCCTGGTTCTGTTGGTCTTGATTTTGGTTGTTGTCGTCGCGGACAAGTTTCTTTAGTTCTTCTTTTAATTCAGCAAGGCTTTTTTCTTTCAGTTTTTGGGCGTTTGAGGACATTGCCTCTATTGCCCGCCCGGTTTTCTGTATTTCTTTTTCAAGGTTTGAACTTGCGGTTTTTGCGGAGCTTAAGTTCTTTTGCGCAGGCTCAAATTCTCTGTCCAGCTGAAGTGAGCTGTTGAAATTGTTTATGGCGTCCTTTGCTGATGATTGGACATCCTGCCATGCCGTTTGGGCGGAAGAAAATTCTTTTTTTATGTTTTCGACTTCTTTTTCAATGGATTCGCATTGTGAAATAGCCTGTTTTAATTGCTGCTGCAACTGTTGGTCGGCTTTTAGGGGGCTATTTTGCATAGCCTGTTTTTTTTCTTCTTCTGTCTTTGCCGATTTAAGCAGTTGCTCCTCCTGTTTAAGAAGCGGTTGTCCCCGCTGCACAAGCTGGCTTCCAGCTGCAATCATTTGGTCTGCGCCTGCGGAAAGCTGCGCAGCTTTTTGGGATATTTCTTCGGGAGAGGACACGTTGGCGAGTTTTTGCCGCGCTATTTCGTAGTCGGCGTTGCCCATATTATAAAAAGCTTTTGAGTGCAGTCCGAAATCCGATTCTTCGGCTTTCATAGCTGCCTGAAAAAGTTCTTTTGATTTAATATATTCCTTATTTGCGTATTCGTCGAGTGCGGCATTAAATAACTCGCGCGCTTGCGGCTGTTGTTGGGCGGTATCTGCTCTCGTCTCGCAGGGCGAAAGCGCGGGTATTGCCGCCAACAGCAGAAGGGGAAGGGCGCCGCGCCCGCGGGTAAAAAATTTGCGCGTCCCTATTAGCGATTCCAATGCGATGAGAATTATTGCGATTGCAATCGGAATTTGGAATCGCTCTATTGCAAACTGCTTCATTCTTGAAGACAATTCCTGTTGGGGAATTTTTTTCAAGCCTTCAGTGTAAATTGTATCCATGCCGGTGGCGGAGAGC
>FR901607.1:517-2215 GCA_000438015.1 Coraliomargarita sp. CAG:312 | reverse complement strand
TCGTAGAAGCCGCCTGTTTCTTCGGCTATTTTGGTTAGGACTTCCTCGTTTAGGCGGCTTTTTACGAGATTTCCGTTTTCGTCTTTCAAGTTGGTGAGCCTTCCGTTTTCGTCGCGCACGGGTATAAATTCGCCTTTTGCGTTCCCGACGCCTAGGGTATAAATTGTTACTCCTCGTTCTTTTGCCTGCTTGGCTTTGTCCATGGCAGACGACTCCAATTCTTCGCCGTCGCTTATGAGAACTATAATCTTATGGTTTGAGGTGTCTGAAAAGGCGACTTCCGATTCGTCTATGGCTGCTGCGATATTAGTGCCTCCGCGTTGAATAACTTCAGTATCCAACGCTTCAAGCGACATTCTAAAGGCGTCGTAGTCCAGTGTTAGGGGGCATTGCAGGAAGGCTTGCCCGCTGAAGGCCACAATTCCTATCCTGTCTCCCTCCAAAATGTTGACCAAGTCCAGAACCGCCAATTTTGCCCTTTCAAGGCGGTTTGGCTTTACGTCTTCGGCAAGCATGCTATTGGAGGTGTCTATGGCAAAAATTATGTCTATCCCGCGCGTTTTAGTTTCCTCCCAACGGTATCCCCATTGGGGGCGGGCCAGAGCGGCAAAAACGGCGAGCACTCCGAAGATTGTGAGAGCCTTCTTTAAAAGGATCTTTGTTTTGCTGACCGTTCTCGCCAGTTCCGGAAGAAGCCGTTCTGATGCGAAATCGGACAACAGTTTGCGTTGGCGGCGTGCCGACCAATAATAGAGGGCAAGCATAGCCGCGGCCGCAACAAGTCCTGCGTAAAGCCAAATTGGAGAATGAAAAGTCATTATGGTAGCGTCCTAAGTCTTGTGTTGATAAGAATCAGTTTGATGGCGATGACCGCGAGTGCGGCTCCGGCAAACCATTGGAAAAGTTCGCGGTATGATGTAAAGTTGCGAAGTTTTACTTTTGTCTTTTCGAGCGCATCGATGTCGTCGTAAATTTGTTCCAATTGTTTTAGATTTTTTGCCCTATAGAATTTTGCGCCGGTTATTTCGGAAATCTTTTTTAGGGTTTCTTCGTCCACATTGCTTTGCATGTCGCCGCCGTAAACCGGATTTCCAGCGCGGTTGCGGATTACATTTTGGTTTTGGTCGAGACGCGCTGCGGGGACTATTCCGCTTCGCCCGGCGGCGATTGTATAGACTTTGGCGTTGTAGCTTGCCGCGGCTTCGGCTGCGGCTATGGGCGATATTTTTCCGGCGTTGTTTTCCCCGTCGGTCAGCAGAATTATGACTCTTGATTTCGCATTCTTAAGGTCTCTCAGGCGGTTCACGCTCATGCCGATAGCCGATCCTATTGCAGTGCGGTTGGGGTCTATCACGCCTATATCCAGCCTTTCCAAGTTTTGCAGAAGCCAGTCGTGGTTCAGCGTCATTGGGGAAACTAGAAACGGGTTGACAGCAAACGCAACCATTCCGATTCTGTCGTTCGGGCGCTTTTTTATAAAGTCCTCTATTACCTTTTTTACGGCGTCTAGGCGCGTTATGGGGGCGTCGGCGTCCGATGTAAAATCGAGGGCTGCCATTGAGCCTGATGTGTCGACAGCTAGGACTATGTCTATGCCGCTTTCCTCGCGTTCGCTGTATCCCATTCCGATGCGCGGGCGGGCAAATGCTATTATGAGAAGCGCAAGGGAAATAATAGTTAGGATAAAGCGCAGCATTC
>FR901607.1:0-427 GCA_000438015.1 Coraliomargarita sp. CAG:312 | reverse complement strand
TTGCCGGCCGCGCCTCGGAGAAGCGCCAAAAGCGGCAATAATAGTAGCCCCCACAGAAATTCGGGATTTGCAAAGTCAAAATTCATTTCTCTTGTGTCGGTTCGTCTTGTCCGGAGCCTTCCGCAGGATTTGCAGTGCCTTTAATGGATTTTTCCGGCGCGGAGGATTCCGCCTTTTCAGATTTTTGTTTTTGTGAGATTCTTTCGTTGTCGTAGAATATAAAATCGCGGGCGTCGGATAAGAGCTTGGATTTTTCTTCGCCGCGGAATGAATGTTGGGCGAATTTTGCGATGTCTGCGAGTTTCAGCATGTTTTCGAGTATGCCGCGCTCTTTTTCGTCGAGTTGCGGCGCAGATGCGGCTATCTGCAGGAATTCTTCGGTTGTGCGCTCTGGGGCGGGTAGATTGTGCACGGCCTCGATATAGTC
>FR901606.1:3197-37411 GCA_000438015.1 Coraliomargarita sp. CAG:312 | reverse complement strand
TTTGTCAAACTTTTTTTTATTTTTTTGACATTTTTTTAGGATTGGCATTTGCATTCATGGCAAAGTATCCCATTTTGGATTTCTGTAGCATCGTACTTTTTTATCCGTTTGCAAGCTTTTTTTTAAACTTTTTTTGATCAAAAACGCAAGTATCTGTATATAATTATGTTTTAATTGCAAATTAATAGCTTATCTTCCCTTTTAGAGAGAAAAAATGAATATAATTATTGGTACTGTTTTAATAAATTAGAATCAAAAGACTCCAAGCACGCATTTCGGCGATATTCCATAAAACCGCTTTTTCTAAAACAAAATACATTTTTCCACAGAGCTCAAGAAATGCAGACCAGAAACTCTGCCGAAAACGCCACTACTTTATGCATCCAAAGCGAACCTAAAAAAGCTCCTATTTTCTTCCAGTGTCCAAAGCTGTTTTTTCAAGGTATTCTTTTAATGCGCGCGCGAAATTCCTGCCGATATTGCGNGAAATTCCTGCCGATATTGCGCGCGCTGGAATCTGTAATTTGAGAGCCTCCAACATCGGAATATGATATTTCAAGAGTAGTGCAAATTTCAACGCCGTCTAGAGTCAATCCCCAACTCTTAAAACTAGATCGCGTTTTCAATGTGTTCCAACTATAACCATAAGGAATGTCTTCGCGCGCAAAATGAGCTATGGCTCCGGGAGTTTCAGTTGTTATTGACTCAAATATCTTAGATAATTTTTCCAAATTCGATTTCTGCTCTTTTGTTTCCTGCGAATACACAAAAAACACCCTGCGCTGAAGATCTGCATCGCCACCGCGATTTCCCATCCACGGACAATGCAAATCTATCATTACTTTTAGTTTTTTCCCTCCCCATTCCGGAAGAATTTTCTTTATTGCCTTGACGCTAGAATATATCGGAACTCCAGCGTAATCGCGATTATGGTCGTGAGGCTTGCGATTCTTGCCTTGGTCTCCATCTTCAACTCCGTCCAAATCGACAAACGGAACTATTAAGAACTCAACATTCTCCCCCAGCCATTTTCCCGTTTCGGAATCGCTCATAATCTCGCCTATAATTCCCTCCATCACATAAGACGCCATACATTCGCACGCATGGTGCCGCGCAGTAAACACGGCTTTATAAGCGCCGTTAGGATTGCCGAATGTTGCATAAATATTTTGGCGCCCGCGCTCAGTTTTTGCGAGATTATGCAACTTGAAATTTTTCCTTTTCCCATTGGCGTAGGGTGCTATAAACTTGGAGAAATCCGCCATCTGATAGGGGAAAGCAAGGCAATACCGCACAGAATCCGCACCTTCGGGAAGTTTGTGCGTAAACGATACCGATTTAAAATCTTTTTGGCGCTTAGCAGAATCCGCGCCCAGCCATTGCCATGTCCATCCTCCGTCTAGCGAATAAGCAGGCCCATGCGCCTCTATTACGTCTTTATTTAGAAAATGAACTTTTATCTCTTTGCCGCCGGCTCCCCGTACTTCAAACCCCCAATAAAACCACCAACCGGAGGTGTCGCGCAAATCCTGCTCAAGAAAGATTTCATTGCCGTTTATTTTTTTTACCACGGCATTCCCCCCAGGGTAATCGGTGTTTACCTCTATTTCTGAAAAGGCATTCAACGCATACAGTGCCAACACCGCAAAAACCACTATCTTCTTCATATGCTCTTAAATATTATTATTAAAATATGAATTACATCACAAATTTAAAATAAAAAGCAGGAAACACAATTTCAAGAAAAACTGAAGAATCACGCACATAAAAACTCTGGTTAAAAGACTAAAAAAAGCGCGCATTATGCATCCAGAAAGAACCCCTAAAGCAATGGAAAAAACATTTTATGCCTATTGAATGTATTTTTATATAGGCATCTTCTCCGCCATGCCTATAGACTACTGCAATCAGTGCCAGGAGCATTGCTTCATACCTATAACGCAACATTGCTTTATGTTATAACGCCCCGCCGCCTCCCGTGCGACTTTCTTCGATCATTTTATAAGGCATATAAATTAAAGTAGCTAAAAAACTAGTTCTTCCTCGAAGTTCAACGCCGATTTAAACGGCAAAAAATTTTCGTTTTTTTTTCGGCAAAAGCGTGGGAAAAACAAAAAAAATTCCGCGCTTTTTTCTTGCGCGGAATTTCCATAAAACTCACTGCTTGCTCTCGGAAGGCATCTCCGGGGGAACATCTTCCGGGGGCTGCTCATCTTCATCGGATTCCATCGGAGCCGTATAATAGTTCTGGTAACTCTTGTCGTAATAGTTCATGCTATATACCGACGCGGAACTCGGGTTTACCATATTCATAACAGCGCCAAGTATCGGAACATTTGACTCCATCATTCGGCGTATATACGCTCTGATAGTCTTGCGCTTTACAGTATTGAACTTTACAACATATATCACACCGTCAACCGTCGGCAACAATGTAATAGCGTCGCTTACAGCGCCAATTGGCGGAGAATCTATAAATATACGGTCGTAAGTGTCGCGGAATTTTTCTATCATTGCGGCGAATTCTTCGCTATTTAATGTTTGCGTAGGATTCTTAGCCCGCTTTTCGCATACCAGAACATCGAGATTCGGGAAGTAATCGTGTATAATTGCATCTTCCAGCGGCTTCCCTTCCTCTATGTGGCCAATTAAACCGTCCTTTGCCGTAATTCCCAGAACCTTGGCCATTGCAGGCAAACGCAAGTCGGCGTCTATAATTATCGTTTTTTCCCCGTGCAATGCGTAAGTAAACGCCAAATTTGTCACAATGAAAGATTTTCCTTCCGAAGGCGTCGTGCTTGTAAAAAGGATGACTTTCGCGTTCTTGCTGAAATTATTAACCTTCAAGGTAGAATGCAAAGAACGGAAAGCCTCTGTAGTGGCTCTATCCGCATTAGACGCGGCAACCTGGGCTTTTTCAGCGGAGTTCAAACGCTTAATTCGAGGTATTACTCCAAGAAGCGGCAAACCAATAACAGCTTCTATATCGTAAGCGCTCTTTGCTCTATCGTCAAGGAACGCAACCAAAAACGCCATGCAAATGCCCCCTATAATACCGGCTATTATTCCGAGAATTATATTCAGCACATAATTCGGGCTGGAAGGCCTCAACGCTGGAGCGGCGCGGTCGATAATGCTTGCGCCTTCGTTAATCAAGCTTACCTGAGCCGTGCGCACATTCATTGCGGAAATTAGAGATGCATGCATTCCCTCGGCAACCATTCGCTCGCGCTCCAAAGACTTGTATATAATTGCCTTTTTCCCGAGACTCAAGATTTCCTCTTTCTTTTCTGCCAAACGCTTCTGCGACTGCTCATAATTCTGCCTTGCAGTTTCATATGAAGCCTGGACTTTTGCGTATGCCGCGTCAACGGCGAGAGCCAATTCTTTTTCTATTTGGTCGAGAGTCTTGCGGGCTTCAATCATGGAAGGATGCTTTTCTTTGTAGCGTTTTTCCAAAGAAGCAATAAAAACTTGTTGCGTAGACCTATCGGTTAAAAGTTTTGCTATCTGCTGGAATTCAGATATAAAAGGCAGCGTGCATAGATCTTTGCCGTCGCGCTTGTATTCCTGCATTAAAGTCCACTGCGTAGAAGCAGCGTCAAATATTCTTTTATCGTTTGTTAGAATTGCGTTTATATCCCGCAATTCTGTGCGGTCAACATCGTCCAAAGTATCCAAACTGACAGCGCCGTTCTTTTCGCGGTATTCGACCAACTTTTTATCCAGCTCTTTTACCTTGGCCTCCTGTTGCGAAACTTTTGTCCTAAGTTCGTCTATACTTCCCATGAGAGCCTGAACTCTCTTTTGGTGCGTATAATTTATAAACTCTGTGGCAAAAAGATTGGCAATCCTAGCCGCCATATTGTTGTCCGGATGTTCGAATATAACCGTTACAATAAGCGACATTCTTTGCGGAATTATCGAACGGTTGTCCATTAAAAGCTCTTCCTCGGATTTTCTTATGCCGAAAGTGAACATATTGTGGTACGGAGCTATAAAGCGCTTAAGCTCATCCTCCTTCATTCTGGACTTTACCGCTTTCACGATTTCCGCACTCTCAAACAACTTCACCTGAGTGTTAAAGTCCTCCATGGACATTATGACGTTGTTTCTGCTCCGCTCGGTCGAGCCCGGACCGTCTATTGGCGAATCAGAATCGCGCAATATCTGAACGGATGCAGCCGACGTATAGATTGGAGTTATTCTAAACGTGTATAAGAGCACTCCGGCAAAAATGATAAAGAAAGTGACTATAATATACCAAAAGCGCTCGCGCAGAATCATCATATAATCGCGGAACGTGCGGTTTGGAACGCCACCTTCGCCAGCTGGATTTTTGGAATTGTAGCCTCCGTAATATCCGCCATACGAGCCGCCATAGCCGCCGTAACCGCCATAACCACCGCCGTACGCTCCGTAGCCGCCATAATCCCCATAGCCGCCGTATCCGCCATAGCCGCCGCTTCCGTAAGATGCGACTATCTTTTTCTTTATAACTTTTGTTGGCGCGGAATCTGGCTGCGAATTGTTGTTGTTGCTGCTTTCCATGTGAAAATTCTCAATTTAATTTTACTTGTTTGGCAAACGGAAATATAAGTCCTAAAACTAGAAAATGGCTTCCGGGACTTCTATTGTATCGCCGTCATATACTGGAAAATCTTTTACGCTTTTATCATTCAATATTGCGCGCAAATCCACTTCAAAAACCTTGATTGAGCCGTCCGCCATTTTGCGTTTTACATTTACGGAACGGGTGTTTGCAAGACGGGTAGGCCCCATTGCTCCGGCAATTGCCTTAGACAAAGTCATTGTTTCTTCGGGCGGGAAAATAACCTCCCCGTTGCGGTTTACCTGTCCGATTACATAAACTCGCTGGGGGGAATATTCGGCAATAAATATCGAAACGTCGGCATTTACCAAATAGTCTTTTTCATACAGCTCTTTTATGCGCTTTTGGGCGTCTTGAACGGTCAATCCCGCGACTTTTACGGACTCTATGAGCGGCATCACTATCATCCCGTTCGTTCCTATTTTATAAACAGTGTCCAAATCTGGCTCTTTAAAGACCTTTATGTTGAGAACATCCAAAGGGCGAAGCCTGTATGTGGATATTGGATCCTGCGAAGGCTGGGGGCGCGAACCATCTTGCGCTCCAACCGAAACTACCGACAGGAAACATACACTGCTGCAAAAGGCAAACAATTTAAAAATTTTAATCATTCTTCAATTAAATAGACTTACCCCCGTTCATTTCAATCTTTTTTTTTCTGCGTCAATAAATAAGAAAGGCAATCTTAACACATCTGATTTTGCATGACGCCGCCTTCACTGGATTGCCAAATTTCGCAATAACCGGCTTAGGCTCTACCCAAATAAAAACACAAAACCGAAAGGACAAAAAAAGGTTGAAAACGGACAAAATTAAATTAGGGTTGAGCGGATAATAAAAACAGAAACTATGGATAACGACATTATACTGCAAAAAGCCGCAAACCAAGCCCGAGGATTAGCTATAGACGCAATAGAAGCGCGCGCCTCCGGACACTTGGGATTGCCGCTGGGGTGCGCTGAAATCGGAGCCGTCTTATTTGGCGAGATTCTAAAAATAAACCCCAAGCGCCCGGACTGGCTGAATCGCGACAGGTTTATTTTGAGCGCCGGCCATGGCAGTATGTTTTTATATGCATGGCTTCACATTTCGGGATACGACCTTACTATAGAAGATTTAAAAAATTTCCGCGTAAAAGGATCTAAAACGCCGGGACATCCCGAATTTGGGGAAACTCCAGGAGTTGAGGCTACAAGCGGCCCTCTTGGACAGGGTATCGCCAATGCAGTAGGCATGGCAATGTCAGAGAAAATGGCAGCGGCGCGTTTCAACTCAGACTCATTAAAAATTTTCGACCATAATGTCTGGTGCCTTGCGGGAGACGGCTGCATGCAGGAGGGAATTTCATCCGAAGCTTCCGCGCTGGCCGGGCTTTACAAGCTTGACAACCTGATACTACTGTACGATTCAAACGACGTCACCCTCGACGAGATGGCGTCCAAAACCATGTCCGAAGATACTGCAATGCGCTATCGTGCATACGGATGGGATGTGACAACCGTATCAAATGGGCATGACATATCTGAAATTCGCAAGGCTCTCTTAAACGCCCGCGACCAAAGGAACGGAAAGCCTAAGCTTATAATATTTAAGACCGTAATTGCGAAAGGGATTCCCGAAGTAGAAGCGTCCGCCAAAGGACACGGAGAAGGCGGGGCAAAATTTGCG
Source organism: Coraliomargarita sp. CAG:312 (assembly GCA_000438015.1). Taxonomy (GTDB): domain Bacteria; phylum Verrucomicrobiota; class Verrucomicrobiia; order Opitutales; family Intestinicryptomonadaceae; genus Merdousia. The sequence goes on along the minus strand of FR901606.1, from coordinate 31,131 downwards.
GTCCAGGCGAGGAAAAATCTCGGGTTGCCAGATGAGAAATTCTACGTATCAGAAGAAACATACGAATTTTTTGGAAACGCGCTAAAAAAGAGAGTGTCCGAATACGACGAATGGGTTAGGCTGTTTGAATCGTGGCGCGCAAACAACCCTGAAAAAGCGGAGGAACTCGAAATCTGCATATCCCGCAAAGGATCGGAATCGGCGGAAGAGCTCTTAAAGAATATCCCCCCTTTCCCCTCGGACGACAAGAGCGCAACTCGCGCGTCTGCTGGGGCTTCCATGAATATTTTGGCGAAAAAGTTGCCATATATGGTCACCGGATCGGCCGATTTGTTTGGTTCGACAAAAAATTATTTAAAAGGCATGGGCGATTTCGGCGCCGACAATCCGTCGGGTAGAAATATATGGTTTGGTATAAGAGAGCACGCTATGGGCGCAATCTCAAACGGCATATCCTACTACGGATTATTCGAACCGTCTTGCGCCACATTCCTGACTTTTGCTGGATACATGCTGGGCTCAGTACGCGTTGCGGCGCTTTCGCGGTTGCGGGAACAGTACATTTTCACGCACGACTCCGTCGGAGTGGGTTTTGACGGCCCAACCCACCAGCCCGTTGAAATGGCGACAATATTGCGATCGATACCTCGTTTGGATGTAGTGCGCCCGGCGGACTCCGAAGAATGCGCCGCGGCATGGGCTATGGCTCTAGCGCGCAAAGACGGCCCGACAGCCTTAATCCTGTCGCGCCAAAACCTTCCAATTTTAAACTCAATACCGGTGGAGACAAGAAGGTTTGGGACGCTAAAGGGTGCTTACATTGCAAAAAAGGAGACGGCGCCGCTTTCAAAAATAATAATCGCCACGGGTTCCGAATTGCAGTATGCGATTTCTGCTGGAGCAAAAGAGCCCGGAACGCGGGTCGTTTCAATGCCGTCTATGGAAGTGTTTGAACGCCAATCTTCGGAATACAAAGAAGATGTTCTGCCAAAATCCTGCCGAAACCGAATAGCAATCGAAGCCGGCATAAGCGCAATGTGGTACAAGTATGCGGACAAAGTAGTGGGAACGGACGATTTTGGATTCTCCGCCGACACTCCCGAACTTTTTGAAGCTTTCGGAATAAACGAAAAATCCCTTCTTGGCTAAAAATAGCGCCAGGTATTTCAAGCGGCAGAATGAGCCGTTTAAGGATAAAGCGCGCGCATGTAAAAAACGGTAAAATATACCGCAGCGCGCTATTTTATCTGAAAGCCTAAACAAGACTTTTATGCTGAGGATATTATGTGCCGCTTACACAAAAGTAACCGCCAGAAATTATAGGTATAAAAAATATTTCCGTCTAGATTTTGAGGAAGAATATCTTTAAAAATTAAGCAAAAAATATTAGATACCCCAAAAGACTGGAAATATGAATTGGCATAGAGCATGTGGTTTTTCGCAGCCATTGCCTAGATGCAAAAACCGCCCAGCAAGAGCCGGAACCTGAGCCAGTTGAAGCAGCGAAAAAAATCCTAGTTGGACAATTCCATACAATCTATGCAACCGCAACCTATGCGCCAGGCAGTTTTACTCTAAAATATTAAGCGTATTAAAGCAAAAGCTTAGCCGCAAAAAATTGCAGATAGGAATTTTTAGGCGCAACACTAGTTTTTTCATAGTGCTTTTTCAAAAAAATGCCGCGATTGCCAGTAGGCGGAAGTTTTTTAGGTTTTTATGGATGCAAGCCTCCTTTTGAGCGAGCTTCGTTTTTTTCAAAATAGAGGATTAAAGCTGACTTCAGGCAAACCAAAGCGCGCATTTGATCATCCATCTTGCAGCAGGTCTTTTGCGTTATATTGCTGCTCTATATTATTGTTATAGGATAAAACGCTTCCCCATTTTATCAGGTTCTATCGGCGCATTGTATTCCAATTGTATTCATCGCGGCAATCTGCGGCTTTTGGCTTTCTTTTCATTAATTTGCCATCTTGCTTTTTCCAATATCGCCGTTAATATCTTATGCGGATTGATATCATACCGCTCATTTCAATCCGCTCCTCTTATTTTATATACCCCGTAAGCTGCCGCACTAATTCTTATGTCGCGCGGAAAATTTTTTATTATATCTGCTGGGAAAAGCAGAAAGAACCTTTTTCTTTAGCGGCAGGTTAGGTTCCCAAAAGGCAAGCGGACAAAATAGTCGCGGCAAACTGTTCTAATCCGCCCAATATTTATCCATCAATGAATGCGCCAATTTTTAATATTGCCAACAAAATTGCAAAGCCTCCCTTTCTGAAGATGCGATACATAATAATATATATGCCAACTCAAAAAAAACAAACGCCATCCTCCCAACTCTCCAAATTCCAAAGCATATTTGAGACAGGAACAAAACGCTCCTTTATTTTGCAGTATAATAGTTTTGTCGGCTATAACTTTTTCTTAGGCCTCCATTTTGTGGCCATTAAGCAAGTGGAATTAGACAGTTTCGGGTCTGGATCGTGTTGGTAATAGACGGTTATTATGCTTCCGTCAGGCATTTCCGCCGACGAAGGATAACCTATGTCGGGATTGTCGGAATACGCCAAGGCAACTTCTCCATCCACATCCCAGGTTTTCCCATTGTCATAGCTAAAACAGCCGAACTCGCCCATTTTTCCCTTTCTGCGGCCGTAAACCGAAAGTATTGAATTGTCTTTCAACCGAATTAAATGCGAAGGATACCCAAAAAGAGGCGTTTTCTCTGCAACGCTCCAGCTTCTGCCGCCGTCGCGGCTGACCGACTGGCGCAAAAATCCGTCTGAATGGCATCTAATTTGCGCGATTATGGAACCGTCAGCAGCCTCTACGGCGTGGGGCTCATGATAGTCGACCATCTTTGCGCCGCGCTCTATTTCGATTTTTGAAATCACCCGCCAAGTCTTTCCGCCATCCAAAGACTCTTCGACAACTATATTCTCACCGCCTCCGTCAGTGCGCCTGTCAGCAGCCTTTCCAACATACAAAAGTCTTCCGTCGCTTAAGCATATCGGCCCGTGGGGAGCGGAACCGACAGTTCTGCTGGGCCTGCTCCACTTTCTGCCGCCGTCGGCGGAAACCATCGTCCAATGCCCAAGATATTCTTCAATTTCATCGTCGGAAATATTATCCAAGACTTTCCGCCATTTCTGCCGCGAATCCTCCGAAACTCCTTTGTTGGACATGTGTACCTTATAATATATCGAAGTAAACCACGCGGCCAGCAACTTTCCATCCGGAAGCTCAATAATTCCGCCGTCGCGATCGTCTAGTGGGCTGTTTGCAATGGTTTCAGGCGCGCTCCATGTAATTCCGCCGTCGCGGCTGCGGACCATCTGCAGTTTTCCAAATGGGCAAATATGGAAATCCCTGTCGCCGGAAAATACGACGAGCAATTCTCCGCCTGAACGCCTGCAAATTGTAGGCCAGCCTACATATCGCCCATCTTGGCGGGAAATGACCCGCACCCATTCTATGTCCGCAGACTTCTGCGAACGCGGGACGTCGAATTTCTCGGCAAAACTGCCATTGGCGGGAAATGCGCCAATGGAAGAAAAGAACAATAAAAAGCAGCTGGCGCAAAATCTTATAAGCATTCTAAAGGAATTTCTTTTTGCCTCCATATCGCAAATCCTCTCCGGCGCACACAAACGCCGAAAGCAAAAATACTTCTTTTAAATCCGCGCGGTCAACTCTTTTTTGCCACTTCCCCAAACCGCAAAATTCCGCTTGACACTTAAGCGCAGTCACCCTAAAAACAATTCTGTCAGATTTGAAATTATATATATGAGAAATATGAGAAATGCATTAATTTTTGCGGGAGTTTTTACGGCTTTTGCGGCGTCATGCTGCCCTTGCGACGCCGGAGAACAAAATAGTAGCCAATACGATGTAGCCGCTATCGTTTGGCCTGCGTACCATCCGGAACCGCGGTGGAAGGAACTAGGCATATTCCCACACGGCAATGGAGAATGGCAGAATGTGTATGAAGCCGTTTCCAAAAAGAAAGGAGACAACCAACCCCTCGTCCCTCTATGGGGATATGAGCCCGAAGACAACCCTATTGTAGTCGCGCGCAAAATAGACGCCGCCCTGGCTGCGGGAATCAATGTCTTTATGTACGATTGGTACTGGTACCAAGGCAGGCCGTTTCTCGAAGGCGCCCTCAACAACGGATTTTTAAAGGCGCCCAACAACCAGCGGATGAAGTTTTTTCTCATGTGGGCAAACCACGTTGTAGACAACTTATGGAATAATAAAGTAGGTTCTCCTAAAAATAATAAAATAATATGGAGCGCAGACGTATCGTTTGAGGAATTCACAAAAGTTTTAGTTCCCCGATTCATAGAATACTTCAAAAAGCCAAACTATTATAAAATAGACAACAAGCCGCTGTTTGCGGTATTCGAATTTACAAACATGATTCGCGGCATCGGCAGCGCTGAAAAAACGCTGCAAGCGCTGGATTTCTTGCGCGCGGAGTGCAAAAAAGCCGGATTCGACGGACTCCACCTTATGTCGATGGCATGGCACGGCCCCGCAAAAGGAATTGTGCCAGGCGTTGAAAAACCTTCAAGTACGGACATAGTCAAATATTACGGATTTGATTCCATGTCCACATACAATATGCGCGGCAAACGCGACAATTATGAAAAATGGGTCGACACAAGCATAGCTGAATGGAAGCAGTTTAAAAACGAATGCGGGCTTTTTTTCCCGATTGTTTCAACCGGATGGGACACTAACCCGAGATATCCGCCGGACGAATTTACGCCTATTGTAGAGGGGAAATCCCCCGTTTTATACGAAAAAGCGCTGCGCAAGGCAAAAGCGTGGGCTGATGAAAACATTCCAGCAGACAAGCCGAAACTTATAATAATAAACGCATGGAACGAGTGGACCGAAGGGGAATACCTAGAGCCGGATAAATGCTACGGCTACGACTATTTAAACGCTACAGCGCGAGTTTTCGGCGCCCACGGGCAGTCAAAATAATCATATTATAATAAAATTAAAAGCATTATGATTTAAAATCATTTGCCAATCTGTTGGCGTTTCTTGCCGTTTCCATCCAATATGTTTGCGCGCGCGACTTTAATGTCGCGGATTTTGGGGCTGACGGGAAATCCGAAACAATAGCCGACGCCCAAATCCAAAAAGCCATCGACGAGTGTTCAAAAAGCGGGGGAGGAGAAGTGCGCATCGGCAACGGACTTTACAACTGCAATTGCATACGGCTAAAAGACGGAGTCATGTTGAACCTCGACAGAAACGCCGTTCTAAAAATGACTCCAATTGACGGGAAAAAACCTACGGCACTAATACTTGCCGACAAGGTAAAAAACGCCGGAATAAAAGGATTTGGGACACTCGACGGAAACGGAACCCTATACGAGAGAAAAGACAATTTTCCAGGAAGGCCCTATGTGCTATTCGTAAAGGATTCGGAGAATTTTTCGGTCGAAAACGTCCATATGAAAAATTCCGCGACATGGACATTTAGGATTTTCCGAAGCCAATATGTTTTTGTCCGCGGGATAAAAATATACGCGCACACCAACTGGAACAACGACGGAATAGACATAGACGGCAAAAATGTGGTCGTATCGGACTGCATAATAGACTGCGATGACGACGCCGTATGCCTAAAGAGCGACGACGACAAATTTGTCGTTGAGAATGTTTCCATAACAAACTGCATAATAGCCTCCAACTGCAATCCCATAAAATTCGGCACAGCAAGCAGGGCGGGATTCAAAAACATAGCAATCTCCAACTGCATTATCCGCGCTGCAAGCGAATCCAACATACGCAATTGGAATTCCCTGTCGTGGATGGAGCGGTATTGCGTGGCGAAGCCCATAACGGGACTGGCAGGAATAGCGCTTGAAGCAGTCGACGGGGGATTCTTAGAAAATGTAACCATTTCAAATATCGTAATGACAGATATTCAAACTCCGATATTTATCCGTGCGGGGCACCGCAACAATGACGACAAGCGCAGCTTTATAAAAAATGTCGTAATAAGGGGAATCACCGCCACTGCGTAAAGCCAGATTTCAAGCTCGATTACGGGAGTTGAAGGCGGGCGCGTCGAAAACGTATCCATCAGCGACTGCGTTTTTAATCTCTTGGATGGATGTCCATCGTCCGACGGAACAGAAAAAGTTCCCGAAGAAGTTGGATCATATCCCGAGAACAGGATGTTTAGAACTTGCCTTCCCTCCTACGGCATGTATGTGCGCCATGCCGACAATATAACTTTAAGAAACATACAATTCCTAACCTCGCCAGGCAAGCCCTCAAGGCCGTCGGTCGTGTCCGACGACGTAAGCGGATTGAGAATTATAGATTGCGTTTACGAAACACCAACATTTGAAATAGCCTGCCAAAACGTACAAAAATCCGGCAATATCCTGCTTGGGAAGTAATGCCAAAACGCTTGGATTAAGCTTGGTCGTCGGAACGCATTAAACTTCCGGCTACAACGAGAAGCGGAATAAAGACCATAGCCATGCAGACGACATTTGCCGCTAAAATCGCAAGCACAGCCGGCAATGTGCGCTCCCATCCCAAAAGGATGAAAGACGACACCAATACAGCCAAACTTGTAAGCACCGCAAAAAGATTTACCGTTTGCCAAAGCTTGAATTTTCCTGTCCGCTGCCAATCCTTAAAAAAAGGGCTAGAAGCAAACGTAAGCAAAAGGGCGAATTCCGTCAGAATCAGCCCCATGCTAATCGATGCGTAGGTCATCAAGCCGTTTGAGAAGGAATCTATATGGGCATCGGCAATATGCGTTATGGCGGGATTGTCTATGCACAAAATATATGCCGCAAATCCGGAAACTATAAGTACAAATATTATAACCGTAAGCCATACTGCATAAAACAGACGCCCTTTGTCGGTTATCAAATTTTTTCTTTTTAAATTATCGTTTGCCATATAGGAGTTTTCGGAAAATCGCCCGGTTTCTATAATAGCAAATAAATGTTTTCGCGCATAAATAGCTCTGTCCAAACAGAAAATGCGGCGCATATGCAGTACATATGCCTCGCCGCCTCGCATCCGCGTCACAGCCCACCGAAAAAAACTCGGCTTAAAGATTAAAAAAAACGCCGCGCGACGGAATCGGAAACAACATATGAGCCAAGCCGCTCAACTAAAATATTTATTGTTTTGTTATAATAAATTAAATGCTGAATTTTGATAAAATTAAACTAATCCTCCATTTCTATTTCAACGCATAAAGAGACATAAAAAACCTTAACTTACAGAATCGCAATATATTGCTTAACTACATTCCCGCCGCACCAGGCATAGCTTCGGCCGGCGCCCAATATTAAAAAAAAGCTTGATTTCGATAAGAAATCTGTGAGAATTTAACGCAAAATTGAGTTTATTTCTCTATTATTATTGAGTTTTAAGCTCAATTTCGAAAAAAACAAACAAACTACAATAAGATATGAAGAAAATAGTCATTAGTTTACTAGTAGCAGGCGCGGCTGTAGCCGCCAACGCACAAGACAAAGCTCTTCTCGAAACACTCGTAAAGAAGGGCATGCTCACGCAGCAGGAAGCCGCCCAGATTGCAAAGGAGTCTGTGGCTGTGACCCCCGCTACTAAGAGCACAAAATCTATCAAGATTTTTGGCGGCGCCCAAGGTTGGTACACATGGGGCAAAGATAGTGTAAAGGCCAGCACAGAAGGCAGGACAAGCCCCTCTCAGCAGAGCGGTTTTACCCTTCGCTATGTAAAGCTCGGCGTTGAAGCGGACGTTGGCGCAGGTTGGAGCGCGACAGTCGTGACAGACTTTGGAACTGAAGGCGCAAACAGGAACTATCTCGACAAAGTTGTAGCCTCCAAGAAAATCGATCTCGACTACCTCAACGGTACACTCCAGCTCGGTCTCCGCAAGGTTAACATGGGCTATGAACAGAACATGTGCGACTTCGGTCAGTTGGCAATTGAACGTTCCGTAGCCACATTCTTCTTCACACGCGCAGACAGCAACGGAATCGGCGACAAGAACTTTGGTTCACGTACGGTTGGCGTATTCTGGGACGGCAATATCACACAAGTTGACGGTCTTTACTACAGCGCAGCTGTGACATCCGGCGTTTCAGAAGGTGAAGATTACAACCCTGTAAACAACTTGGATGAAAGCAGCAGCCTCTCTTTCTGGGCGGCAATCGGATACAAGAATGTTGCCGACATCAAGGGTGAATCTTTGGCATACGACCTCGGAATCAACTTTGGATATGCTCCGCAGGGCATGACAAATTATATCAGAAATGCAGACGCCAAAGGAAGCGTATGGGGCATCAATCCTTATGCTACAATCTCTTGGCGCGGTTTGACACTCATTGGCGAATTCTTCCTCCAGCAGGCTGAAGACTACACCCCGGGACGCAACGGCATTGGCCGCACTCCTATGGGCGCAAACGTAACGGCAGCCTACAAGATGGACATCGGCGAATGGGGCGCAATCGAACCCGTATTCCGCTTCTCCTGCTTGACAACAAATGGAATGATGACCCAGTCGGAATCCGGTCTCTTCTATGATGAAGCAATGACCTTCTTCGGCGGCGTAAACTGGTACGCAACTCCCGCGGTTAAGACCTCTCTCGGCTACGAGTTTGGTTACTTCCAAGGCGGACGTGACGTAAATGCCAATGAACGTCTTTACGGCAACACTGTTCGCGCACAGGTTCAGGTATTGTTCTAATTTAATATAACAGCAATATCTAAAAAAAACGGCGGCTCGGAAACGTGCCGCTGTTTTTTTATTATTAAAAGCGATGGAAATATAACTTGCGCCTAGAAAAAGAACAAATCCTTATAAGATAATTCTATAATAGGCAAAATAAACGGATAAATAAAATTTTAAACCGGTTAAATATTATATGCCCTAAAATGTGCCGATTTTCCTATTTTTTCGCAAATATGATATTTTCAGCAGACTTGTAATGCGTTTCTTGCGGAGACAAAAGAATCTTTGAATTCTTTTTTAACGAGAAGTTTATATCAACCGCATTCTAAGATACAGTAGATTTGTATTCTTTTGCAAAATCTAAGCCGGAAATCCACCCGCGCTTAAACATTAATATTCCGACGTTGCAATTCCCGCGCCCGCCAAGCAAACACCCAATCCGACATGAATCGTATTGTCCGCCGCTTTTGAAAAGTTAAACAATAGAACCAAATTCCAAAGGCGAAAACAGCAGAAGCACAAAAGCGTTGTTATATAGGTTAAGACAATTCCTTTTGAATCATAGATGAAGCCCTTGCTACAATATTAGAACAAGGCCTTGAATCGTAATAAGCTTGCGTGCGCGGATCAGGAGTGGGAGGTGTCGGAGCATCAGCGGCAAGCTTCAAGAGTTCGCGGCAAACAAGGGAACCGTTTTCGGAAACGAATATTTCAGCCAAGCGTTGAGTATCTTTATAGACCTGTTCTTTAGCCTCCAATGAATCGGAACCGGATGCGTTTTTAAGCCCCCACAACATTGTGCAAGCCAAGAACGCGCCGCATGTTTGACGCATTCTGCCTACCCCTCCGCCAAGAGGCGCCGAAATTCTTAGGGCGGTTTCTTTGTCTATGCCTAGCTTTGGCGCATGCGCCGCAAAAACGGACTGCGCACAATTGTATCCGCACTTAAAAAGTCTCGATGCTTCGTCTTGCATGTCGGTTGTATATTTTTATTAGGAATTGAATTTCTTGCGCATTTTTTCCTTAATCTCGAGAGATGCGCGCATGGAACAGAATTTCGGCCCGCACATTGTGCAATGGTGGATTTCGGAATTGTCGCGAGAAAATTCCTTGTCGTTGCGGCTGCGAAATTCCCGCGCGCGTTCCGGGTCAAGCGAAAGGTTTATTTGATCCTCCCATCGAAATTCTGCCCGCGCCAAACTCATTGCATTGTCTCTATACTGCGCCGCAGGATGGCCTTTTGCTAAATCCGCAGCATGTGCTGCCAATTTAAAAGTAACGACTCCTTCGCGGACATCGTCGCGATTTGGCAGCCCCAAATGTTCTTTTGGCGTGACATAACATAGCATAGCTGTACCCTTCCAGCCTATTATCGAGGCTCCGATGGCAGCCGTTATATGGTCGTACCCCGCAGCGATATCGGTGACAAGAGGTCCAAGGGTATAGAAAGGAGCTTCATCGCACCAGTCTAGCTGTTTTTCCATGTTCTCTCCAATCATGTGCATTGGAACATGTCCAGGCCCTTCGCACATCACTTGAACGTCAAAATTCCACGCTCTCCGACACAACTCGCCCTGAACTTTGAGCTCGCCAAGCTGGGCTGAATCGTTGGCATCGGCAATAGCTCCCGGACGCAATCCGTCCCCTATCGAAAAAGCTACATCGTATGCCGACATTATCTCGCAAATTTCATCCCAATGTTCAAAAAGAAAATTCTCCCTATTGTGGGAAATCATCCATTTTGCCATAATGGAACCGCCGCGCGAGGCAATTCCAGCCATGCGTTTTGACGCCTCCGGAAGGAATTTACTCAACACTCCGGCATGTATTGTAAAATAGTCGACCCCCTGTTCTGCCTGCGCTATTAGGACATCGCGGAAAATCTCCCAGCTTAAATCCTCCACCACGCCGCCGACCTTTTCAAGAGCTTCGTAAAGCGGAACCGTACCAATGGGCGTCGGACAGTTGCGAATAATCCATTCTCTCGTATCTACAATATCCGCCCCTGTGGATAGATCCATTAACGTATCTGATCCCCATTTTATTGCCCACAGCATTTTTTCAACTTCTTCGGGAATTGAAGAAGCCATTGAACTGTTGCCAATATTTGTATTTATCTTTACAAGAAAATTTCTCCCTATTATGGCTGGCTCCAATTCAGGGTGGTTTATATTTGCCGGGATAATTGCGCGCCCTCTGGCTACCTCGCGCATCACAAATTCCGGAGTTATTTCAAAGTTTCGCCCTTGCGCAGAATGTTCTATAAAAAGGCTGTCTCGCGGAGCAGACGGCCCCATTTTCCCCTCTAAGGAATTTAATCTTGCCAGATTTTCACGCGCCGCAACATATTCCATTTCGGGAGTAATAATGCCTTTTCTGGCATAATACATCTGAGTTAAGCGCCTTCCCTGTTTTGCCCTTAAAATCTGCCTGCCACCAAATGGATTTTTGGGAGAATCCTTCAGGACGCCGATTATTTCGGCGTCTTCGCGGTCAGATATCCAATTTCCGCGGATTTTCGGCAAACCTCTTGCGGTATCAAAATGAAAATTCGGATCCCCCCACGCGCCTGACGTGTCGTATATGCGCACTGGAAGATTGAGAGTGCAAGGCGCACCTTTATGGTGGGTCGGAGTAAGCTCAACCTCCAGTAAACCGACCTTTAACCCATTAAATTCGGCGTAAACCTTGCGCCTGCGGGAATTATCTAAAAACAAACTTCTTATATCCATTTTTTTACAAAAAAAAGCGCGCGGGCAACGCGCGCCAAATAAAGAGAAACAAAACTAGTTGCCGAGCGCCCTGGGAGAATACTCGTAAAGAGTCTCTCCGTTAATAGTCACCTGGGTTTCCGCAATCTCATAATCGACCCCAAATACACCAAATTCCGGGAAGCGAAGGAGATTTAAATAGGTCTTTGTGGTCCTATCTCTCGGGTCGTCATTCATAAAAGTCGACGCTGAAAGTTTTGACGCGCAATACACATGGTCTTCCCCCATGCGGTAGTTCCTAAAATCCAAAAAGGTGCGATAAAAATTTACGCGGGATTGGAAACTAGAATTTGTCGTTTGGAAATTAATGCTGGCAAACGTAAAACTCTGCTCGCCGCCATTGCCGAAATCAATTATCGTCTGCAACCCCTGTTTTGCTAAGGTGTTGTCATTCCACATGTCAATTTTACCAATGCGTTCGCTATGCCCGTTTAAATCAAAAATGCAGGTCAAATCAGACGGGCTCTGGGTATCTATAATAGGAGTTTTAAATTGGACGGTAATATCGTCCGCAATTTGGTTGTCGTTCAGCCACACCACATGTGAGCGCCAGCCTACATACAACATCTTGCCTTTGTCGGAAGTTATCGCCTGGGCGCCTCCCCTTTTATCCAAATATATTTTTGCGCAATCGGTAATATGGGTCCATCCCATTACATTACTCTGAGTTCCCTTCAACCAGAAAACTCCTTCGGAATGATTTGGAGCATTGAGCTTTCCACCTCCGGAAAATACTACATTCATTTTTGAATATATGCCGGTATTGAGAATTATATCTCCGCTTGCGTAGTCCATCCATTCATCATATTTACCGCGCTGAGAAAATGAAAACCGGACTTCGCGATACTCTCCGGAAGCCATTTCACCTTCAGCCGTGAAATTTTTTCCCAAAAAAGCCAAATCAGCATCTGAAGTATTCTGAACGATGACCCTATGATTGCCGGAATGCGCCACAATTATATTCGTATCAAAGGAGAATGTGCCTATATTGCGCTCTTTTGTAATAATTGTATACGAACCTTTAATATCGCTGTTTAGAGCCTTTTTATTGAAAGTTATGCTGTTATCCGGCCCGGATATCATAAGCGGGGGCCGGTCTGTGTTATTTATTATCATTTTGCCCAAATCCACATTTTGGCTGAGCATTATAGTAGGCGTAGTTGAAGTTCCGTCAGAGCCGTTGGAACCGCTTCGGAACATCAATCTCATTTCATCAGACTCGCCAGGAATACTATCCGCCGGTTCCAGATTGTACCCGTTTGGATTTGTCGTATTATCGTAAGTATCCTTCAAACTCCAATTGTTTATATTAGTATAATATCTGTTATTTGAACCGGTGGCGGAACCGCGAGTCCAGTAATAAGTTGCGCCCATGACCTGCGAACAAGCCAGTGATACGGCAATTATCGCAAAAATTTTATTTTTCATATGTAATAAAGCCAATGCAAACGTTTTTAATTCGTTGCAAGTCTGCAAAAGGCGGGATAAATTGTCAACCATACTTTTTCAATCGCCTTAAAAATAGGTTGTGCAGGGTGTATTTCTTAAAGCGGAATAATATTTCCCATTTTCATTGCAACTAATTTCGATGAACCTTTCTCCGCGCATATAAAAAGTTAGCTTAAAATTGCTTGACAATTGAAAGCTCTAACGCACGATGTATCCATATATTTTAGATGCGATTCCCAGTGCGGGATATGGCGTCAATAAGGATAAACCTGCCCCCATCGTCTAGTGGTTAGGACTCCTGAACCTCATTCAGGCGACATCGGTTCGAATCCGATAGGGGGTGCCACTTTAAAAATAATATTAGGTCTATTCATTTAGACTGACAAAAGAAAAGACTGCATTAACCATGCGGTCTTTTTTTTTCACTCCTACTATTCCTCTTGCCCTTTCATCTCTTGCCACACCACAGAATTCGCATTGGCATCTTATTTTGACATACTATCTAGAGCAAGCTATGCACTGTATCCCGTAAACGAGCGAGCCTTATATCAAACTTAGGCAAACCCGCCCGGCGGCGCGATATTGCTTTGCTGGGCTCTAAAGCTCTACACTTTCATAACGCAGTCGCAATGGCTAAAAAACGCCATAGAAAAACACGCCAACGCCCTGCCCTAATTCTCGGAAAAAGAATTTCCCTGTATTTTAAGTCTTTTTACAGTTCCTTTTTCTATGTAAACACCTAAATCCGATATATTTTCTGATAGAACAAACTTATTGTTTACTATGCTGACATCCCTGGACCATCCTACATAAAAACAACCGCGGTATTTTAGCGGGTTCTTGCGCGGCGTTGGATTGGAAAACGTATTGTTCCTAAAAATCAAATTTCTTACAGAAGTCACGACCGCAACCACACCAAAAGTATCTTTAAAAGTATTGTTTTCAAACATTATATCGCGCAAGATGGGATAGTCGGTTTTCCTGTAAGACGGATCCGTAAAAAGATACACGCCCATATATATGTCGCGCTCATAGCCGTTTGTCATGCTTCCCGATGGATTGCAAGTGTCGAATGTGCAATTGCGTACAACCACGTTTTCCACGCCGTAGCCCTCGCACCAACTGTTGCCGGTAAAGCCGGTCTCGATTTTAATGGCGCCCATTTCATTATGAAAAAATCGGCAATTTTCAACCGTAACGTCGCGAGCCAATATCAAGACACCCCGGGCGCGGTTGTCGTGAAAATAACAATTGCGAACAATCATATTGCGGGTGTCGTACTTCTTAGAGAACAAGACAAAATACACGCCCTTCATTTCGGGAATTGGCTTGTCTAGACGCACGCGATAAATTTTCCTTTCCTTGTCGACAAGCGTTTTTTCTATTACCTTTCCCGTAAATCCCGCAGGAGAAAAATCGTCCTGCCTTAACTCTATCTCCTCGCCCTCATTATAGAGATACGAGTTTCTAGCGTTTACCGAAAGCAAAGTTTCGTCGCTTTCGCGGTCCATAATAATGGAGCAGTCGTGCATATTGATGCAATCGTCTGCCCCCAGGGAAAATTCGCAATTTTCCATCTTCATATACCCTTGGGACTGGGCTATGTGCAGATGGTCGGCGGTGGTTGTTATGGCGCGGCGTTCCGAATTCGGAGGGCGCACTATGTTGACATTGTCAAAGTGCCAATATTTTTGTGTTCCAGAAACAGTAAACGCGTGTCCGCTGCAAGAGTAAATGTTAAAGTTTCTCAAAGTCAGGTGGGTGTTTGAAAGCATGCTAACGCAACCGTATTCGTAATATGAATGTTGCAAGCGATAAAGCTCTCCGGCTTCAAACGGATTTTTCGTTTTTATGCGCAATATATTGGAGGCAATCCACTGAGTTTCCACAGGCTTCCCCCTTCCGACAAACATATTAAAAGCCAGCGTTTTGCCATTTTCTATTCCTACTGATTTCGTCTTTGGGTCGTACGCGGAAAATATTCCTATGCGCACGTCTTTTTGGGGAAAATCTTCGTATTCCAAGAACTTTATATCAAAATATTTATCGTTTCCGCCTACAACCTCGACTACGCTCGCAAGCGGATTGGAATTCCAATCCCAATCAAAGTTTAGATTTTCCAGCAAAGTTCTTTTGCAGCGCGCAATGCTTAATGTGGACGGCCCAGACTTGCGCAAGTTTTTATTTATTATAATCGTAGAGCCCTGCCCATCTATGGTAAAATCCTCAAAATCTTGAACGATAATCTGCGTGCCGTCGAAAGACTTATACGTTCCGCGCGGTATTACAAGTTTAGAGGCACCTGTTTTTCGGCAATGCTCCAATGCTTTATTTATTATGGCTGCAGCATTATCGACATTTTCGTTCAGTCCAAAATCGGCGGCTGAAACCACAAGCCCGTTTTTAGGGGTTGGCAAATCCACGGAAAATTCTTTTGCGCCGGTGGGAATTTTTTTCAATTTTGATTCGTCAAACGCTTCCGCATTTGCTGAAAACGGCCTAAATGAAGTAGTATCATCCGCCTGCCTTAGGGTAAGGTTTTTTATTTCTCCCTTTAACTTTCCATGCATATGAAACATAACAGCGTATCCGCCTGCGCCCTTGAGTGTTTTAAAATTCACCCTGCCTTTCATAAATTTGCCGGGCTTGGTCGGCAGAGAAGAACTGGCAAAATCGTTCTTTTTAAAATTCATATCGCGCACGACCACAATAATGTAATTTTCGGCGGAAGGCTCGCACTCTAAAATATAGTCGAACTCCAGAACGTATGCGGTATCGTCTTCAAGCAGCCCCCCCATTAACGAAAAAAGGCTTCCCCAAGGCGAACCCTTGCAGTTGAAAGTTATTTTGTTGTCTGAAACTTGAGAACCTGCATTTAGTTCCAAGTTCATAATATCTTTAAAAAGAGTGAGATTTTGCGGAGTCTGTCCTCCGTTTTGGGCAACTGCGGCAAGTGCGAAAATATGCACCGCCAAAAAAAACAACAAGCATCTCTTCATTTTTTTACGCATTCATGTTCAATAAGACGGGCAATCTTATATTGTTCCGCAAACGAGCCGTCAACCCTAAATCGAGATTAATGCGATACGGGCAAGCTAAATATTTTCCGGTCCGGCTAAAAATTGGCGGTAAAACCTGGCATATTCCGAACTAATAAGCTGCCGCCACGCAAAGCAAACCGAACGAATTCCCGCAAAATAAGCGCAAAACCCAACTGGAAAAATTGCCTCAATCCTTCCTTAAAAACTAAAAACGCTAAAAAAAACGGCTACCGTTTCTTCTTCAACGCGCGTTTGTAAACCCATCCACCAATTACCAATGTGGCAATCGCCGCCACGATATACGACGTGTCAAGCTCCGCGCCAAATCCGACTGGGCCGCCGTGCGACGGGGAAATCCAAACAATGTATGATATCACGATAAACGTCATGAACATTCCCGGCAGCAAACTTACATACCCGTTTTTCTTTTGCTTAAACAGCCATACCGAAGCCGCCATCAAAGTTGAAGCCGCCAAAACCTGGTTTCCCCAAGCAAAGTAGTTCCAAAGTTGGCCGAAAGATTTTTCGCTTGCTTGCGACCAAGCCAAGAGTCCTATTATCGCCAATATCAGCGGAATGCATGTGAGAATGCGCTTTTGCACTGACTTCTGGTCTATGCAGAACATCTCCGCCAGGCTCAGGCGCATGCTTCGCATTGCAGTGTCCCCGGAAGTTATAGCCAAAATTATTACCGCTATAACGGTTATTAGCCCCATCCAGCTTCCAAGAAAATGCTTTGTAATGACAAGCAGAACATCGTTTGGATTCATGTTGAAGTAGTCGGGGAAAGTATTATATATGGCAAGTCCGGCAGCAGCCCATACCATTGCAATCAAACCCTCCACAACCATCATTCCGTAAAAAGAAGATTTAGCTTGGCGTTCGCTTTTAAGTGTCCTGGCAATAATCGGCGACTGCGTTGCATGAAATCCCGATATTATGCCGCAGGCAATCGTCACGAATAAAAGGGGGATTATCGGATGTCCGTTTTCCGCCGTCCACTTCATGGACTCAAACGCAGCGGATTCATCTAGCAACGACGGATTGTCCAAGAGATTCCACATTATTGAGAAAAGCACAGCAAGAGTTCCTATCAAAAGCATCGCTCCGAAAAACGGATATATCTTGCCTATAATTTTATCTATGGGGAACAATGTCGCCAACACGTAATACGCAAAAATCCCCACAACCGACGCCCAAAATATTCCGACCGACGGGAACGACTTGTCTATCAGATTTGCCGGAATGTTTATAAATACAGCCACAACCAGCATCAGAAGAAAAATCATAAAAACCGAGAAGAATTTATAATATCCCCCTCCCAGATTTTCCTTTATTAGGGCGGGCAAGTTTGAGCCGTCCCTGCGCATCGACATCATTCCGGACAGAAAGTCGTGCGTGGCTCCGGCTATAAGATTGCCTATTGGGATTATAATAAAAACAATCGATCCAAATTTTACGCCCAATATCACGCCAATTACAGGGCCTACGCCGGCAATATTTAATAGCTGGATAAGCATATTTTTCCAATGGGGAAGGCAGACGTAGTCCACGCCGTCGCACTTGGATATGGCTGGAGTTTCGCGGTCGTCCGGAGCTATTATTTTCTCTATAAAACGGCCGTATGTAAGGTAGCCTACTATAAGCAGAACAAGACCAGAAAAGAATAATATCATTGGTATCGTGTTAAAATTTGTTTCTATTTCGCCAACCGCTATGCGCGGAAAGATTTAATTTTCTAAAAATAACATTACTGCAGTCAAGAATTCTTTTATAAATCCAAATAACAGATAACCATAAAGAGGAATTAAACGCAGCTTCAAAAAATAATTGTTCGACAAATTAAAATCACGGGAAAAGATATGAACTTTCTTATGCTGAAACAATTTTTCATATTTTTTAAAGATGTGAAATTCCATGCCGCAGCCGTAGCCTTTGGAGGCGCGCTGGGTGCGCTTGCGCGCTGCGGAGTATCATTGTCTGTCGACAACCAAATTCTGGCGGTTTTCATATGCAATATATGCGGTTCTTTCATATTGGCCACAGCAATAGAACTTAGGACAAAGATACGAAGCGAGCTGGAGAGCCTTGTTTCTATAGGGTTTTGCGGGGGATTAAGCATTTTCGCCTCGTTTTCAAGGGACTCGGTGGCGGCGCTTCGCGCAGAGAATTTTTCCCTATTTTTTATAAATCTTTCGGCGAATTTTATATTGTGCGTATGCGCGGTTTTAGCGGCGCAATTCCTGGCGGAGAAATTGCGCTATATTTCGGCATATTTGAAAGATTCGGAAGAAAGCCAAAAATACGATTCGGAAACCGGCAAAATATTTGACGCAATAAGGCACTCTTTCTCGAGGCCAAATATCGAAAAAATTCCTACAATTTCCGAGCGCGCGATGGTTCAGCCGCGCACCCCGGCTCCTCCTCCGTCCAAATCAATCCCACAGCCTCCAATTTGTCCTCAAGGCGGAACTGGCTCAACCGGAGGGGAAAAATCATGAACTCGGTTGCCGTTGCTATTTTGTGCGTTGTTTCCGGCGGAAGCCTTGGAGCGCTACTGCGTTTTACGCTCGCAAAAAATTTCGACGCAAGCGCAAGCGGATTTCCGTTTGGGACGTTCGCGGCAAACATGCTGGCGTCTTTTCTGCTGGGACTATTCTCCGCATTGGCTAATGCTGAAGAACTTTCCCGCACCGCGGAAATATTTCTAGACACTGGATTTTGCGCAACGCTTTCCACATTCTCCACCCTAGCCTGGCAGATAGCGGATATGCTTAAAAAAAGGCGGCTGCTGCTTTGCTCGCTATATTTCACCGCCACGTTTTCCATGGGCATGGCTTTATTTTTGCTCGCCGAAGAATTGGCTGGCTAAACACGTATAAACAAGGCGGAATAGTCCTACGGCTCAATCGTAAAATTTTATGAAATGCGAACCGTTTTGAAGAATCTCAAGTCGAATTTTCACGGCGTTGTCTGGGATGGCTTCGCCTGCCATTTCGGGCCACTCCACGCACACTATCTTGGGACTAGGCGCAATTTCATCTATTAACAAGTCCTCAAAAGCCTCCGCCCCGGAAAGCCTATATGCGTCTATATGCACAAACTTCACACCTTTGGAAGCTTCGTAAATAGAACAGACGTTAAAAGACGGGCTTTTTACCGCGCCTCCAACGCCAAGTCCTGCTGCCAAACCTTTTGCAAAAGCCGTTTTGCCTGCGCCTAAATCGCCCGACAAAGCGATAAAGGCGTCCGGCTTTAGCGTCTTTGCATAGGCGGATGCCAAAGCAAGCGTATCCTCCGCAGATTTGCTCTCAAAGCCGCGTGACAGAAGTCCTGCAATGTCGGATTCCACCATCAACTAAAGGCGCGAGCAAAATTTGCGCATTCTATCCAGTCCTTTTTCTATAACGGAATCGGCTACCGCATAACTGAAACGAACATTTGAATCGGATCCAAACGCAATTCCAGGAACCAGAGCAACTAACTCCTCTTCAAGCAGCTTCGCGCAAAAATCGGAGGACGCCATTCCGAAAGACGAAATATTCGGGAATAGATAGAACGCTCCCTTTGCCCTGCGGCAAGAGATGCCGTCAATTGAGTTGAGTCCGTTCAAAAGGGCAAGCCTTCTTCTGTCGAAGACCTTAAGCATTTCATCCAAGGATTCCTTAGCCAACTTAGGATTTTCTAAAGCCGCCAAAGCGCCAAACTGGGCAAAAGTTGTCGCGTTTGAGGTTGTTTGGCTTTGCAAATTTGCAACAGCTTTTGCAATGTCGTCCGGCGCGCACATAGTTCCCAAGCGCCAGCCGGTCATCGAATATGCCTTGCTGAATCCAGATACGACTATCGTATGCTGCCAAGCTTCCTCGGAAACGCTTGCCGGACTTGCCGCGACGCATCCGTCATACATAAGGTACGAATAAATCTCGTCGCTCATGACCAGAAGGTTTTTTTCAACCACCAAATCCATTATCGCTTTCAATTCGTCAGCCGAATAAACGGATCCGGTCGGATTTGAGGGGCTGTTTAAAATGATAAGCTTTGTCTTGTCGGTAATAGCCTTCCTCAGCTGTTCCGGAGTAACTTTAAAGTCCGCGGCGTCGGAAGCATACACGAACACGGGTTTCCCGCCGCAAAGTTTCACCATTTCAGGATAGCTGACCCAATAAGGCGCGGGAATTATAACTTCGTCTCCGGGGCTTACAACCGCCTTTATGGCAAGATAGCAGCTGAATTTGCCGCCGGGGCTCACAGTTATGTTGGCTGCGGAAATATTCTTTATTCCCTTAGTTTCTGTGTATAATTTTGCGAGGGCTTCCCGCAGCTCAGGCAGGCCGGAAGATGCTATGTATTTTGTCTTGCCGGATTCCACAGCTTTTATGCAAGCCTCCTTTATAAATAGAGGCGTGTCGAAATCTGGTTCGCCGGCGCCAAAACCGCAAACGTCCTTGCCTTCGGCCTTCAATTTCTTTGCCTTTGCGTCGACTATCAATGTCGGCGAAGGCGCAATGTTATTAGCCCATGTAGAGAGTCTGTTATTCATAACTTTGATATATTGAGAAAAGATACATGGCGCAAACGAATCAATACTATTATCCGTTTTTCACCAAATATTACAATTTTGTACTTTTTTGAATGGAATTATTTATTATCCTGCAATATGCAGTTTCCAATAAAAGAACGCCCCATAAAGCACCCGGAATTTTGCCTTGAAAAACGCGGGCCTAAATTTAAATATTCGCAAATAAACAAATTTAAAAAAATGGCTTCAAAAGTACATTTCACGGACATGCACGCAACCATGCGCGCAAACCTTCAAAAAAAGCTAGAAATTCTAATGAAGAAAACGGGCTTTGAAAAAATCGATTTTTCTGGGAAGTTCGTCGCTGTAAAGCTGCATTTCGGCGAGCCCGGCAACCTTGCATATCTGCGCCCCAACTACGCGAAAACCGTTTGCGACTACATAAAGAAATTGGGAGGCAAACCCTTTGTGACGGACTGCAATACCCTTTATGTAGGCGGAAGGAAAAACGGACTTGACCACTTGGACAGCGCATATATGAACGGCTACAATCCATTTGCGACCGGAGTCCACACTATAATAGCCGACGGAATAAAGGGACTGGACGAACACTTAGTTCCGGTAAAAAACGGCGAATATGTAAAAGAGGCGAAAATCGGATCCGCAATAATGGACGCCGATATAATAGTTTCTCTAAACCACTTTAAGGGACACGAGCTTACCGGATTCGGAGGGGCATTAAAAAATCTTGGAATGGGCTGCGGCTCCCGCGCGGGAAAGATGGAAATGCATTCGGCGGGGAAACCCGTTATAAACCAAGATCTGTGCATAGGCTGCGGAATGTGCCGCAATATTTGCGCGCATGATGCTCCGGCGATAAAAAACGGCAAAGCGGCAATAGACCATCAAAAGTGCGTAGGGTGCGGCAGATGTATAGCCGTATGCCCCAAAGACGCCGTAACGCCTGCTTTTGACGAGGCCAACGACATTCTCAATTGCAAAATAGCCGAATACGCCCAGGCCGTGGTGCAAGACCGCCCAAATTTCCACATAAACATAGTAATAGACGTTTCTCCATTCTGCGACTGCCATGCGGAAAACGACATTCCAATCGTTCCGGATGTGGGAATGTTCGCGTCATTCGATCCCGTGGCCTTGGATATGGCGTGTGCAGATGCCGTAAACAAGCAGCCGGCTATAAGCGGAAGCATTTTGGAGAAGCACGGACATTCTCACCACGACCATTTCAAGGACGTTTCTCCGGAGACAAACTGGATATCGGCGCTCGAACACGCGCAAAAAATAGGCGTTGGATCAATGGAATACGATCTGGTGGAAATATAATATCCGGCATGATAATTGCCACAAAGCTGCCCAGGAATATCTGCAAAGGGAGCATCGCCTCGCATCCGGTGCCTGCTTAGACTGCCCGGGAGCTGCGCCTTGCGCCATTTTGGACCGCCTGTCCATTATAATATTCTCACTGTTTTGGGCATTGCCCAGACTTGTCTGCTCATTCCACTCCGACTGCGCGGCAATGTTTCCGCGCTTTTCAGGCGTAAAGAATTTTCAGGAAGAAAATCCATCCATTCCCTCCCCCAAAAAATGCCGCCGCAAATTCATGAGCGCAATCTTGTCTGGCAATTTAGCAAACATGGCATTTGGCAGAGTTTGCCAAAGCAATTGCGCTTGTTAAGATACATTCCAGCAAAAAATTTTCACTTAAAAAACACAATTGCAGAGTACGCTCCAATCAGCGCAACTCTATCATTATCGGGCAATGGTCCGACCCTTCCACCTTCTGGAGTAGCTCCGCTCTTGCGACGCGCTCAAGCAGCGTGCGCGAAACAAGGGCATAATCTATGCGCCATCCTATATTCTTGCGGCGCGCTCCAAACCTGTAGCTCCACCAAGTATATTCTCCCGAAGCCCCAGGATTCCGCTCCCTCCAAACGTCAGACAAGCATGCTCCGTCCAAAAGCTCTGAGAAATCCTCGCGCTCCTCGTCCGAAAACCCAGCGTTTAAACGGTTTTCTTCGGGATTTGCCAAGTCTATCTCACTGTGTGCGACGTTAAAATCCCCGCAAGCTACGACATTGTCGAAAGACTTAACCAAACGCCTAAAATCTACGTCCCACTTCATCCGGTATTTCAGGCGCGCAAGAGCGTGCTGCGAATTCGGCGCATAGACTGAAAAAATGTTGCAGCCGCCTATCTTTGCGCGGGTTAGCCTGCCCTCGCGCGGATGCCCGTCCATAAGAATCTCTCCTCCGTCGGAAACGTCTAGGTTTGTAAGAATGGCAGTGCCTGAATATCCTTTTTTATCGGAATGGGAAAACAAGGCATTTTTAAACGGAAGTTCTCCAAGCTTTTCAAGCGCCTCAGGACTCATGCGGGTTTCTTGCAGACAGAGAACGTCGGGAGAATACTCCTCCAGAAAGCCCTCAAAATTTTTTGACATTATAGAGCGCAGTCCGTTTACGTTCCAAGAAAAAATCCTCATTTTACCCCCCTAGCAGATTATGTCGGAAATAGCCTCCAGAAACTTGGTTTGGTTTGACACGTCTTTAAGGCCTCCCAACAAATCGTTAAACAGCTTTTTCTTTTGAGACTGCAAACGGCGCACCCTGTCTTCTACCGTGTCTTGGGCTATCATTCTATATATGAACACATCCCCCTTTCTGCCTATGCGGTGCACGCGGTCAACCGCCTGTTCCTCGACTGCCGGATTCCACCAAGGATCCGCCATAAATACGTAGTCGGCAGATGTAAGAGTGATTCCTGTGCCTCCGGCTCGGAGGCTTACTAGCATCAACGCGCCGCCTTTAGCGCTTTGAAACGCCTCGACCGGAGACGCCCTGTCGCGAGTAGAACCTGTGAGTTCGTAAATATTTCCGGCGCCGATTTTCTGGATTAAGTTCGACTTTATTAAATCCAAAAATTTTGTGAACTGGCTGAAAACTAAAACTTTTTTCCCTCCTTGGTACAGCTCCTCCGCACGGTCCGAAAGCACAGAAATTTTACCGCCGGTCTCTGGAGCACCTCCAGCGCCTATCCACGGCAGCAAAGCGGCATCGCACGCGGCTTGGCGTAGGCGCGTAAGAAGCGATAATATCGTGAATCTATTCCGTTGCAGCGAAGCGTCTTGCGCTGCGTCGCGCAATTCCTCCCTAGCTTTCGAGAGCAATTTTTGGTACTCTGACGCCTGGAAATCGGTCATCGGGCACATTAAATCTATATATATCTTTTCAGGCAGTTCAGAAGCCACTTCGGTTTTCAAGCGCCTGAGGACAAATGGCGATATTTGCCGGCGAACCTGCGCAACAGCGTCGGGTTTTGAAGCTATCATTTCCTCGAAAGCCTTGCGTGTTCCCATAAGCCCCGGCATGAGCCACCTAAACGCGGTCCACATATCCAAAAGCCTATTTTCCACTGGAGTGCCTGTGAGAGCAATTTTCCTTGCAGCGTTTATGCCCATGCAGGCAACGGTCGTTTTTGCGTCGGGATTTTTTATAAATTGCGCCTCGTCCAGCACTGCGAGCTCAAATTTTATCTTGTCTATTTCCGACTTGTTGCGCCTCAATTGGGTATAGCTTGCTATCAGCAGCCTGGCGTTCGCGTCAATGCCCTTTGATGTCAACACCCCGCATTTTATCGCCGGAAAAAACTTTTTGACCTCTGAAATCCACACGGGAATCACGCTTGCGGGGCAAACGACGAGGAACTTTTTTTCTCCTGAGCTTTTAGAGCGCAAATAGTAGTCTATTATAGAAAGAGTCTGAAGTGTTTTTCCCAGCCCCATTTCATCGGCAATCATCGCGTTGCAATCGTGCTCAAAAAGCCTGACGGCCCATTCAACGCCGCAAACCTGATACTTTCTCAGGAACTGCGGCAACCCAAGCGGATTCCCTTGCCTGCCGGGTTCGGAAAGAGACTTCATCCATTTCTTTAACTCACCGGCAAGCCCCATTCTTGCCCCGCCGTCCGAAAGCGCCAGCAGCATATAACGCGGAATTTTGCCCTCCTTAAAACCAAAATCCCTACCGCGCTCAACCTCCCGTACAAAAGCAGTATCGCTTGCCGAAACGCGCACTATGCCGAACTCCGGAATTATGCGCAAAGATCCTACCCCCCCCACTAGCTTAGACATTTCGGATTCGTCTATTTCCTCTCCGTCTATGCAAGGAGTCCATTTAACGTCAAAATCCGCCGAGTCTCCGCGAACCGGCCTTGCCACCGGCCTAAGCTCTACCTTGCGCTCTCCGTAAGAAAGCATGTCTACGTTCGCGTCTTTCCTTATTTTAAAAAACTCGCGCCATTTATCCAACCCTACTTTAAGAAAGCCCGGAATTTTTGAAATGTCCGAAAGCACATAGCTGTCTGCTTCGTATTTAAACGAAGCTTTGCGCGCAAGAGTTGCCAAACGTATGAGATTTTCGCATTCTTCCGGCTTCAGCTTGGACACGGGAATGCAATTCCCCCCAAACGCCCGGCGGGTTTTTCCGTCGGGGAGCTCCCAATTGGCGGTAAATATGAGGCCTTTGCGCCTAGATGAAAATGTCAAACTAAGCGTCTTAAATATCTCAACAGGCTCGTCCTCCACCGGAAGGGAGTGGGCCTCAGCCGGAGGGGTTTCAATTTCTTGAACTTTATTTGAGGAAGATTCATCGTAGTCTATAAATTCATCGCTGCCTAGAACGTCCCCAACAAGCTCGGATATTTCGTACATCCCGGCGACGGTAAGCGCCGCAGTTAAAAGGCTGCTTTCGTCGGAACTTCTATAAACAAACCGGTCGCCCTCAAAATCTATAACGCAATATGGTTCTGAACCGTCTTCCATTCTGGCGCAAATTATGGCCTCGTTTTCGTTCAGCTCCAAAGTGCGGATTGCGCAAGTTTTGTACAAATGGCGGCCGTATTCAAGCTCCGCCGATTTGAACGGGCGTTCCCAATCGCGCTCAACGCGGCGCAACCACAATCCCAATTGACTGTGTTTGTAAACACGCTTTGCCGAATGCGTTATATCCATATGACATCCCGTTGGAAATGCGCGGATTTACGCAGTCCGCGCGTCAACCGACCATTTGTAGACTTGCGCGTACTTTTCCGCCGACGCCGACCAAGAAAAATCCCTGCCCATGGCGTTTCGCCTGAGGGCGGTAATGTCCGGCTTTCTGTCGTACCATGTGGAGCACGCCCAACCTATTGTGTTGTAAAGTGCCGAAGTAGTTGCGTCGTCAAATAAAAATCCCGTTCCAATACCAGCGCCCTCCTCATATTGCGACACAGTGTCTGCAAGGCCTCCTGTTCGCCGAACTATGGGCAGCGTTGCGTATATCATGGAATACATTTGGTTTAATCCGCAAGGCTCAAACCTGCTTGGCATTATAAAGAAATCGGACCCAGCCTCAATCATATGGGAGAGCTCGTTGCTGTATCCTATGTACGAGGCTATCTTTCCCGGATTAGCCGCCGTAAGCCCCTTAAACGAATCCTCTAGCCAAGGCTCTCCGCTGCCCAATACCATCAATTGTATATTCATGTTATCCACAAGCGGCTGTGCTATGCGCGCAAGCAAATCCAACCCCTTTTGGTCAAACAATCTCGACACTACGCCAAAGAGCGGAATTTTTGACGACACCTTCAACCCTACGCGCTCCTGGAGAGCGCGCTTGCATGCAGACTTTCCGGACATATCTGCAAGGCTGTAGTTTGACGCTATCATGGGGTCGCTAGCCGGATTCCATTCTTGAACGTCCACGCCGTTTATAATGCCTATAAGGTCGGCCGCGCGGAATTTAAGGACTCCCTCCAGTCCGCACCCGTACTCGGATGTTTGGATTTCGCGCGCGTAAGTAGGGCTTACAGTCGTAAGCTTGGTTGCGTTAAAAAGGGCGCCTTTCATCATATTAAGATTTCCCAAGGCCTCGCACGAATCCGCGCGGAACTCCCGCATGGGTATTCCTGCATACTCGAGGACTCCCGCGTTAAAAATTCCCTGGTGCTGCAAATTATGAATTGTAAATACGGTTGCTGAACGCCCCAAAATAGAGTTGCGCAATGTCGTGTTTAAATATACCGGGACAAGCCCGGTAGGCCAATCATGGCAATGAATTACATCCGGAATCCATCCGATTGACAAGCAAAAGTCCAAAGCCGCGCGGGAAAGAAAGGCAAATCTGCCGCCGTTGTCGCCGTACGACTCGCCGCCTGAATTGTATATGCCGTCGCGCTGGTAATATCTGTTAAACTCCAAGAAGAGCGCTTCGGCCTTCCCCAGAGGGGCGCTCCAAACCGACGCAAACTCTTCTATTCCCAAACCCATATGGATGCTGAAATTGTCGAGTTTTTTTACGAATTTGGGCGTGCGCTTTACCGAGGAATAGAGCGGAGTAAAGACTTTTACATCATACCCGTCGGCGGCGAACTGCTTTGAAAGAGAGGAAACCATATCCGCAAGCCCCCCCACTTTGGAAAAAGGAGCGCATTCGGAGGATACCATCAGAATCTTCAATTTCATACATTTAAACCTTTCAACCTTACATTTTCGCACATTTAGGGCGCCCAATGCAATCGTTTTTCTTGCACGGCGCAAAAAAAAGTCCACCATTGAAAATCTATGCCTACGCTATATACATTCACTGCCAATTTGCTGGCTGAAACCACTGCCGTTTTCACAATGCCAAAGACGGGGCAAACAGTCCGGGCAATAGGCGGAACAAAGTTTAAAGTAGGCGGTAAAGGAGTAAACGTGTCCGTTGCAGCAAAAGAGCTGGGTGCAAACACGGTTGCCGCAATATTCCCGGCTGGAGAAATAGGAGCCCGCTGCAAAAAATACCTAGACGGCAAAGTCGAATATATTTCGGTAGAACTGCCAGGACAGACGCGCGAAGGGCTAGTTTGCATAGACGAAAAAACCGGAAAAGAAACTACGTTTCTGGGCGCGGATATTCCTGTGGGAGAGGACGCGTTTGAAAAAATGGCGCAATTGTTGGAAGATAAAATCCGCCCCGGAGACATCTTCGCCTTTTGCGGAAGTTTCCCCGGCTGGAAAAGCCGGTACGCTGATAGACTATCCGGTATTTGCAAATCAAAAAACGCCAGGATTTGCGTAGATACATACGGAGCGCCGCTTGAAGATTTCGCAAAAACAAACGCCGACCTGCTAAAAATAAACCGCGCCGAATTTTTAGCTCTGTTAAAATCTGCCGCAATCCCGTTCGGCGGGGACCTAGAGGATTCCGTAAGAAAATTCCACACACCGGCGCGAATGCTCGCAGTCACGGACGGCCCAAATCCGGCTGTTTTCAGGGATGGGGATGATATATTCAAGGTATCCCCACCAGAAATAAAGGAGGTTTCAGCTACGGGATGCGGAGACATAACTTTGGCAACGCTAATAGTCGAAATGTTTTTAAAAGGAAAATCCGCCCGCGAATCC
>FR901606.1:2530-3155 GCA_000438015.1 Coraliomargarita sp. CAG:312 | reverse complement strand
GGCCTCTGCGGCAGCCGCCACAAGAGAAATAACGACAACAATGTGTTAAGCAAATGCTATCGTCAACTTTAGACTATAATCTTCCAAAAGAACGAATAGCCCGTTTCCCCGCACAAAAACGGGACGAATCGCGGCTTTTAGTTTATGAAAGAAGTTCAGGAAGAATATCCCACGCCATCTTCAAGGATCTCCCCGAAATAATACCCCACCCTTACGACTTCTTCCGCAACGACGCGGCCGTATTGAAAGGGCGCATATTCGCAAAAAAAGCAAGCGGAGCAAACATAGAATGCCTACTGCTTACTCCGTATTCAACACCGGGCGTATGGACCTGCATGCTGAAACCAGGCAAACGCCTTCCTGTTGGCTCAAAGTTCGGTGTGGAAAATCTTTTCGAGGCAACTGTAAAAGAAAAATTTGAAGACGGCAGAGCCGTAGTCGAATTTCACATTCCCAACGGAATGAGCGTAATAGATGTCAGCGAAAAAATTGGCGTGGTACCGCTTCCGCCATATATAGAGCGCAACCAAAACTCGCCAGACTACGACCGGGATTTTGACAACGCGCGTTATGAAACGGTGTATGCCGATTCATCAAAACGCGTCGCCGCCGCCGCGCCTACGGC
>FR901606.1:0-2525 GCA_000438015.1 Coraliomargarita sp. CAG:312 | reverse complement strand
GTCGCCGCCGCCGCGCCTACGGCCGGCCTACACTTTACAAACGAACTTGTGAAAAGATTGGAGGAACGCGGAAACGTATTCCACAACCTTACATTGCACGTCGGAATAGGGACATTCCAACCTCTAAAAAGCGACATCGTTGAACAGCATAAAATGCACTCCGAAATATACGAAATTCCAGCCGATACTCTCCGCGCCATAACTGGATCCAAATTGGGCAGGCTTGCCGTCGGCACGACATCGCTTCGGGCGATGGAGGATTTTTGCCGCAAAAACTCCGAAAAAACCCTGGACATTTCTCGCGGTTTTGCAGACGCGGCATCCCTGTTTGTATATCCGCCACAAAAAATCATTTCAGCGGATGCTATGATTACGAACTTCCATCTTCCGCGTTCAACCCTCATGTGCCTTGTGGCCGCATTTATTTCTCCGGGGGAACAAGACGGCATAGAAATTTTAAAACATATCTACTCTATTGCCGTTGAGAAAGAATATAACTTTTATTCTTACGGCGACGCAATGCTAATTCTTTAAAGCGCCGCAACAATATTAACGCTTGCACGCATTGCGTTTGGAGCAATTCCCGCCCGAAACAGTCAAGAAGTTCTTTCCGTAAAGCTTTTCTTTTATCAATTTTTCTAGCCGCAAAAGCTGGTAGTCGGAACGGCGCAAAATCAACGATTCCAAACTTTGCATGAAAGATTCCGGAGAATAATTTGCCGACTCCAACAGATACAAGATAATTGCATCCTTATTGACTCGCAAATACGTCTTTTTCTCCTCTCCCCGCTTTGCAAGGCCATTTGATAAGTGCCCAAATATCTTTCCGCTATAAAAACTATTGCGCACAAACTGGTCAGACCTGCCTATAAGCTCCCCGGCTTCTTTTGGGCTGAACCATTCCCGCCCCTTAGGGAAGAGATAAGCAAAATGCTCGGCCATCTCCACAAATCCGTTATCTTTCATTGCCGAAAACCTCCGCTTCTTTCGCGTTTAAGGCGCATAAAAGGGTTATTACTTCATATTTTTCAATTATTTTATCCATATTCATCGATTTTTTTGTTGAGATTTATAATAACTTTGTATATTGTAAGTATAGAATATCAACAATAGTTATTTCAAAATGTCAAATAAAAAATAGAAAAATTCTACTTTATGAAAAATAAACATAATAAATCACCGGACAAAGAATTTGCCAAACGGATGAGAACATTGATGGGGAATAGGAACATAAGGCTTGTCGACATATCCAAGGCCACAAATAATGCCGTAAGCACTGTAAGCACATGGAGGCGCGGCAGATATCCAAGAAGCATTGCCACAATACGCAAGCTAGCCGAAATTTTTTCGGTGACTCCCGAATACTTAATGAACGGCAAATGCAACGGCGACGAAATAATATTCAGCAACGAATCGCCTTCCGGTTTTATGCGTGCCACCAACGAAGAGGAGCAAAATATAAGAAAACACCTAGAAGCCCTAATTGAAGATTGCCAAGGGGACAAAACAGTCTTAGCAGAGATACTAAACAGGCTGCACAAGGAATTTCCGCTTAAGAGACAACGGGCGGCAGAGAAATCTCTGCGTTGAGGTATTTTGAAACAAGCTGAACTTCCGAAATATTGAGACTGCGAGCTGCCTGTTGAAGAGCCTGCGCATTTTCAAATTTGCAAACGTCCATATCCGCAACTGAGAAAGGCAGCGGCAAAATAAAATTATCCCATGTCGGCAATGAAATAAAATGCCTGGCTGTAATCCTAAGAAGCAGTATATTAGCGCCCGATTCTTCGGCAACCCTCAGAAATCCAGACTTTGCAATATTTTTGGGTCCTCTGGGTCCGTCCGGAGTAATAAAGATATCCGAAGATTTAAGACGTTCTATAAGGTCTAAAATCGCTCCGGCGCCGCGTCTTTTAGAAGACCCGCGGACAGTTCCGATCCCCATAAGATAAAACAGCGCGCAAAGATACGCACCGTCGCGACTTGCACTCACAAGTCCGGACATAGGATAATGCGGTCGATATAAATACTTGCACATAGGCAAGAAGAAAATCCTGCTATGCCAAGCCAATCCTATAAGCCTTCCTGGATTAGTAAGCATCTCTAGAGATTGCTCAGATACCCTTATTCTAACAGTCAATTGCCACAGCCTAAGAAATAAATATAAAGGCAGTATAACGCAAAAATGTTTAAAAGAAGGCTCGTTAATTTTTATATTTTCCATTTAATATGCACGCTAAGATAAAAGTAAAATAAGTCTATAAAATAAAGAATATATCGAATAATAATAAAATCACAATAGGTTAAGTCTATTTCCAGCAAGAATTTTAGAAATGTAAAAAGCAAAATTTAAACTTAAAAATTTACAATTTAAAAAAAAATCAAAAACGTTATTGACAAGATACGCTTAATTCGTAGCGTGTACATAATATAAATTTCAAGGGGTGGTAGTTCAGTTGGTTAGAACGCCTGCCTGTCACGCAGGAGGTCGCGAGTTCGAGTCTCGTCCATCCCGCCACTTTGAA
>FR901605.1:20386-29995 GCA_000438015.1 Coraliomargarita sp. CAG:312 | reverse complement strand
ATTCATCCATGCTTTGAGATTCAGCCCCAAAGATTAAATCTATGGAAAAGTTTTTAAATCCGGTTTCAGCCACGCGTTCTATTGCCTCCATAGTCGCCTTTAGCGTATGCTTTCGCCCGAGAGCCGACAGCGTTTTTTGATTGAAACTTTGGACTCCCATAGATATCCGCGTGACGCCCCATTGTTTCAATATTTTTAATTTTGAGGAACTTGCCGACGTTGGCGCTACTTCAACAGTCCATTCCCGCAGCGGCCTCAATTCCCCCGAAAATATTTCGCACAAGGTCTCCAAGTATTTTTCAGGCAGAACCGACGGAGTGCCGCCGCCCCAAAATAAAGTGTCCGCCTGAGGGAGCTTTCCTCCGTTTTCGTCTGAATGCAGCTTAAGTTCGGAGGCAATTGTTTCGACATATAAACGGAAGTCCTCGCTGTTTGGAGCGCGTTTATAGAATCTGCAGTAGTCGCAATTTTGCGCGCAAAAGGGGACGTGAACATAAATTCCGAAATTCTTGAAAATAGCTTGCATAACGGAAGGTCTTTTTTATAAACATAATGTATTATTTCAACGCAATGAATAAAGCAAAGAAAATCTCGGTATTGTTTTTGGCGGTCGCCTCCGCCGTTCTTGGCGGTTGCTCAAGCCTTACGAATTTGTCTCCGGAGTCTGTTCCGGAAAACGCTTCGCGCATATACACTTTAAGTATGAGCGCGTATATCAACGACGGTTCCCTTGTTAAGGATTCCATTGAACCTTTTATAGTAATAGATGAGCAGGTTATACCCATGAAGGAAGTAAAGGATATGAAGTATGACCGCATTTATGAGTACGATTACGTCATGCCCAAAGGCAGAAAAGACGCAAAGTATTATTTTATGCTCAAATATAAGGTCGACAACACCGTAAAAGGTGTAAGCGAGGAGCGCGTGATAAAAAGCCGCACGGTTTACGAACTTAAGCCGGTTTCCAGATATGTCGTAAATATTCAAAACGAGCGCGGCCCAGTTGGTTCCGAAGTCCCGGTTTTGGGAAGGGGATTTGACAAACTGGATAAAATTACTATTGGAGGAGTCGATGCCGACACGGAGTATCTTTCGCGCTCAACTCTGAACTTTACGGTTCCACCGCTTGAGGCTGGGAAAAATTACGATGTAAACCTCGTAGGGACCAAAGGCGATTTATGGATAGGGCAGTTCCGCGTGGATCCCGCCGAAATGCAGGTTTCTCCGGCGTCAATCACAATGAAGAGTTCCGACGTCACTAATTTGATTTTTAACATAGGCTTTGCAGCGCCAAAGGGAGGCTATCCGATAGATGTGAAAACCAATATTCCCAGTTCCATTATAATGGACGAAGTCGTTGTTCCGGAAGGCCAGACTTCAACTAGCGTGTCGTTGAAAGCGGCGGCAGCAGGCAAGGGAGCTCTCTATATAAACGGAGTCGGGTTTAATGAGAAAGTTGTGCCTGTGGAGGTTATAACAGAAGAAATAAAACTGCCGGAGGAAGTGTCAAAGGAGAATCTTGAAGCTCCTGTCAAATCGAACGCCTCAGAAAAGTCCGATAAATAGCTTTACTTAAAAAGTTCTTTGAAATTTAACGCCGCTTTGAATTAGTTTCACAAGCGGTGTTTTTCTACCCAAACGAGCAAATAAGCAAAACGCGACATATATTATAATTATGAAAAAAACAGAAAAAAAGACCGCGACTAAAAAAAGAGCCGCAAAACAAAAGCCGGAAAAAATGGACGAATCAGTTTCCATTAGTTGCGAGCAGCCCATAGAATGCGTTTTCGCGGATATGTCCGAACGCCTAATGCGCATACAGCGCGACTTGCTTATGCCTGCGTTCATAATGGAGCAGGAGGGAATTCAAAACACCATAACAATGTTTGGGTCTGCCAGAATTAAGCCGGAAGCCGTAGCGCTTGAAAATCTTGAGGCCGCCAAGAAGCGCGCCAACACAAAAGAGGGGAGGGAGAATCTCGAGCGCGCGAAAATGGCTTATGAGATGAGCAAATATTACACTGCTGCCGAAGAGCTGGCGCGCAGAATTCAAGAGTGGAGCAATTGTCTGGAGGTTCCAGGCGACCAGAAATATTATATTATGACCGGAGGCGGCCCGGGCATTATGGAAGCGGCCAATAAGGGCGCGTTTATGGCTGGGGGCAAAACAGTGGGCGCTACAATATTTATTCCCGATGAACAGCGCCGCAACAAGTATGTCGACAAGGGCGTGTGGATGAATTTCCATTACTTCCTAATGCGCAAGTTTTGGCTTCTCTTTTTTGCAAAAGCTTTGGTTGTTTTCCCGGGAGGAACAGGAACTTTCGACGAATTTTTTGAAGTGTTTACCTTGATGAAAACCCGCAAAACCGCTAATTATATTCCTACGGTTTTATTCGGAAGAAAATATTGGGAAAAAGTTGTCGACTTCAATTACATGGTAAAAACCGATGTCATTACAAAGAAGGACTTGGATTTCTTCATATTTGCGGATACTGTTGACGAAGCGTACAACTTTATAACGTCTAGCCTTGAGAAAAATATTTCAAAGAAATAAAAAATTTATTTTTATCTTCATATTTATTTGATTTCTATTATTTTGCTTGATTGTTTTTTTTGAGCCGTTTAAGCTTGTTTAAGCTTAAAAAAAATTACGTCTGTATGAAAACATCTTTTGTTGCTTCTTCAGTGTTCCTTTTTCTCATGGCGAAAGCGGCGTTTTCCGCCGAAGTCGATACTACAAAAGTGGGCGAGCTGACAGACCCCACAATTTGGTCTAGCGGAGCATTGCCCACATCTACCGAACGCGCTTGGCTTCAGGCAAACGGCCCCTATACCTTAAACCAAGACCTAACCTTGACCAGCGTGGGAACAAATTGGTCGAACCGCGGGGTGACTGTTTCAATGGTTGATTCCGACGGATACAAGATAGAAAATCCCGACGAATACCATACCTTGACAATCGACGGCAATTCAACCACGAGAACTTTGATAGAATTGCGCTCCAACAGCGGAGATTCGCCTGTTTCGGATACATTGTCATTTGAAAACGGCAATTACGTTTTTAAAATAGACGGAGACGAAATAATATTCAGCACATCCACAAATACAATTCATACCGAAACAAAGGAGGTTTCTGCCATTACAAAAATAGTTGAATTTCAAGCCAACACCAATGTTAGGGTAGAAAACCGCATATTTCTATCCGGCACGAATTCAAGCCTTGTAAACCAAAGCTATTATATTTTTGACGGTATTTTTAATGCCCAGGATTCTGCGGGAAATTATAATCAGATTTCAGCCGGTTATACAAATGTTGAGGTTGGAGGGCTTACGAGCGCCAGCGCCATAACGCTTTGGGGCGACAGCGTTTTCAAGATAAAGTCGGGCGGACAGGTGGACGCTCTGACCCACTTTAACCTAATGGAAGCTTCGGCTGTAATAAACGGGACGCTAAATACGCCAAAGGTTATAACGAGCGATAATACCCAGGGATTTACAGTGGGGGCTACTGGCATTCTAAATATATCAAGCTCTTTCGATATACATTCGGACATAAATGTTAATGCCGGGGGCGTTGTAAATTCCAAGGCCGTAAGCGTTAATGCAGGGACGCTTTATCTGGACGGCACTCTCAACCAATCGACAGATGAAACCATAACGCAAAATATTCTTATTGACGCCGGGGCGACTTTGAAAGTCGGTGAAACCGGAAAATTGTCGCTGTCCGGCGGGTATAAGAACATAAATGTTTCCGGGACGCTTGATATTGGAAGCGCGGAAAATTCCATAGATTTTGGCTCAAACGGCTATGCGGCGATAAGAATTTGGGACGGCGGCACGCTGATATTGCGCTCTACAAACGCGATTTGTTTAGGAGATTCTTCCGGGCAGTCAAATTTCAATATATGGTCTTACAGCGGACAAACAAGGGTTGAAATATTGGCTAATAACGACATATATGCCCTTGCTTTTGAGACCGGTGCCAACATGACTCTCGTATTGGGGGAAGATGTAGACTTGCTTACAATGCAGAAGATTTCAAACAAAATAGACGCTGCATGCGCCGAGGGGCTGGCGGACGATTCTGTCTCCCTCACAATAGAAGGTTTTCGCGAAAACACCATAAAAATTGCGAGCGTTATCGACGCCGATAAAAATGCCGACGGCTATCTGGATATAATAGCCGACGGATGGAAAGACTTCTATATAGATGAAAACGGCTTTTTGGCCGCGACGGCAGTTCCGGAGCCCGCTTTAATCGGGGCGATTCTTGGGGTTGCGGCCGCCTGTTTTGCATCGAGGCGCAGAAGGTAGAAAATCAGGCAGAAGATATTGATTTGCTTGCAGGCGCGGAATAATATTTCCCGCGCCTTTCGTTTTCCCGCAGGGATAATACGATCCCATAGGCGCATCGCAATTTGTACGGCACCATTGTCAGCCGCGTTTTGCAATTTTTGCGCAATAGTTATATAAATGTTTTTTACCGCAGGATGATTGTTTATATCTATCCCGCTTTGCGTAGATGTTCCATTGCGGGTTGCAATTATCTGTTGCCGTCGAAATAATTTAAAATAAGATTCGCCGCCTTTGCCAAGCAAAACAGGTCTGTTTTTCACGCGCGCAATGCCTGCAAATATTACAAGGTTTTTGTTTGCCGGAATAGGTTGGCGCTTAGGAGGCAGTTCAACCAATTAACTTGCGTATGGCGGACACTTCTATTTTTCTCAATTCCGAAAAATTATTTGGCGGGCCACAGTAAATAAAGTCTAGGTTTCCCGTTAACAATGCCGCAATCTTCTCAGTTTAACTTTGCCGTGTTTTGGCGGTTATTTGGCGCATTGCCTCGTATGCCCCTATTCCAGCCGAAGTCGATAGGTTCAGGGAGCGAAGGTTCGGTGCAAACTGGGGAATTTTTACGCGCCTTGCAGCAAGGTCTGCGTGTATGTATTCAGGGCATCCACAGTCTTCTGCTCCAAACAACAATCCGTCTCCGTATGCAAATTCAGCGTCCCAGTGCGGCGCGGTTGCCTTTGTGGTAAAGAGCCAAATCCTGTCCAATTTTGGGGCTAAGGGAGAGGCCTTGAACGATTCCCAATCTTTGTGGTGTACGACATCAAGTTCATACCAATAATCCATCCCGCTGCGTTTGAGCTTGGAATCGGTGATTATAAATCCAAGCGGATGTATTAAGTGCAGGCGGGCGCCTATTATTGAGCACATTCTGCCTATGTTTCCCGTATTTTGCGGGATTTTAGGGTTGTGCAAGATTATGTGGATTGGAGGGTTTTGTTCTTTCATCTGAACTTTCCATCCTACCTGCGCGCAGACATTGCCCGGCGAGCTTCGCGCAAAGCTTCGTTTCTTTTTATATCCTCGCGCTTATCGTAGAGCTTCTTGCCTTTGCATATGGCGATTAGGACTTTTGCCAGGCTCTTTTTTAAATATATTTTTAATGGTATTATTGCCGCGCCGCCCGAATCCGTTGCGGATTTTAGTTTTAAAATTTCCTTCTTGTGGAGCAGAAGCTTGCGCGGGCGCGTGGGCTTGTGGTTGTTTATGTTGCCAAAGTCGTATTCTGTTATGTGCGACTGGTACATAAAGGCCTCGCCGTTTTCTACGCGCACAAAAGCGTCGTTTATCTGCGCCCTTGCGGCTCTTAGGCTTTTTATTTCCGTGCCAGTGAGAACTATTCCAGCTTCGAAAGTTTCGCCCACAAAATAGTCCCGACTCGCCTTTCTGTTGCGAATCTCCAATATGCGCGGGGCTGAATCTTTCTTTGCCATATTCTTGTGCAGTTAAAAAAACCGCGTGGAACTCATTCGGTCGCCGCGCGGTTCTAATTGTAGTTTGCAGTGCTTTTGAGAACCCTAAATTTTCTTAAAGATCTTCCGCCTTTGAAGGATTGTAGAGCTCGTATTGTATGTTGCCCTTGATTATTTCAAGGAGCGCTATGTCTTCAAGGGAAAGTTTCTCCAAGGATTCAACAGTCGGCTTGCTGCCGTATTTAAGCTGTTTCACGCGGCGCGAAACAACATTTATGAGAATGTTGGGATCCTGAATTACCTTTTGTGCCTGTCTTAAATAATCTTCTCTCAAGGTGTCCTCCTTAAAATTTTGAAACCTTAAAGCTACATACTTATTTTATGAAAGCAACATTTTTTTTGAAGCCGTTTATTATGCGAAAAAAAAGAATTGCGCGCAGGACATGGGAAGATACCTTTGCAGGTATGATTTATGAATGCAAAATTTGCGGTTATCGGTACGACGAATCAAACGAATCCGTAAAATTCGCCAATCTCCCCGACGATTGGACGTGTCCGGTTTGCGGCGTAGGCAAGGATATGTTTTTTAAAACAGACGGTCCGGAAGATAATCTTTTGCGCGATGAGAAGTCCAATGCGGATGATTCCGAATCCGCCACCGCTTCGGATATACTTGTCCAGACAATGGCCAACTGGGGCGTGCGTTGGGTGTTTGGAATGGTTGGGCATTCAAATCTTGGAATGGCAGAGGCTATACGCAAGTCCGTTGAAAAAGGCCAGATGCAATATGTAGGCATCCGCCATGAGGGCGCGGCGTCTTTTGCTTGCTCCGCCTATGGGAAGCTTACCGGGAGGCCTGCCGCATGCATATCTATAGCCGGTCCTGGCGCTACAAATCTAATTACGGGCCTTGCCGACGCCCACCTAGACCATTCTCCCGTAATAGCCCTTACCGGACAGGTCCCGAGTGAGGATATGGGCCTTTACGCCTTTCAGGAAATAGATCTGATGTCTGTATTTGGGGCTGTAAGCGGCAGCCGCCAGATCCTGCAAAGCGGCTCAAATTTCGGAGAGCTAATGGGGGCTGCTTGCAGAAGCGCAATTTTAAACTCCGATGTTTCGCAGATAGTGCTTCCTGACGATACGCAACTCGTTCAAGCTGTAGGGAAAGCCGCAACAAAGCCCGAGGGCGCCGTTTTCCATGCGCGGGCGATTCCTTCCGAATCTGAAGTTTCGTCGGCCGCAGAGGCTTTAAATATGGCGCGCAAGCCGGTGATAATAATGGGGAATGGCTGCGTAGGGGCAGTAGAATGGGTTTTGGAACTCGCTGAAAAGTTGAATTGCCCTGTTATGACAACTTATCGGGCAAAGGGTTTTGTCGCTGATTCTTATCCATTGGCATGCGGGGTTGTGGGTAGGAGCGGGACTCCGGTATCGGCAAAATTCATGTCGGAAAGCGACCTCATTATAGGGTTGGGAATGGGATTCAGCAGGCATTCAGAGATCTCAAAAGGCAAGAAAATCCTCCAGATAGACAAAGATCCGCGGGCGATAGGAAGATTGAGAAGGGTTGACATAGGGGTTGTAGGAGACATTGCGGCGTCTCTTGAAAAAATAATAGGGAGAATATCCAGCCGCAGGTCTTCAAATATACGCTCCGAGATTGCAGCAGAATGGGCGCTTTGGCGCTCGGAGAAATTGCGCAGGGCTGCAAAAAGCTCCAAAGGCTCTATTTCCCAGGCCGCATTGTGCGCGGCTTTGTCGAGATATATAGACGCCACTGCAATCGTAAGCTTGGATGTGGGAAATGTTGCATACGCCTTCGGCAGGTACTTTGAGTGCAAAAATCAACGCATGCTGCTTTCCTGGTATCTGGGGTCTATTGGCGTGGGGCTTCCGGCTGCGATGGGCGCTTGGTGCGCAACGCGCGAGCCAGGTCAATACGAAGGGCGCCAGGTTGTCGCTGTTGTCGGGGACGGCGGGCTTGGGCAGTATCTTGCCGAGTGGACTACCGTGGTGAAAAACAATATGAACATAAAATGCGTGGTTTTCAATAATTCTGAACTCGCAAAGATTTCCCTGGAGCAGCAGAAGGCAAAAATGGGCGTCTGGCAGACGGGTTTGCTGAATCCCGATTTTAGCGGATTTTCAAAGCTCTGCGGAGGAAAGGGCATTAGAATAGAGGACCCGGAAAGACTGGACGAAGACCTTTCAAAAGCGCTTAGAGCCGATGGTCCGACTATAATTGAAATTATGACAAATCCGGAGATTTAAATGCTTCCTGATATGAAAAATTTGATTTTTGCGGTGCTTGCCGCGCTTGCGGCTTTTTTGTGTTCGTGTTCCGGAGTGGCGGAACCAAACGGCGAAGGCAATAGGGAGGCTTCATATAATATGGGAGTTTTTCTGCCTTTGAGCGGTTCAAACGCCGAAGCCGCAAGCGAAGTATTAAACGGCATGAGAATTGCGGAGAGCCATGTCAATTCTCAAGGGGGGCTCAACGGCGTAAGGCTGTCGCTAAAAGTTGCCGACACATCGAATCCCGACTATGAATTTTCCTCTGCTTTCAATTCAATGGCTTCCGACGGCGTAAAAGTATTTAATATAGGCTTTGGGAATGAAACCGTGTTTTTGTGCAGAACCCTCGCCGGAGAAGAAAACATATTTGTAAATTATTTGAGCTCTTACGCCCCGGTAACTTTAGACTCTAAAAATTCGACGCGCATATTTATAAGCGCCGCCCAGCAGGGCGATGTAATGGCGTCGGCGGTTGACCGTTCGGACGGGGCTGAAAAACAATTGGTTTTGATGAATGTCGATAATTTGGTGGGGAAATCAAACGGAGACTATTTAGGGTTCGTGTTGAATGTCGGAAAAACCAAGCTCTACAAAGACGTTTACGGAGAGGGGGAAACGCGCTTTGGAGTGTTCGGAGAGCAGATTATGCGCCTTTGGGCGCAGTATGTATTTTATGTGGGGTACGGCAAAGAATTGTCTCCGTTTTTATTGCATCTGGGCAAATCCGGATTTAAGGGCGAAGTCGTTGCGGACTGCGGCTTTTATTATGAGCCAAAACCGGAAGTTCCTTCGGGAATAAAGCTGGTGAGGGTCGAGACGCTTTTTCAGCGCGGGGAAATCAAAACGCCGGTATCTCTAAACTTTAGGCGCGACTATAAAGCTGCATATGGAAGGGAGCCTACCTGGATGGCTGCATATGGCTACGACAGCGTAATGTTGCTTTCCAAAGCCGCAGTAGAGGCCAAGTTTGACCCAAAAAAAATGCGCGCTTTTTTTGCGGATAAAACTTACGACGCCGCAATTGGAAAAATATCCTTCGATTCTTCCGGAGATTCCGTTTCCGAGTTGACGTTGGCTGAACAAAAGTAGGAAATGTTGTTCCGTTGGCGCAAGTCATCCGCAAGGCAGATAAGGCGCAACGCTTTTTTCGTCCCGCTGCTTCCGTATCTCATGTCGGGGATTCTTGCGTTTGCGGCGTGCGCGCGCTTTGAAAATCTGCGTTTTGCGGGAGGAATGTTTCTCCTTCTGGGCGCCTTTCTTTTCATTTGCGGATTGACGTTGAACTTCTTGGCTTGTCCGGACGGAATTGAGCCGGCGGAGGTTCCGGGAAAGACTTTCAGGCGCCTTACGTTTTGCGGATGGGCCCAAAAAAACCTATTGTGCGTGTGCGGGGTGTTCTTCATATGCGCGTGGTATTTCTTTTTAAGGGTTCCTCCGAATCCATATCCTGACTTTACGCCCAGAGAGATAAAAGTTTCTGCCGTATTGGACGACGTGTCGCACGGGGCTAAAAATTCCGTTTACGGAACCGCCACGATAGTGGTAG
>FR901605.1:12737-20377 GCA_000438015.1 Coraliomargarita sp. CAG:312 | reverse complement strand
CGCCACGATAGTGGTAGCTCCAGAAGGCTTGGAAAATTTAAAAGGCTGTAAAATATGGTACAGCATATGGCAGAACTCCGGCGCGCTTCCGGAGCGTTTGGTGGCGTCGCAGACGGTTTCTTTAGACGGGGTTATGAAGGATGCCCGCACCGGTCCTTTAAAATCGCGCGGCAGAGGCTACGGGAAGTCGGCTTCGTTTGAAAGGTATCTGGCTTCGCGGTTTATTTATTTCAAAATGAGCTGCGACGCATCCGGAGTTGAAATTATCAAGCCGGCAAATTATCGGGAAATATTTTACGACTGGTTAAACGGCTATATGCGCCGCAGCCTGGCTGCGGATATCTTCGGCGTTGACAAAGAGTCGTCGGATACTTATGCGGCAATGCTTCTCGGGGACAAGAGCAAGCTCACCAAAGAGCAAAAGCAAAGTTTTTCCGATACCGGCACAATGCATGTGTTCGCCATAAGCGGATTGCATATAGGGTTTGCGGCAGCTTTAATTTATGCGCTTTTGCGCTCGGCAAACGTCTATTGGAAATTCCAGCCGCTTGTGGCTCTGCCTGTCCTGTATATGTATGTCTGCGCATGCGGCGGCAGGCCTTCGGCTATGAGGGCGTTTGCAATGATAGCCGTGTTTTGGATTGCAATGGTTTCTGGCAGGGGAATAAAATCGTTCGGAGCGTTGGCGATAGCAGCGGCGGCGGCTTTGGCAATCAACCCGGCCGACTTGTTCGACGCCGGATTTGTGCTCTCGTACGCAATTGTTGCTTCAATATTTCTATACGGTATTCCATTGTACCAGTTCTTTGAGGCGGGATACAACCGCAGGTTTTTCTCTTTTGAGCCTACGCGGTTCCAGATATTCTGCAAACGCGCCTTCTCTTTTGCCGCCGGCGGGTTTTGCATATCGCTTGGGGCGGCTTTTGCTGCGGCGCCGCTTAGCGCGCATTACTTCTCGTATGTGTCTACAATGTCGTGGCTGTATTCTCCGGTCTTCGTATTTGGGGCCGGGATAGTGGTAGGCCTGGGGTTTGCAGGTTTTCTTCTCCCTAATTTTTTGGCTGCGTTTTTAAACTGGGTTGCCTGTTCGATTGTGGGATGGATGTCGGCGTTTGCCGTGTGGGGCGCTAAAAATTACGCGACTGCGGTGAAGGTATCCGTTCCCGGAATGGGAGCTGCGGCGCTTTCTTTGGCTGCGTATCTGGTCTTGTCGGGACTTATGGACAACCGCAATCCGCTATTGCGTTTCGTGTTGCCGCCGTCTTTGTCTTTGGCAATTCTCTCTGCTGCGTCTATATTTCAAAATGGTTAAAGGTATGGGAAAAAATAAAAAAACGTTTTCTGGTTTCGCACGCGGATTCAAATTTGAACCTTCTGCCGAAAGATATTTGCGCGCGGCAATAAATGGCGGTTCCCGCGTTGGAGTGGCATGTTCAGGCGGAGCAGATTCGGTTTTTTTGCTGTTTTGGATATTGTCCTTTTGCGGCGCGAAGAATTTAAAAAATATTAAGGTTTTGCATTTTAACCATAAGGCGCGCGCAAATGCCGAAAAAGACGAGGAATTTGTGCGGAAGCTGTGTTCGGATTTGGGCGTTGAATTTGTCCATGGAAAGGCCGAAAGCGTTCCGGAGAAGCTCTCTGAGGACGAATTCAGAAAAATGCGCATGCGCTTCTTTATCGAGTCCAGCTGCAACCTAAGGCTTTCCTGCATAGCCCAAGGTCACCATTGCGGGGATGTCGCGGAAACCATTG
The DNA here is from genome assembly GCA_000438015.1 of Coraliomargarita sp. CAG:312. Taxonomy (GTDB): domain Bacteria; phylum Verrucomicrobiota; class Verrucomicrobiia; order Opitutales; family Intestinicryptomonadaceae; genus Merdousia. Next base: position 18,625 of record FR901605.1, on the reverse strand, counting down.
TCATGAGGTTGGCGCGCGGGGCGGGCTTGGACGGCCTTTGTGCGCCCAAAGCAGTTTCAAACCTGGGCGGAGCTGTCTTTGTGCGCCCAATGCTGGCAATAAAAAAATCCGAGATTATAGAGGCTCTAAAAAAGGATGAAATTGCGTGGCGGGAAGACGAGTCCAACGCCGAACCGAAATTTTTCCGCAATAAAATACGCAATATTTTAATCCCACAAATCCGGGAAATTTCTCCGGGAGATTTTGAGAAATCGGCATTGCGCTCCCATAATCTTCTGTCCGAGGACGCCGATTTTATAAATTCCTGCCTTGAACGCGAGCTGGACTCCGCAAATCCCGGCTGGAAAGCGGGAAGCCCTATGCGGCTTACGGAAACCGTGCTTAAATATCCGGCTCTTCTTAGGCGTGCAGTTATGCGTTTCCTGGCGGCGGAGGGAGTTTTGGACGAATTGAGGTCTGGCGCGGCGGATGCCATATTGGAACGGATTTTGAATAAAGGCTCGACTTTTAAAAGCAGCGCTGGAAGCGGCATATTCTTTTGCTTTGATGCTTCGTCAAAATCCATTTCTTTGGAGCGCATGGTGGAGGATTTCGAAATCTCCCTTAAAATAGGCAAAAATACTCTGCCGGGGGGAGTTTTGAGCGTAAAAAAAATCCGGATTTCCCCAGCGCGTCTCGACGCCTTGAAAAGCGGGGATAACGACGATTCCAAATGCGCGTATATTGATATTTCCGCAGTCGGAAATTTGGCGGACGGCTCTCTCTTTGCCAGAAATAAACGCGACGGAGACTCTTATATTCCGCTGGGCTCAAAGTCGGAAAAACGCCTAAAAGATATTTTTATTGCAAAAAAGATTCCTTCCGCGAAACGAAATTCAATACCGCTTGTCTGTAATAAACGCGGACGGATTCTCTGGGGAGTCGGTCTGCCTCCTTGCGACGACTTTAAATTGTCAAATTCCGCCGTCGCAATAGAATTGACCTACGCGCCCTTTCAGTGTTAAATGGCGAATTAAAAATTTTTCAGATGGATAAAAAGAACAACTCCTTAGGTAAAATTCCGAACAAGCCTTATCTTGTTTGGGTTATGATTTTTTGCGCGATAATATTTTTGGTAATGCTTCCGCGCGGTGGAGCGTCGAAAGTTCAAAACTTCGATGTCCGCAAACTTATGTCGGCGGCAAACAACGACGAACTCGTCGAAATATCCATGACCAACGACCCCAACGGTGGAAAAGATTGGTATTCAATAGTGGGGAAAGTGAAAAATCCTCTTTTCGGCAGGGAAAACGCTCCTTCGGATACTCCGCGCACGCTCGATTTTAAATTTGAGGGAAGGGTCACCGACGACATGTATAAACAGCTTTCGGCCCCAAGCTCCCCTTGGGCTGTAAAGGAAAACCCCGCCGGGTCGTTCTGGAGCAACATTATAACCACTATTCTTCCGGTTTTGTTAATACTTGGGGTTATTTACTTTATGCTCACGCGCCAAATGAAGGCTTCCGGAAGAATGGGAATGAACTACGGCAAAAGCCCAGCACGGCTAATGTCGCCGGATAAAAATAAGGTCACTTTTGCCGACGTCGCGGGATGCGAGGAGTCGAAAGAGGAGGTTAGGGAGATTGTCGAATTTTTGAAGAATCCGCAAAAATTTAGGGAAATCGGAGCTCGCATTCCCAAAGGAATATTGATGGTTGGCCCGCCCGGAACGGGAAAAACTTTGCTGGCAAGGGCGGTTGCCGGAGAAGCCGATGTCCCATTTTATACAATTAGCGGTTCGGATTTTGTCGAACTATTTGTGGGAGTTGGCGCGGCCCGCGTGCGCGATATGTTCGAGCAGGCCCGGAAAACCGCCCCGTGCCTCGTGTTCATAGACGAAATAGACGCGGTGGGCAGGCAGCGCGGCGCGGGTCTCGGCGGCGGAAACGACGAGCGCGAACAGACGCTGAATTCGCTTCTCGTTGAAATGGACGGCTTTGACGCGCAAACAGGCATAATTATAATCGCCGCGACAAACCGTCCCGACGTTCTCGACAGAACCGTCCCGACGTTCTCGACAGCGCGCTCCTGCGCCCCGGAAGATTTGACAGGCAGGTTGTAATCGATTTGCCCGATATAAACGGCAGGGAGGCCATATTGAAAGTCCATGCAAAGAAAATAAAACTTGCCGATGATGTTGATTTGCGGAAAGTCGCCCAGCTTACCGCGGGATGTTCCGGGGCCGATTTGGCAAATATGCTCAACGAGGGCGCGATAATAGCGGCACGCAAAAACGAGAAAATCGTAACTATGTCTGATTTGTTTGAGGCTCGGGACAAGGTGTTTTTTGGACGCGAGCACCGCCGGGTTATGGACAGCGAAGAGCGCAGCCTGACTGCGTACCACGAGGCTGGGCATGCTCTCGTCCAAGCATTGATTGACGACGGCAAACTGCCTGTCCACAAGGTCACCATAATTCCGCGCGGACAGAGTTTGGGCTCAACAATGTTTATGCCCACAAAAGACATAACAACCCAGACTCGCGGCAAAATGCTCAACCAAATTTGCGCCTCGCTCGGAGGGCGCGTTGCTGAGGAAATTGTGTTTTCCGACATAACAAATGGGGCTTCCGGTGATATTAAATCGGCTACGGCCATTGCCCGCAAAATGGTTTGCGATTGGGGAATGAGCGAGTTGGGACCGGTGGCGCTTGGCAACAACCAAGAGCATATTTTCCTCGGAAAGGAATTTGCCCGCGACCAAAATTTTAGCGAGCGCACCGCCGAGCTTATCGACGCGCAGATAAAGAAAATTATCGATAGCCAACTGGACAGGGCGCGCGATATTTTGAATTCAAACCGCGACAAATTGGATATGATTGCCAACGAACTTCTGCTGCGCGAAACGATCGAAGGGGAGGACGTTTATAAAATAGTGCGCGGGGAATTTACTCCCACGACAAAGGAGGATATAGAACGCGCCGCCGCTGAAAAAGCCGCTTCTGCGCTTGCGGCCGAGGAGGGAAAAAATGGCGGAGTATCTTCCTCTCCAGAATCGCCGTCGCCGCAAACTGCTTAGAGCTTTTTTATGGCGGCATAGCCTTTTTTAGCGCAATGGCTTAATTTTATTAAAATAGTTTTGGGAATTTGGGAAAGAATTTCTTCCCTTTTGCGCCGCCGAGGCATTGACTCCGGCGGCGCTTTTGCGGTGCAATAACATATTATTTTGCTCTATCGGTCTTGTGGAAGTTTTTGCGCATTTTCCTCTGCGAACGCCGTCGTTTTTAGAAACGAATATTTGCGAAATTGCAGGAGTTTAAGGCAGTTTTTCGAATCCATTGCGGGGTTGGGAATCTTGTACAAGGGTAGTCGATTAAATATGGAGCTTGTATTGCAAAAAAAATGAAGACTCGGAAAGTTTTAAGCAAAAACGCGCGGTAAAATCCAAAAAAAAACTCTTCTTCCAACTTTAAAAGGCGGATAAAATAAATCCGCGAACCAATGTAATATTCACAAGCTGTTTGCGAAAGCCGCCTATTGCGCGCATTATTTATGCATATGCCGGAAAATAAGATGGAGGGCGCAAATGCGCACCGCAAAATGGAATATAATCATATTTAAGTTTTGTTCAGCGACAGTCGGTATGCGAAATTTCCATTTTGAAAATAAATGCCTATTTCTTTTCGAGGAAATGGAAGATTTTTCGGCTAAATAAAAAAAGTTTGATTTTATCGATCCTATTCTTAACTTCAATTAATTGTAAATGAATATAGCCGAATGAAACCGCATAGTCGGCCATTTTAACTTTCTTATAGCTTATGGACTGGTTGAACAATTTATTTTTTGGAACGGGAATAGCGCATTGCATATTCGTGTTCTCTATAGTCATAACAGTGGGAGTAATTCTTGGAAGAATAAAAATTGCCGGCGTGAATCTCGGAATAACTTGGGTCTTGTTTGTAGGAATTATAGCAAGCCACTTTGGAATGAGAATAGAAGGGGCATCGCTGGACTTTCTGAAAGAATTTGGGCTTGTGCTGTTTGTCTATTCAATCGGACTGCAGGTTGGCCCAAGCTTTTTTTCTTCATTTAAAAAAGCGGGGCTCAGAATGAACAGCGTTGCTATGACTGTCGTGTTTGCGGGAGTTGCGCTGACTTTGCTCATACATTATTTTTCCGGAATCCCAATGCCTACTATGGTCGGGATTATGTCAGGAGCGGTCACAAATACTCCAGGGCTAGGCGCCGCGCAACAGGCCTATTCGGATATAAAAGCTGCGGGAGAACCCACAATTGCTTTGGGATATGCGGTTGCGTATCCACTCGGAGTTATAGGCGTCATCGCGTCTTTTATTTTACTAAAATTGGTTTTTAGGATCAATTTCAAAGGCGAGTTGGACGGAATAAAAAAACGCGAAGGGCTTAAAGCCGGGGCTCATAGAATGACGCTGCAGGTTGAAAATCCGTCTTTGTACGGCAGGAAGATAGAGGACGTTCTGGCTCTAGCCGACCAAAGGTATTTTGTTATTTCAAGAGTTTGCCGCTCAGGCGGAAAAATCGAAATAGCCTGCGCAGATACGATACTGGAAAAGGGAGACAAAGTGCTGGTCGTATGCGACAATAAAGATGTGCAGTTCGTAAATGCGTTTATAGGAAACAGGATTGAAATGGAGTGGCAAAAGCTCGACAGCGAGCTTGAGGCGCGCCGCATAATGATTACCAATCCGGAAATAAACGGCAAAACCCTCGGAAAATTGGGATTGTACGGCGGCTTTTCATTTAACATAACGCGTGTAAACCGCGCTGGAATAGATTTGGTTGCGCACGCAAATCTGGAGCTTCAAATGGGAGACCGGGTGACGGCTGTCGGCACTGGAAGCGCAATAAAAAATGTTGAAAAGATTTTAGGCAACTCAATGCTCCGCCTACGCCAGCCAAATCTTATTCCGATTTTTCTGGGTATATTTTTTGGCGTTCTAGTCGGCAGCATTCCTTTTGCAATTCCGGGAATTCCGCAGCCAATCAAGCTGGGGCTTGCCGGAGGCCCTTTAATTGTCTCGATTCTAATAAGCAGATTCGGGCCTAAATTTAAGTTGGTGACATATACCACAGTCAGCGCAAACCTTATGGTTAGGGAAATAGGAATTGCACTTTTCCTCGCTGGAGTAGGTTTGGGCGCTGGACAGGACTTTGTGTCGACTGTCATAGACGGCGGCGGCTACAAATGGATAGGATACGGCGCGGTGATTACGGTTGTTCCCGTAATTGTCGCTGCATTACTGGGAAGGTTGGTTTTTAAGTTTGATTATTTCACCCTCATAGGCATTCTTTCCGGGAGCACCACAAATCCGCCGGCTTTGGCTTATTCAAACGCCACAGCAAACAACGATATGCCCGCTGTGGGATATGCAACTGTTTATCCTCTGTCAATGTTTATGAGGGTTCTGAGTGCGCAGTTGCTGGTGATTTTCTTTGTCTAAATGGAATTTGCCGCTTTAGACAAAGGTTAAAACTCCCGATAAAAAAATGCCTTAATTTAAATCTTGAGCGCGGTTGCCTATTGTGATTTTTTTTCAGCATGCAAAACGATATAGACATTGCAGACAGCGGAGGGTTTTGGTTGCGCGACCTGTCCGTTATTTTCATCCTTTTTGGAATTCTCTATTTGGGGTTAAGTTTTACGCGCCCGCTGGCGAGCCCTGACGAAGGCAGATATGTGGAAATCCCGCGCGAGATGGTCGCAACCGGAGATTGGGTCACCCCAAGGTTGAACGGGATGCCGTATTTTTACAAGCCTCCCATGTTTTATTGGATGCAGGCGGCGGTTATAAAAAATGCGGGCATAAGCAGGGTATCGGCGCGCGCAGCAAATTCGTTGATGGCCGTACTTGGAATATGCGCAACATATTG
>FR901605.1:1433-12702 GCA_000438015.1 Coraliomargarita sp. CAG:312 | reverse complement strand
GCGCTTTATGGCAGGAAAGCCGGCATAGCGTCGGCCGCTGTTCTGGGAACGTCGCTTTTATATTATGCCTTAGGGCAGATTGTGACGTTGGATATGACCGTATCGGTTTTTATGTCGGCGGCGCTATTCTGTTTTATCGTTGCTATAAAACGCAGCGGAATATGGCGCGGCGCGCTTATTTTGGGCTTCTTTTTAGCCTGCGCTTTTGCAGTCCTTTCAAAGGGGCTAATAGGCGCGCTTATACCAGGTGCGGTCGTTTTCCTCTACGCCGTTTCAGTAGGGCCGGTATCATTCTTAAAATCTCTTAAACCTTCAGATGCCGCATGGGGCGCGCTGGGGATAGCCCTATTCTTTGCAGTTGTCGCGCCTTGGCACATCTTGGCAGCCATGGCAAATCCGGCGTTTGAGAACGCAGAAGGCATGTTGTCCAAGAAATGGGACGGACAGGGGTTCTTCTGGTATTACTTTATACACGAACATATTTTAAGGTATGTAGATGCAGACACTAGCATGCGAAACCAGCCGTTTTGGTTCTTTTTCGTGTTTGCGCCCATAGGACTCATACCGTGGCTTTTTGTTTTGCCGCAGTCATTGTGCGACGCGATGAAAGGCGGGTGGAAGAATCTGCGCGGAAACAATTCCCCTATGCTGTTTTTCGGAGTGTGGGTATTGTTTGTAATTCTATTTTTCTCGTTTTCAAAATCCAAACTTGTCCCGTATATAATTCCAATTTATCCGGCTTTGGCTGTTGTTGTCGGAGTATGGCTGGCGAAGGTATGGGAAAATCCTAAGGCTTTTAAATTGAAAGTCTCGGCTTGGCTTTTTATAGTCGGAGGGTATTTGTTAAGCGCGTCTCCGGTGGTGATATATTTTATTCAACTGCGCAAGGGAAAGCTGGTGGATCCTGGAGAGGCGGCAGTTGTAATGGCATGTTTCGGCGTCTGCATGTTTGTAGCCGCGACTTTTGCGTTGGCGGGATTTCTAAAGAATGGGGTGTGCCGTTCAACAATGGCGCTTGTGTATGCGGCGATTATCGTTTTGTTTATATTCTTTAATCCAATGGGCGTTTACCTTCAAAGGCCCAGTGCCGAACCTCTGGCTGCTGAAATAATAAAACAGAGAAAAGACGGAGACGTTGTTGTGATTGCATTCGACTACGGCAAATTTCAAGATTTGCCGGTGTGGCTCAACGAACTTACATATAATCTTGGGAAACCTCCGGAGGAACAAAAGTTTGGCTACATGCGCGAGGAAAACGCGCACGACAAAAGGTTCCTTTCCGACGATGAAGAAATAAGGAATTTTGTTGAAAACCGCAAAGGCGCTATATTTATAGCGGTTTCCGAGGGCAGTTTGGAGGATTTTTACGAGTGCAATCTGCCGGCTAAGAAAATAGCCGAGAACGGAATACTAAAACTCTTTAAAATAGACGCAAAAAAACGGCAGTAAAATGGCAAAAAAAGAGACAAAGCGCGAAAACATATGGCTGAATATAGGCTTCAATATAGTTGCTCCTAGTCTGCTCCTCATAAAGGGGCGAAGCATTGCCGAATCCGCCGGGTATGTGCATGAGTCGTTGGACGCGTATATTTTTGTGGCGGCTTTGGCATTTCCCATAATTTATGGAGTGTGCGATTTAATATCTCGCGGGAAATGGAATATTTTTTCCGCAATAGGGATACTCAGCGTGTTTTTAACCGGCGGAATAGGCTTAATGAAACTTTCAAGAGAATGGATGATTGTAAAAGAGACTTGCGTTCCGCTAGTCCTTGGTGCTGCCGTATTGCTTACCGCTGCTACGAAAAAGCCGCTTGCAAAAGTTCTCCTTATGAACGAGGCGGTTTTGGATGTCGGAAAAATAGATTCCGCTTTGGATGCAAACGGGACAAGGGGGGATTTTGAAAAATCCCTTAAAACGGCAACCTACATCTTGGCGGCGTCTTTCCTTTTAAGCGGCGTTTTAAATTTTGCCCTCGCCTCCTACCTCTTTAAAAGCCCGGCTGGAACCGCGGAATTTAACGCGGAAGTCGGGCGCATGACAGCATTGTCGTTCCCGGTTATAGTCTTGCCAACGATGGCCGTACTTATCTTTGCGATGTTTAAGCTTTTTTCATCGATAACCCGCTACACGGGATTGTCGCTTGAAGACGTAATGGCGGAAAAAAAATGAGGGCGGCCCTGAGTTTGGTTTTATTTTTAGGGTTTTTGGGGAGCGCAGACGCGTATACTGTCAAGGATGCGCGGGGAACGGAGTTCGAGTTCTCGGAACCTCCTAGGGTAGCGACGGTAATGCCTGCTGTGACCGAGTCAGTCTTTGCTTTGGGAGCTGGAGATTTGCTTTTAGCCGATTCGGTGTTTTGCTCATATCCTGAGGAGGCAAAAACTAAGCCTAAGGTAGGGAGCTTCTTGAACCCGGATTACGAAAAAATCGCTGAATTAAAGCCGGATGTTTTTATACTGCCGACGTTGTCGGACGACCGCATAGAGTCGCGCCTAAAAAAACTCGGCATAAAGTGTTTTTTTTTAAATTCCGAAGGGCTGGAAAATATATCTAAGGATATTATTCTTTTGGGAGATTTATTGCGGCGCAGGCAAGAGGCCGCCCGCATCGCAAGAAATATAGAATCCGCCACGGTAAAAACGCAGGATGGCAGGCGGGCGATGTTTATGTTTGGGAACATGGCCGCGGGCAAAGGATCTTTTATTGGCGGAATTATGGAAGTGTGCGGATTAAAAAACTGTTGCGATTCAATCGGTAAGCCGTGGCCGGTTCCGTCTAGGGAGTTTATAATTGCGGCGAATCCGCAAATCGTATTTGTTGAATACGCTTCGGAATCCGACAAGCTGTATCTTGAGGCGTTTTATAAGTCCGATCCTGTATGGAGTTCTACTGATGCAGTGAAAAACGATGCTGTATGCTTTATGCCGCGCAATATCGTGACAATACCGTCCTACCGCATAATGGAAACGATTTCCCTAATGCGGGATTTCTGCAAGAAAACAAAATAAACTCTTATATTGCGGCCAGTAAAAATAGGCAAATTGCTATATAAGCTGCCCCACCGAAAATTAACCCTAATAATATATGCGCAGAATAAAAAAGGAATGGATTTATTCTTATATGTCACACGGGTAGAGATAATTTCTTGACTTATTTATCGTTTTAGGTACCATTATATTATGAAAAATTTATTTTCATTTGTTGCATTGATGTCTTTGGCGGATTTGTCGGCGGTTGCTTTCCAGGAAATGGATTACCGCTATGTCTCTGCCAGCGGGACAACGTCTTGGAGTACTGCAGCGTGGGAAATATATGTAGGGCCAAACGGGTCTGAAAAAGTTGATTATGAGACTGCTGGAATATCTAAGTATCCAAATTCCAATAAGGTAGGGCTCAATTTAAATTGGAATTTAAAGCAGCTTGATGTTGACGGGGAATATACCGTGGGCAGAATCTTTTCAAATCCATCCGTCGGCGTAACGCAAAACTCCGATAGCATGGTGAATTTGTTGGGGACTGCGGCTGGCGGCAGCGACGGCGTAATTAATATAGATACAGGCTATATCTATTCCCAATATGGTTACAACGGTTCGGGCACTGACACGGATTCAATGCGGTGGGCTATATACTTAAGTATAGGCAATGAGCATTCTCAATCCAAATGGGACTACAATCCGGAATCTAAAGTGACTTTTAACGGGGGCACAATAAACATAGGCAATTCCTCGGATTCTTCTATGACTTCCGGCATAAGATTGGCGGGCACAGGAAGCCCTGCGGCTGATTCAACTCTCACTGAACCTCTTAAAAAAACAGTAACATTTACAGAAACAAACACGATAAATAGTTCGACTAACCTAATGTTTCAAGGAGCTACTGCAGAGACTATTTTGGGAGAGGCGAATTCTTGCGCAAATGTGACATTCAACTTGGATGGCACAATATATGTCCGAGAAAATACCGGGTCTGACGACAGCCCTATATACACGTACAAAAATCTAACTTTTAAATCCGACTCTACTCCGACTCCCTTTACCGCCCATTATAATATTGGCGGTGTAATAGAAGCCGGAAGTTGGACTATAGATACAAACCAGCAAATAAACCTCACCAGCACGGCATACATAATGTTAAACGGCGGGGAGTTGAGAATGAGCAACTGGGGCGTATCAAGGGATCTTGAGTTTAATATGGCGGCAGGTTCAGTCTTATCGGCAAAAAATATTTGGATAGGCGATCGGACGAAATTAAATATATCCGGGTCGGTGACGACTACCGCCGGAACGCTTTATATTTATCAAAATTCTCAGTCTTTGGATTCAACCAGATTGGTTGTAAACCAGGGCGCTACTTTTGACCTAAAAGATAGTTTGAATATTGCGCAAGCTACCGTGGAAGTTGCCGCTGGCGTAGCGGCAGAATCTCTTATAATAAGGAGCGGGTCTATAAGGTTGGATAATAACCATGCAACCTTAATATTGCGTTCGTCTAATACATTCAAAAAGACAGACAACGGTTCCCAGTCTGAAATGATGATAAGCATGCAGCGCGGCAACGGTTATCTAGAGTTGTATGCAAACCAGGATTTTCATCATTTTAACTTTGAAAATACTACAATTGCGAGCCATACTAGCGGCATAGATTATATGACGTTAAACCTCTATATTGACAGTTCCGTAGATTTGATAAAATTATCTTCTTTGGCTGATGGAACGCTGGGCGCTGTTGATGAAACAACATATCTGAAGAAAAATATGGTAATAGACGGGTTTAGGGAATATCTAATCCACTTGGATAATATAAATTCGGATGATGATTTGAGCCTGGTTTCTTCGAAAGACGGCGATTGGATCGATTTCAAATATATAGAAGACACTGTTAACGGCGGATATTGGCTTTCTGCAACAAATGTAGTTCCGGAGCCCGCAATGTTTGCGGCTTTATTGGGAGCGTTGGCAGTTTTCTTGGCTGTTGGCAAGCGCGGCCGCAAATAAAAAAACTTTTTAAGCTTGACGGGTTCCGATAAAATGGAACCCGTTTTTTTATATCGGTTTATTATTTTTTTGTCTGTATTTTATTTTCTTGATTGCGTTTCATATATGGCAGTTCGTTTTTTGAGAATGTGTTAGTTATTGGCAATATTTGTCTTCAGATATGGCACAGTGTCTTGTTTTCAAAATAACTTTAAAGAGCGCAAAAAAAGCTTGAAGAATACTGCGAAACAGGTTTATTGTTTAAGTATGAAATCACTTAAATATTTATTTACTCTGTTGTTGTTTTTTGCGGTTGTGCCGCTTTTTGCCCAGCAGGACAAGGCGGATCCCGTTTCTGTTGTAGATGTAAAATTTAAAAAGATTCAGGCCAATGAAATTCAGTGTTCTGAAGGGCAGTGGACTCGCATAGAAGTTATGCTGCTGATAAACGGAAATCCCGATGAAAACGCCAATAACCAGCAGTGGGTTAGAAACATTGACGTTGGGCTTACATTGGTTTACAAGGACGAAAAAGCCAGAGATAAAAAATCTCTCGACAATCTTTTGGTAATGAAAGCAAAAGCCCGCTTGTTTGCCGGAAAGGTTAACGCCAAAGTTCCCGTTGTTTTTTATGTTCCGTCGGAAGCTTACTTTGTATACCGTTTGGCGCAGGACGCCTTTGCATGGAGCATAGACCTCACGGTTAACGGTTCGCCGATAAAGCTTTCAAAGAACAACTACAAGAAGCTTCTTTCCAAAGAAATATCGTCTTCGAACAATGTTGTGAAAGTTCTTGAAAACTACAACAAGCTTGTGAGCAAGGCTGCCAGCGCCAACGAAGGCGTTCTTCTCCCGCTGCCGGATTGTCCGTTCAATGTTCAATGGTACGAATATTTCAAAAATACCAACCAGAAGATTCCAACATACATAAAGGATTCTTCAAAATAATATAGCGATTTATTGTCTTGGGAGGGATTGCGTCGCGCATCTCCCAAGATATTTTATGTTTCTATGCTTAAAATGCAGAAAATGCTTTACTAGACTTAACAATTAGTATTAATTGCTTGCGATATACCATTTTTGTTTCCCCAAAACACTTTTACAATGAGTTCAAAAAATAAGCTTATAATAAACTGCGGAGCATCCCACGTAAGTGTGGCTGAGTTCGGCACAGCATCTGGTCGCCTCGTATTGGAAAGTTTTCAGATGCAGGAGCTGAATTACGATTATTCCGTTCAGGAAAACTGGCTCAACGCACTGACCTTCGCATTAAAGACAATGAAAGTTTCAGGAAAGGCCACAATAATTGCGCCTTCAATGCTTTTGTTGACTAAGACAATAAAGATTCCGCATGTAGAGCCCGATCGCAGGGCGGAGGTGATCGCTTTTGAAGCGGAGAAAAATATTCCGTATCCGATTGCCGATGTCGCCTGGGACTACCAGATTATTTCCGATGACGGCGTTGAAACTGAAATATTCTTGACTTCGATGAAGTCTTCCGCCGCCGACGAATTTTGCGCCGCATTGACTTCGGTTGGAGTTATACCGACATCAATAGAGGCGTCATCGATACTAGACTATAACACATGGAAATACTGCGGTTTGGAGAATGACGTTATAATTCTCAACGTTGGCGCAAAGTTTTCGAATATGCTAATAGCGCGCGACGACGGAGTTTTTGTCCGCAGCATTCCCGTTGGTGGCAATGCCTTGACGCAGCACATTGCGGATTCCATCGGTCGCAACTTTGAGACTTCAGAGGAACTCAAACTTAGATTTTTCTCCACTTCGGAGCATTCGGGGAATTCTGGGGCAGAGCATTTTACTTCAGCGGCAAAGAGCGTCATGCAGCGCATTGGCATTGAACTTAAGCGTTCAATTCTAAATTACCGCCGCACAGGTAGGGTTGCCACACCCAAAAAGATATATTTAACCGGCCGCGCTTCGCTCCTAAGCGGTTTTGCGGAGTACCTCGCCGAAGACCAGAAAATGAGCGTCGAGTATCTCGATGCGTTGGCAAATGTTTCCGTGAGCCCGAAGGTAAACCAAGCTTTGCTTACAAGTTGTTCTTCGCAAGTCAGCGAGCTTGTCGGCGAGGCTGTTCGCATGTTGATGCCAGACGCCATGGGGGTAAACCTTCTGCCGCGGCATATTGTTGAAGAAACTGAATTCGCGCGCAAGCGTCCGCTTATGCTTTTGAGCGCTGCAATTTTGGCTTTAGCGGTAGTTCCTCCGTTCATGTACTTGTCCAAAGCTCTTTCTAGCGACAAAGATTTTTCTGAGGCATTCATAAAGGCGACTCCGGAGTTGGAGGCGCGCTATGCTAAGCTCCAAGAAAACGAAAAGATAGCCAAGTCTTATACCGAGAAAATTGCGGGATTGGAAGGGTTGGCAAAATCTAAATCTAATTGGATAAATTTGTTTATAGATTTGGAAGCCCGCCTGATGGAGCAGAAGGATGTTTGGTTGGACAATCTGAGGGTTGTTCGCACGGGCGAAGGCAAGAATCAGAAGTACAATTTGGAGCTTACCGGAAGATTGTTGATTAGGGAATTTAATCCGGACGATCCCACTGCTTACGATCCAACAAAGGCAGTTGAGCGAATAAACAAACTTTTGGCTTCGTTTACAAGTTCGTCTTTTATTAAGAAATTTGAAAATGTGAGGACCGACCCTTCGACGCCGAGAATCCTAAAGTTCGACTTTACTTTGGTCGTGAACCCCGATAAGCCAATATAATTTTATAACGGGAGCGCTTTTAATGAAATACTTTAAAAAATATCCTATCTTCTTTTTGCTTACAATAGCACTATGTGCGGTTTTTGTCGGCGGAGCTGCGTATGACGTTTATCAGAACATGCAGAAATCTGCTGCTGACAAGAAATTAAACAAGGCTATGTCTGATTATCGAAATGCCTTGAGCGAAGATCCCACGCAGGCGGCGATTGACGCTTCAGGAGCCAACATAGAAAAGCTAAAGGATTACTTAAACACTCTTGAAAAAAGTTTGACGACTGCGGCCACCGATATTTTCAAGCCTCTTTCGGGGAAAGAAGGATACCAGTTGGTCGAGCAGTTGCGCGGCATGGTGAATACATGGCGCAGAGATGCCAAAAACTTGGATATTGCAGTTAGCGACGACATGGACTTTGGCTTCAAGAAATATGTTGCGCCAAATGCCGAGCCTCCGAAAGCTGAAGCGGTTGAAGCTATCTGGAAGCAGGCCTGCGTGCTGGATTACATAAATAAAAAGCTTTTTGCGTGTAAATCCGAAAAGTCTCCTATGGCAATTATTTCAGTTCAGAGAGAGATTTTGCCGGAGGAGGCCGTAAAGGAAGTCAAGAAGCGCGTTTCAAGATTTGTCCGCGCAAAGAAAGACGATATAAAAGGCGACAACTTTAAAATAGAAGAATCTATAACCGCGCGCAAACCAGGCAGTTTGGACACGTTGGCTTACAGGTTCATATTTACGGGCCATACGGATGTCTTGCGCAGATTTTTGAATCAATTGAAAAATTTTGACGCAATGTTAGTTGTCAGGAGCATAGGTGTAAGGCCTGCGGACATAGTCGCTTTGGAGACCGAGATGGCTTCAGATTCGGCCAGTCAAGATGGAGGGGCTTTTAGCGCTTTATTTGGCGACGGAGGTGAAGCCAACACCGACGCGCAGGCGCAAGACCAGCAGCAGGCCCAGGGGGGAGACGCTACGGTCACCGCCGAAAATAGAACTCCCGTGGTCACCGACAACATATCCGAATTTACCGTGGTAATTGAATATGTCGAGGTCGTAAAAGATTCCCCGAAGCAGGAGAAAAAAGACGAACCGGACGCAGGGAAAACAACTAACAAGAAATAATTGTTTGAATTATGAAATATTACGATAAAGTATTTTTTGTTGTTTCCATACTTGTATTGGGAGCGTCTTGCGGATATTACTTTACCAAGAAGCCTGAATTGCTTCGCACGCAAGAGCGCGTGGAGGATTTGCTTCAGCAGAAAGCCGAGGGCGTTCAATGGAAAGAGATAGTAGTTCCGCAGTTTAAGGCGGAGTCTATAGAGTGGCCGGAGATAGTGGCCCAAGACGAAGAGGGCAGATGGTTCTTTCAGGTTTTTACTCCACCGCAAATATGGGTAGACAAGGATGGGAAGTTTATAACCGAGTCTCCGTATATAAAGGAGGTTGCGCGCCAGGCGTTCGCTCTGAAATACGGAGGTGTTTCTAATGAGCCTTATCCGATAAAGTACGCCGGATTTTTTGGCACAAAAGAAGCTCCGATAGTTCAGTTTGTGAATACCACAAACAAGATGGGATTTATAGGCAAATTGAATGAGGAAATAATCGTTCCGGAACCCAGTACCGGCAAGCCTATAAACACCGGGTTAACGCTAAAGTCGTTCGATAAAAAGCGCATAAAGAATCCGGACAATACAATTTCAGACATAGTTACGCTGTCGTTGTTCGACAAGAAGCTAGGCAAGACGATTGTAATACAATCGGACAAGCCGACGGTATTGGAGGATCAACGCAGGGTATCTTTTGTCCTGCCCGACGGAAGCCAATGGCACGTTAAAAAAGCTGGCGAGTCAAAGGAAATCGGCGGTGCGCGCTACGAGGTTAAGTCGATTGATTTCGACAAAAACTTCGCAGTCGTTGAAATGATACCCTCCAACAAGGACGTGGAACCGCAGAAGATGAAATTGTCTCCTGAAGGCATCGTTCCTGCTGACAAGTAAAAAAAATGAAAATAAAGCTTTAATTTTCAAAAAAAACAGTTACAAATATTCTCCAACAAATTACAAATACAGCGATAATTCAATTATGAAAAAATACAGAATCCAGAAACGGGCCGCTACTGCCGCGGCACTCTTGGCATGTGTTTCATTCGCAAGCCTTGCGTACGCGCAGCAAGACAAGACGCAAGAAAAAATCCGCTTGATGGTTACAGCCGTACAAGCTCGTGATGCTGGCGATTTGAATTCTTCAAAACAGGCTTTGGAAGAGCTGTTGAAGATTGCCCCCAACGATGAAGGTGTCCAACGTTTGTTGGCGGACGTAAACAAAGACATTGAGCGCAAGCAGAAAGGCGAAGCTCCGGTTCTGGCAAATGCATCCGCCGCGAAGAAAGTCGCTGCCGCGAAAGGCGCAACTGAAGGTGCAGTGGAAGAAGTTGTTGAGAGCGAAGAGGTAGTTTCCGTATCACCTGTCGATGCTGCAGTTTCAGAAGGAGTTCGCAAACAACAGCTTTCAATTATCGCAGCTTACGATCTCATTGACGAAGCCTACAATTTGATGGATGAAGGCAAATGGGACGAAGCCACAAAGAAACTGAATTTCGCAAATGAGAAAATAGTTTCTGAAGAATATTCGCCGATGTCCGACGAAGTACGCGGCGAAATAAAGCGTGCAAAAGCCACAATGGCAAAGGAACGCGCCAAGATTGCCATGTCGGAAGACAACGTTGCCGATGCGGTTGCCTTTGCAAATGAGTACGCTGCTGCAGAAGAAGACGTAAATAAAGGGAAAAGCTTTGTAGAAATCGTTGAAAAATTCGAAGACGATCCTTACAACCATACGATAGCAGACGCAAATCCTGATTATGCATTGCGCCAGGAAAAAGTATCGGTGCTATTGGAGAAAGGTCGCAGGCAGTATTTGTATGGAGATTATCAAGGCGCACGTTCGACATTCCGCCAGATAGAAACTTTGGATGCCGATAACATACAAGCCAAAGCTTATCAGCGCTTGATATCTGAAAAGCTCGAAGACAGCGGCCGCTTGACGTACTTGGCGACGCGCGAAGCAATGATGGATGAAGTCAATAAGATGTGGCAGCGTCCGCAAGTTTATACCGGCAATAATGTCGGTACAATTGGGCAGAAGACTGATTCCGTAGTTGAAGTAAAATTGCGCGATATTATAATTCCCAATGTGAACTTCCCGGATCCCGGAGTTCCGCTCGCGCACGCAATCAATACATTGTCGGCTCTTTCAGTAGATTACGATAAGTCCACTGACGGCAAAAAAGGTGTGAACATAGTTCTGTTCGATGCGGGCGAGGCAAAGAATGTAGTTTTGGCTCTGCGCGATCTTTCGCTCGGCCAAATTCTCGACTGGGTGACACAGCAAGCCGGATACCAGTATGACATTGAAAAAGACACAATCGTAGTCCGCAAAGCCAATGAAGCAGCAAATGCCTCGATGGATACAATGGACTTCCCGATTACAGGCGCAACAGTCACTCGTATGATAGGCTTCAAAGCAGCCGGCGGCGGTGCCGATAGCAGCGACCCATTC
>FR901605.1:0-1409 GCA_000438015.1 Coraliomargarita sp. CAG:312 | reverse complement strand
GGCGGCGGCGGCGGCGAAAACAAAGAGGAACCAATCAAGCAATTCCTCATAAAGGCCGGCGTTGAATTTGGACCGGGAGCAAGCTTGGCGTTTGACGGAACAAAATTGTGGGTGACAAACTCTCGCCGTAATCTCGATAAAGTTCGCAACATACTTTTGCGCTATAACGAGATAAAACAGGTTGAAATCGAAGCAAAATTTATGGAAGTCAACCAGGGCGCCCTTAAAGAATTGGGCTTCAACTGGAACGTCTATAATATGGACGCTGATGGAAAATCCAAGAATGTTCTGTTTGCAACAAACAATCGTACTCTTGGTCAAACAACATCCGACATCCAGGCAGGGTCTCAGCCGATTACTATTTTGCAGCCCGCAGACCAGGTTCAGCCCGGAGCTGAAAATCCGTACACTGTACCGCAGGTAATCCCCGGACTGCCTTCTACAATCAATTTGGGCTCGAGCGCTATTAATGCTACAAATACGCTCTTGGGCGTAATTAACGGATACAATGTAGATTTAGTTGTTTCCGCTCTCGAACAAAAGCAAGGTTCTGATTTGCTCTGCGCCCCGAAGGTCACTGTTATTTCTGGTGTTACTGCCACAATTACAGTATCGCAACAGATGCGCTATCCGGAAACTTGGGGTGATGTTCAGTCAAACGTCGGTACTTCATCTTCAACTGGAAGCGGCAGTTCGGCGGGTGTCACTATTACCCCCGGTACTCCTCAGGACTTCACGACAACAGACGTTGGCGTAGTGATGACTGTCACTCCGAACGTTGAAGAAGACGGTTCAATCAACCTCGTTCTAAATCCGAAGGTGACCGAATTTGAAGGCTTTATGGAATACGGCGGCGTCGCGGTTGCTCTCTCTGCTGGCACAATCGTTACCGTTCCGTCTGGATTTATACAGCCTGTGTTCTCAGTTCGCGAAGTTAATACTACGGTTACCGTATTTGACGGCGCGACGGTTGTCATGGGCGGTTTGGTTCGCGAAGAAGTTCGCAGTGTGAACGACCAGGTTCCGATTCTTGGAGATATTCCGCTTATCGGGCGTCTCTTTAAATCAAAGGGTGAATCTCGCCAAAAGAAGAATCTGTTGATATTCGTCACAGCTAACAGAATCTCTCCCGGAGGCAGTGTTGGCCGCGAACAGTTCCAAGAAATGCGTCCTGGCAGCGTATTCCAGAACCCTGTTATCATATCCCCCGGCGGAGCGGTACAGCGTGTTCTTGAGGACGATGCAGCTCCTGCGACAAAGTAAAATTTTAATAACAAATACGCAAAAGGCGCCTATTTATGGCGCCTTTTTTGTTGTAGGAATTATTTAAATAATGAATAAGTCTTGCCTCTTATTTGACTATTTAAAAGTTCTATTGGGAGTGGACATATAATTGCAAGTTTCAAAAG
>FR901604.1 GCA_000438015.1 Coraliomargarita sp. CAG:312 | reverse complement strand
CGCCATTTTTCTAAGCGATAAATTATTTTTTCGCATTTCATCCAAGCGCGATATCGCGCCATGTATAAAATGCCTTCCCCTGGGGCCAGCCTTCTTCTCATTGGCTTTTACCCAAGCGGAACATGTAAGCTTAAAGGGAGATGTTATTTCCCAAAGCCCCAAGCCGCGGCTATTATTTATATTGAACTTTATTTGAAGAAAGTCTCCCAAGACCTTCGCGTATTCCTCCGTGGGATAGATTTTAAGCACACAGTTTCTCTTAATTGATTTTGTGCTGTCGCAGCAAATAACAAGCTTCTTTATGCATGCCTCCACAAGTTTTGACTTTTCTTCAAAAGTAAGCTCCTCATGTATGCCCTCGTAGTTTTCCAAGGCGGATTCAATCTGCAATCTGCCCATGTCAAACTTTTCGTGAAGCGCGGAAAGCTCCTTTTCTACTTCCCTTAACCGCTCTTCACGCAATTTCAAATCTTGCGCCTTCTTCCGCAAAATTTCCTTTGACGAGTTTTTTAATATATCGTCATCTCCCAATTCCCCAAATCGCTCAAGCGCCCTGTCTATTTCAAGTTTAAGGCGCTTGATGCCGCAATTTAGCTCCGCTTCCTCTTTAATAAGACTTTCCCTGTAGGTTTCCGTAGAAGATTCAACGTCCTTTGCGCTCAGTCCCCTTGAGCCTACATACGCGAGCGCCGAAAGTAGAACATTGTCCAATATGCGCATCGCTATTTGTGTCTTGCAGCCGCAATTCGAGCGGTTGTGGATCTTGCGCGTACAGGTGTAATAGTAATAATTGCTGCCGTCTTTGTGCTTGTTGCCGCTCCAAGTGACCGTCATATGGGCGCCGCATGTGCAAAAAAGCTTCCCCTTTAAAAGGTAATCCTTGCGCTTTTTGATTTCCGGACAATCCCGCTTGCCCCTGTTTTCTTCAAGCTTCCTCTGGGCGGCTTTCCAAGTATCTTCGGATATAATCGCCTTGTGCCTGCCTTTAAATAGTTCAAGCCCCTTAGTCC
>FR901603.1:97498-107800 GCA_000438015.1 Coraliomargarita sp. CAG:312 | reverse complement strand
TATGCACTGGCGTTTTGAAAATAAATAATGAGGAAGACTTAAATTTCCTTAAATGGGCTCGATAGTTTTCAAAATCAATAGTTGCTTGCAGGAGTTATTTGATAGGAATCTATTAACTTGCCAAGTACGGCAGGAACGTTCGGACGCACCAGTTTCTTTTTACGAATTATTTTTTTAGAATGTCCTAGAAATTAATAACTTTACATATAAAACAGTGGAACATATTTTCTTTTAATTCAAGTTGTTTCCTAATGGAAATGCGGATGACTTCAAAATCTATAAAAAAAATTATAGGCTCACTTAATCTGTAGAATGCATATTAAAAGGAAGATTATGCCGCATTTCACTTCCTTTATTTATTTCTCCATTTCCACAAATTCCCGCGTATATCTATTTGTGAGCGTGTATCTACTGCCCGCCAAAATATATACGCAATAACCGCAATCGCTGTCAAAATCGGATACTCTATTATTTTTATCATGCACCACAGAAAAAAACATTGAAACAATATAAGTCCCATAAACAAATAATCAAAAACCACATTTCCCGTGCTTGAAAATTCCTTTACTGTCTCTATTATATCCGCAAATTCCATGATATTCCCTTTCCATTTTGCGTTTTCATTTTTATAGAGTTATGTGTTTTATTTCCATTCCCAGTTTATCGCTTAAAAAAGTTTCCAAGCTCATACAGGCTTAAGACTCCGATGTTAAGTTTTTCCAAGTCTTCAATAATTGATTTTGATATTTCGGATTTCAGCGGCACTATTAGCGCGATTTTACTTAGCTCCAAATTGTCCAGAAGGATTTTCAGAGCTGTGATTGTTTTTTCGATATCGCGCGTTGCGTTGAATTTACATTCAAATCCAATGCGTTCGTTTTCAAGTAGGAAGTCGCAAACAAGCCCATTTTTGATGTAGTTTTTTTTATATTTTAAACCTGACTTCCTGAAAATGCCTTCGACTTCCTCGTTGAATGAAATTGACCGCGCCTTCATTTCTATATATCTGAACACCCGCTCGCGATTCTCTTGGTACACGCGAATAGGATCGGATGGTGCGGATTTGTCTTCAGGCAACGACGAATAGTTCTCAAACGCTTTTAGTAAAATCTGTTCATCCTCTGGCGAGAGACTTAGAAATTCCATTATTTTGGAAATAGTCGCTTGCCGCGGCTTGACTTTTCCGGTGATGATTTGGCTCAATGCTGTAGGGGATAAATTGAGTTTTTGCGCAAAATCTTTCTGCGAAATTCCAGCGTTGATTATACACGTCTTTAAAAATTTTCCTAATTCGTACTTCATCTTATACGATTAATTAAACTATATTTATCCAATAAATCAAGGCTGTTTTCAAAATTAATTTAAGTTTAATTACAAATATACTAAAATCACAGTGGCATTGCCCTGTGAGAAGTTTATTTTCTTATGTTGCAAAAGCGCCCTACATTACGTTTTCCCAACATATTTTTTTTAATTCGCGGTAAATGATCCCAAACTTTTCTCAAGGATAGATCTTCGGTCGCTTATTTACAAAATGGCAACCCTTTTGTTCTATGATATAAAACAGCCAATCGCACAGTTCAAAATATCTTTAGAAAAGTAATCTTCCATTTCTAAGATCCATTAACTTTTACAGAAATTTTTTAGATTTTCTGCAAACAGAAAACTTTAAATTATTTTTCCAATATGCAAAACAACAATTAAAATCATATAGATTACTATATATTACATATTATTAAAATAATCAACCAGCTTGGACACGACTTGGCACACATATTCCGGCTTATCATATAAATCCACGTGCGAAGCTCCCTTTATAGTATATATTTCTTTCGGAAATTTTGCGCGGTTATAGCCGTCTTCCGTAAAATATATAGTATCCGCCTCGCTGCCTACAATGAAAAGAACTGGCCTTGGGGAAACGGTTTCTATAAGAGAAAAAGCATCCCAGGCCGCCAGCTTATCGTTGCTTGAAATAAGATACTTGTTTACGGATGTCGGATAAAAACATCTATCGGTTCTATAATATTCATAAGCCTCCCGTTGGATAACTGAAGTATTTTCGTTTATGTCGGATTCCGATTTAGGGACATAATTCCAATATTCCGGATCTCCGCCGCGCGCCTGGCGGGTTCTAGCCTCTGCGACTTCACGCAATAATTTCTGCATAAAGTTTGGTATATTTACTCCGGGGAACCCCTCTCTGGCGCTATTGCCTACATCCCATGTACTTATGCCTGCGGCGGCTTTTATTCTGGAATCAGTCTGTATTGCATTCATGGTATACCCCGCCCCGGCGCAAATGCCCATCGCACCTATTTTATTTTCGTCGACATAGCTCAATGTAGTCAAGTAATCCACAGCGCTCCTTATATCTTCTACCCTGGACGCCGGATCTTCCAAATATCGCGGCAATCCTTCGCTCTCGCCTTGGTGGCTGGCGTCAAATGCCAATGCCACAAAACCGTTTCTAGCCAGATTCCATGCATACAAAGAGGAACATTGTTCTTTCACGCCACCTCCGGGGTGCGTGACTACTACCGCGGGATATTTTTTGTTGCCATCAAAATTTTCAGGCAAAAACAACAGACCAGCAATCGACAAATCCATCTTTTTAAAATTTATCTTTTTTCCTTCTTTATAGTGAGTCTCGTATAACATATGCTTTCCCCTCTTTACGACCATCTTCATCGGCACAGAACTGTCGAACCAAGTTTACTTACAATACAACCTTACTTTAAGTTCTCCCTAAAAAAGCTCTCTATTTTATCAAATGGGATTGCTCCCGCTTGATTATCATATAGGTCGACATGGTTCGCGCCGGGAATTATAAGCAATTCTTTATTGTCTCCTTTTAGTTTCTTAAAAGCATCTTTGCTGAAATAACACGAATGTGCCTTTTCTCCGTGTATTAGCAAAACAGCGCTTCTAATCTCGCTGCTATAACACAATATTGGCATGTTTATAAATGAAAGCGCCGAAGTCTTATTCCATCCCCCATTTGAATTTAAGGACCTTTTATGGTATCCTCGTTTTGTTTTATAATATCCGTAATAGTCTTTGACAAACTGCGGAGCATCTTCGGGCAAAACATCCGGAACACCCCCTGCAAGCTCGCAGCTACCGCGTTTGAAATCCATTGTCCGCTGTTCATTCAAACGCTTTTTTAACTCGTAGCGCCCATTTTCATCCATTGAATCAAAGTACCCGTTTGCTGAAACACGGCTCATGTCGTACATGGTTGAAGTTAGGGTTGCTTTAATTCTCGTGTCTATTGCGGCGGCATTAATCGCCATTCCGCCCCATCCGCATATTCCAATTATGCCTATGCGCTCAGGATCTACAATTTCTAAATTCGACAGGAAGTCGACAGCCGCGCAAAAATCCTCGGTATTTATATCTGGAGAAGCCACGAAGCGTGGTTCCCCACCGCTCTCTCCTGTATATGAGGGGTCAAACGCCACCGTGAGAAAACCTCTTTCAGCCATAGTCTGAGCGTAAAGCCCAGACGACTGCTCTTTTACCGCCCCAAACGGGCCGGAAACCGCGATAGCCGGCAGCTTGCCTTTAGCACCTTTGGGAATATACATATCGGCCGCGAGAGTTATCCCGTACCGGTTTTTAAATGTGACTTTGCTATGAAGCACTTTTTCACTCTTTGGGAAAACCTTGTCCCATTCTTTTGTAAGTTTTAGAGTTTGCATATTGCCTTCCTTTCTGGAATTACTTTCCTGCCCGGCGAAAGCATTAAGAAACAACGCCGAAACAAATGCCATTATAAATATTGCTTTAATTTTTTTCATATCCAACCAAATCTTTTTTTTAATTGTAGCATATTTTTATAATAAAGCAAATAGTTATAATTTATATATTGATATTCTATTTAGGAATATCTATTGAGAAGCGGCATAAAAATATATGCGGGGTCGGGAAAGAATTGTGCCCTATATAATTTCCGCATACAGCAAGATGCGCCATCAAAGAATTTCTGTTAATATGGGCGATCCTTGTAGAGAATTTGAAGGATGCACCTTTTAATCCCAGCAAGCCAATCCGACGGGCTAAACATTTCCAGATAGGATTGCAGGAACAAAAAGCGCGCGATCCAATCTATGTCCGCGCGCGGAAATACCTTTGGGAAAAATTGCAATTAATTTATCAGTTCAAACGCCTTTGGATTTTCAACATCGCTTTTCCATCCTCCGCCAAGCGACATTATTAAAGACACATGCGCCCTAAAACCTAAAAAATTATCCGCTATCATATTTGCGAGCTTTGAGCCCAATGGCATAGCGTATTTTCAACGTCAAAAGCCGCAGTTTTTTTGCGCAGCCTTGCATATAGAAATTCCCTGCCCCGCAATTTAAAAAAACGCCGCCCATTGCGCATAGCCGGCGCGCAAACGCAATCGGGATCAGAAAATCCATTTTTGAAGGATTTTTACTTTACTAAACTGTCTGCCGAGGTTTAATTTAAACACCGGTATGTATCGAAGGATATGAGAAAGGCAAAGCCGACAGTTTTTGTAAGCTAGGACTACAAATATGTATGCGATTCTTGCGAACCCCTAAAAAAGGCGATATCCAAGGGGGAAGTCGTTTGGCGCGGATTTAAAAGGGGGTTGTATCCGGGAGATGAAGCCGATTTTGCGGAATTGGAAGGCATAAGGCTCTGCGCGTATTGGGACGCAAAAAGCAACCAATCATGGCGCCTTCCGTTTCATAGAAACGAGGGGCTGGAAATTGGGTTTGTTTCAAACGGGTCCGTCGATTTTTCCGCCGACAAAGCTGAAAACAAATTTACAACGCTCACGTCAGAGCATATCACAGTCACAAAGCCATGGCAGGAACACGCCATAGGGAATCCGGTTCTGACTTCGTCGAAAATGTTGTTTTTGATAATAGACTTCGGGATAAGGCGCCCGAACCAAGACTGAGAATGTCCAAACTGGGTTATACTGAGCGATTCCGACAAAAGAGAATTTTCCCAATACGTACAAAACACAAACCTTACAATTTTTAAGTCAACGGGAGAATTGAGGGCGATTTTTAGGGAAATATTCAGCATTATCGACGAGAACAAAATAAGGGAATCAATCTCAATGCTGTCCATACTGTTTAATCGGATTCTTCTTGAGTTGCTGTCTATATTTAGGGGGGATTCAAACGACTACTCAAAGGATTCCCCGAACATAAACGTAGTAAAATGCTTTTTGCAGCAACTTGAAACATACTGCCATGAAAATTGGACACTGGCGGCAATGGCGGAAGACTGCGGGCTGAAAACTACAAGATTCACATATTACTGCAAGCTTCTGGCAAATTCCACGCCCATGAACTTATTGAACTTGGCGCGCCTCAACAGGGCAAAGAAAATCATAGAGCAATCTCCTCCGGGCGAGAACCTGTCTATGACCGACGTGGCAATGGATTGCGGCTTTTCAACCAGCCAATATTTCGCCACTAAATTTAAGGAAACATACGGATGCAGCCCCAGGGAGTATCTTGCCAAGATTCACATGAAATAAGCAATCCGACATAAAACAATAAACCTGTCCGGAATGCCTACGGCACAGAAAGAATCCTGGGGGCCTTTCGTTTTACCGCCGTAATTTCAATCCGCAAAAAACTGTATTTAAACAAAAATTTTCGTGTAATTCATAAATTTACATAAATATTGACAAATTTTGAAGCCAATATTATTAACAATTTATGAATAACAACAACACTCAAATATGGGGATTTGACATAGGAAAGGCTTCTTTGGGAGAAGCCGTTTGGTGCGGAGGAAAATTTAAACATGTTGAGTCTCTAATACTTGACAAAGACTTTGCCGAGATAAAAACCTCAGCCGGCAGGCGGCGTCAAGCCAGGACCCGCAAAGCGCACAAAGCAAGAGAAGAATGGCTTGAAAAGTGCTTAGAAGATTGCGGAATAGAAATTCTCAAACGGAGGAAAGTTGGCATTGTAAATGGGCAATGGAAACTTATTTCCAAAGGAGACGCTCGCCTTGAAAAAGAATTTCCGGCGGAAGGCGAAGAAGTCTGCTACAATTCAATCGCACTGCGCTGCAAGCTAATTTTAGGAGAAAACCTGGAAAGCTGGCAAATTTTTAAAGCGCTTAATTCCTCGATTCAACACCGCGGATACGACGAAAATATCCCCTGGAAGGAAACCCAAAACGAATCAAAAAAAGAAGACGGAGATTACTTTAAGAAAATCGTGCTCTACGAGTCAGAGAAGGAGGATATTTTAAACCGCCTTCCGCAAGAATGCAAAAGGGAGGATTTTGATTTTCCGTGTTTTTTCAAGGCAAAAAAGATGGGTATTTGGTCGGAGGAGAACCCATATAAAGTCGGTTTGAGAATATCAAACAACGCGCAAAAAGCAAAGGGGTATGTGATTCCTCGAAAATACGTCGAAAGCGAATTTGTGCGACTTGTTCAAATGGCATCACTGCAATATCCCAAACTTAAGGACAAGCAAATGTTCATATTGTACGGGATATCGGAGACCCCGTACGCGTCGCTGTTCAAAGACGCTCGCAAAAAATTCGGATTGAAAAGGGGAGCCGACTCTGACTGGACGGCTCTCGGCCAAAAGATACCGCGTTTCGACAACAGAATGATAGGCAAATGCAAGCTGATACCAAGATTAAACACGTGCAAAATAAAATCCCCGGATAAGATAAAATCCGAAGAAGATCTGCTGCACTACGACATAACGCTTGCTCTAAAACTGTTGAATTTGCAATTTTTTAAAGATTCTGAAATATGCGCGTTGAGTTTCGAGGAATTTAAGAAACTTTTTGAAATAGGCAAATCTAACAAATACAAAATATCAAAAACCGACCTTAAAAAGTTCTTAAAATCAATTGGAGCGTCGGTTTTAAGCCAAGACCATTCGGAAATAGAGGCGCCAAGGACTTCTGGAAGATCGTCGTTTTCCCGCCCGGCGATGAAAATTCTAAAGGAACTGATTTTCTCGGGAGAACCTCCGTCTAAATTCCTAAAGGCAAAAATAGACAAAATTGCAAACACGGATCCCAACAAAGGAATAATCCGCGAAGATCTCGATTTTATAAGAATAATGGGAGACTGCCCTTGGAACGGAATTTTTATCCCGGATATGGAAACATATAAATATGCCTCGCAAACGCAGGAAAGCTCGGAGGCTCAGATAAACAAACTTATAGGTTCACAAAACGACCCCATTGTGCGGCATAGGCTTTCTTTCTTTTATGAGAGGATAAAGGCCCTTTCCGAAAAATTCGGTGTTCCAGATAAAATAGTACTTGAATTCGTGCGCGAGGATTTTATGGGCAAACAAGCAAAAAAAGACTTAAGCTTGTCTATGAAAAAGCGTTTTGAAGAGAAAATCGACATAGCCAAGAAGCTGGATGATATCGGATACAAAGGAAATAAAATGCTGTTAAAGATGGAACTCTTGCAAAAACAGGGATTCGCATGCCTATACACTGGGGAAGCGCTGCAAGAGACTGATCTGCCAGTCCTTGAAATAGAGCATATTGTTCCAAGGAGCCTCGGAGGACCGGACGCAGCATACAACTACGTTCTAACAAGCGAATCCACAAATAAAGCAAAAGGCAATCAAACGCCGTACAAATGGCTTTCTCCCGATAGAGACAAATGGCGCGCGTACACTGAAAGAGTCCGCGCCCGCGCTGCAGAACTTGGTTCCAAACGCTGCAGGCTATTGCTGTCCGAAAACGCGGAGGAACTCATAAACAAATATACGGCTCTGGCGGAAACAGCCTGGATTTCAAAGCTTGCCCAACGCATAGTATGCATGCATTTTGGATTCCAATTTGGTGGAAACACCGGAGAAAAACGCGTATTTACCGTGCCCGGGAATATTACCGCAAAAATCCGCAGCGCGTTTGGATTAAACAAGATTCTTCATAATATCGACGCAGACAAGAAAAATATGTCAGAATTCGATATTGTGAAACTCGACTACGAACTAGATAAAAAAAATCGAAAAAACAAGAAGCACCACGCCCTGGATGCAATGTGCCTATGCTTTGCACCGACGGGGCCCAACGCTCAAAAGCTTGGAATAGGCGCGCTATTGCCTCCTGAAATAGCCGCAAAAGCGGAAGAATTTTTTAGGGGGTATATCGAAAAAGTAGTCCCCAACGAAGTGGCTCCAAAAAAACCCAAACTGGAAGAAAGCATATATTCCAAAAGAACAATAAACAGAAAAGAATGTATTGTAAGAAAATTTAATCTTGTAGATTTGGCGTACAAAAGCGGCTTGAAACCAGTATACGATATCTCCGCAATCGAAAAACTGCTTGAAGATAAACCGAAAAAGATTCCGCCTATCATAAATCCAACCGTTCGGAGAATCGTGAGAGATTTTGTTTCCACAAATCCAAACGAAGACGAATGGCGCAATTGGTGCAAAACCGTGCGGATGCCGTCCAAGAACAGAAACGGCACGCGCATAATCAGAGTGCTGGTTTATGTAGGAACTCCCGAAGAATACAAAGATTTGTCAAAAGATGGATGCGGGGCATTTCGAAAGGGAGACTCCCACAAAGGACAAATTATTTGGATGGATAAAAACGGCAGATACAAAGTTTCTCCGGTATATGTTCATTCATCAAAATCCCAAACAATGGAATCGATTAAATCAAATCCCGATTTTATAAAAATAGCAGGATTTTTTAAAAGCCATTGCTTGGTGGAAATTGAAAGTCCCGTAGTCAACGGCAAAAGAGATGTTCTTCTATCTCCTGGAACATATATGATAAACACTATAATGGCAGCAGGAATGGCAATTCTGAGCGATACAAACGGAGTAAAAAGCCCGGCAATCAATATAAACTACCTTATGAACGCTGGTATGAGACGGATTTCAATCAAATATAAATGAGCTACCACATTCTTCACATTAACGACTACGGCTGCCGCCTTACAAAAGAGCGCGGTCTTTTGGTATGCGAAAAAGACGGAAGACAAATGGGCAAAATTGCCTTTGAGGACTTGCGCGCTGTGGTTCTGCTTAACGAAGCCCAGTCGATAAGCGGAGCGGTTATGTCGGCAATAACCGCAAACGACGCCATAATAATACACTGTAAAAATTTCAAGCCGGTCGGAATTACAATTCCTAATAACCGCACATATGACGCAAAAGTCGTGCTAAACCAGGCGCGCGGCAACAAGAATTTGAACTCGGCAATTTGGCGCAAATTGCTGGGAGCAAAAATTGAAAACAGCGCTTCGTGCCTTGAGTTGATAGGCGTAAAATGCGCAAACATCCCGCAAATAAGCTTGAATGGGCAAAAAAATTTGAATGAAGCCCGGTATGCAAGGGAATACTGGAAACGCTACTTCCCAATGTTGGGAGAATACGGGATGCGCCGAAACCCGGAAGATAAAACGTCTCCTGCCAATATTTTTCTAAATTACGGATACGGAATAATGGGAGGTTTGATACAGCGCAGCGTTATAGTGTCGGGACTAAACTATCTGCTCGGCGTAAACCATAAAACATATTATAAAAATATCCCGCTTGTATACGATATAATAGAACCTTTCAGATCATTTGTCGACTACGCGCTATACAAATACAACCTTTCCGACAACACGCCAAATATACGGTCATGGGCGGTATACCTAGGAAAATTTCTATCCAATACCCGCGTGCGCAAAGGATCACGAACAATAAAATTAATGGATGCCACTGATGCTTTGTGCGAAAGCCTCGCAAATGCATGCCGGGAAAAAAAGGCAGACAACCTGTGGGTTCCTAAATTTCATAAATGAAATTTGAAAGAAAGAGTCCTCTTAGAATGGGATGGTTAATGGCAATGTTCGATTTACCCGTCATCATCGACGAGGAGCGGAAAGAAGCCGCCAGATTTAGAAAGGCGCTCTTAGACGACGGATTTATAATGATACAATATTCTGTTTACTCTCGGCCCTGCGTATCGCTTGAACGCATGGCAAAATATTACGAACGTGTAAAATCCTACGCTCCGACGACAGGAGAAGTTAGATTGTTATTTTTTACCGACCGACAATGGGGAATGAGTAAAATAGTTAGCAGAATACCGAAAGAGTTGGAGAAAGTCCCCGAACAAGTTGAGTTTTTTTCTGAATTGATGGAAAACGAGAAAAACGAAAAATTGGATGAGAACAATAATTTTTTTGTTGTATAAAAAAATTGCCGAATTTCATGGTACAATGTAGAGCATAAAATTCGGCATAATCAGTTAAGACTTTACAGCTAAAAATTTTGTTAAGTATCGAGCATAAAATAAATTATGTCAATA
>FR901603.1:93176-97408 GCA_000438015.1 Coraliomargarita sp. CAG:312 | reverse complement strand
AGAAAGATCATTTTGCTGTAAAGTCAAAACTCGTTTTATCAAATTATTTTTTACATTATCAATATATAAGTTTGTTCTCTTCCATAAAAAGACTCATTTATTTTGCCCATTTTTCTTCTTTATGTAATCTCTGTCATAAAGAAGCCCGGCGTTTAACACAACTAGCACGGAACCGGCATTATGCACGAGCGCACCAGTGACAGGATTCAGCAATGCCATTACAGAAAGCGTTATAGCTATAATATTTATAGCCATAGACAGGCTTATGTTAAATTTTATAAGGCTGACAGTCGCCATGGACAATCGCTTTAAATACGGTATTTTTGATACATCGTCGCCCATGAGGGCTATTTCTGCCGCATCAACAGCTAT
Source organism: Coraliomargarita sp. CAG:312 (assembly GCA_000438015.1). Lineage (GTDB taxonomy): Bacteria > Verrucomicrobiota > Verrucomicrobiia > Opitutales > Intestinicryptomonadaceae > Merdousia. The sequence continues at coordinate 97,036 of FR901603.1, read as the reverse complement.
ATCGCTGCCCATTGCCCCCATTGCAACCCCTACATCGGCAATTTTTAAAGCGGGCGCGTCATTCACGCCGTCGCCTACCATGCATACCTTTTTGCCGGCAGATCTAAGTTCCTTTATCTTTTCTACCTTTCCCAACGGCAAAAGCCCCGCGAAAACTCTCTTTATTCCAATCTTTGACGCAATAAATTCTGCAGCCTGCGGGTTATCTCCAGTCAAAAGAATCGATTCTGTTCCCATTTCTTCCAGTTCGGAAACAATAGAAGATGCATTCTCTTTTAAAACATCGGAAAGCCCCATTGCGCCGGCAAATCTGCCTCCGATTGCCACTAATATAACTGCCTTTCCGGCATTCCGCAACCCTCCAATCCCAGTTGCCTCCTCTATTTCGACGGAGTTTTCATCCATGAATTCGGCGTTCCCACAAAGAACTTTGCGCCCCCCGACGACCGCGCATACCCCACGACCGGGAACCATTGTAAAATCATCAGGCGCCGACAAGCCAATCCCTTTCTCCGCCGCGCGGGAAACAACCGCCTTGCCTAACGGGTGTTCAGAACGTGATTCCGCTGAAGCCGCATAAAAAAGCAAATCGGATTCAGAGAAAGATTTATCCAAAACAATTATGTCGCTTACCGACGGCTTGCCTAAAGTTAAAGTTCCTGTCTTGTCGAACGCCGCGCAATCAACTTTCCCCATTTTCTCCAATGCAGCCCCAGATTTTACTATGACTCCGTATTTTGCAGCCTGCCCTATTGCTGCCATTACGGATGTGGGAGTCGCCAACACAAGCGCGCAGGGACAAAACACTACTAGCACAGTGACTGCACGGGTTATGTCTCCCGTAAATAAATATGTCGCAACGGCTATCACCAAAGCCGAAGGAACTAGCCATGACGCCCATTTGTCGACAATCCGCTCGGTAGGAGACTTATTCTGTTCTGCCTCGCGGACGATTTCAACAAGTTTCCCAAACGACGAATCCTTGCCAACCTTTAAAGCCTTAATGTCCATCGAGCCAAAGCGGTTAATTGTGCCGCAATATACTTTATCGCCTATTCCCTTATCTACCGGCAGTGATTCTCCGGTCATAACCGATTGGTCCACCGACGTCTGCCCCGATATTATTTCTCCGTCAACGGGAATCGATTCTCCAGGCAAAACCCTCAATATATCTCCGGCTTTTATATCCTCCAGCACAACCTCTTTTTCCCCGCCCTCGGTCACGATTCTACCGCGGGCAGGCGCAAGCGATACCAGATTTTTTATACCCCTCTTTGCGCGCTCCACAGTCATATCCTCAAGAATGCCGCCTATAGCCATTATAAAAGCCACCTCTCCCGCGGCAAAAACTTCCCCTATATAAACCGCCGCAAACATCGCTATCGAAATAAGCAGCGGAGACGATATTTTGCGCCGAAAAATTATCTGCTTGAACGCCTTAAACACAATAGGTATTCCGCAGATTGCAACCGTTATCCACGCCGGATTAATTGGCAGCTCAACTTTCGCTAGCATGCATACAAGGCTCGCCGCCAAAAAAATTCCGCCGGCTACCGTCATTTTTAATCCCGATAATAATTCCACCGTTTTTTCCATAGCATTTTCTCCGTCAAAATTTCAAAGCGCCATAGCTCCAATTGCTTTCTTATTAAAAACCGCCAGGCAATACTGCGCGTTGTTAATAAATCCCCATCTAAAAATTGCCCCCAATTCTAAACTATTCTAGAAAATTGCTCTAAAGCCGCGGAAAGCTTTTTTAAAGCTTCCTCTCCTTTTCCCGCATTTACCGCGTCCATCACGCAATGGCGCAAGTGCGATTCAAGTATGGACTGCCCCGCCTTGTGCAGCCCAGCCTTCGCCGCCCCTATTTGAACGAGAATGTCCTCGCAATCCTTTTCCTGCTCCATCATCCTTATTATTCCGCCTATCTGCCCCTGTATGCGCCTCAAACGCTTCACAGCCTTTTCCGAATCAATGCACTGTTTCATATCTTTTTTTGATTATGCCATATACCCGTATTGGGTATTTTAAATTTTGTAAAGAAAATTTTTCATGTTTTTGTGTCATTAAGATTTTATGCGCAAAAATGAAGGTGCGCAGAAATCCGCAGATTGCGCATTAATGCAAAATAAACGCGGCAAATAGAAAAAAATTGCGCGCTGGAAAAAACTTCAGCGCGCCCAAATTAAAAAATTCCAAATTCCCCGCTTATCTGCGCCTGCGGAGAGCCGCAAAAGCAAGCGCCAACGCGCCAAAACAAGCCGCAAAAGCCGCTGGTTCGGGAACTGCGGAAGTCGCATTTATCCAATAACCGCCGTCCCCAGCGTCGCGTATGTATGCAAAATCTCCGATTGAATCCTCTATTACAAGAATATTTTCTGCGCGCAAGAAACCGTCGTCGTCGTAAAAAGTGACAATATTGTCAAGCTCCATGAGCTTCAATGTAAAGTCGTTATGGTTCGACAGATTAAGGGTGAAAGTCGCGCCATCGGCATAGCCTATAAAACTTCCGATTGTCGAAGAAAAGCCGTTTGTCTCCATTGCCAGAGACGATCCGTCGAAGTATGTAAAACTTCCGAAATCATTGTTTGCGCCTAAAACAATTTTGGCATGCGACGCTTCAAAATGCTCCGTTTGGACCTTGTCTTGGTATGTAAGATAATAATTTATTATATTAAAGTTAGATGCCCCCTGCGACGCCGCGCCCTCGGTATTAATCGCGTTTGACGAGTTGAGAGTCAGCACGTACGGATTATCCGAAGAAGTGCTTATTAAATACGTTTTCTGGGAAAAGCTGACGGCATTTGCGGCAGCATATGAAGTTAAAGACCCGCTTAGCAAAACGCAACCAGTAGAATCTTCCGTAGTTGATTTCAAACTTGCATTTGCGCCAATAACATTAGTGCCGTTCAATTTTATAGCCATTCTTGTATCAGCCCAGCTGTATCTTCCGGTTACGGTCACATTGCCCTGTATGTCCCAATTTCCCCCGTTAATAGCCGTAACAGTCGCATTGGTGTTCTCTGAAAGGAAAAATTTTCCAAATGCGATAATTGTACCTGTTGAAAAAGTAGAACCGTTTACGGAAACCGTCGATCCGCTGAAATTGGACTGTCCGTAAATTTTAAAATTTTTGTTTATAGTTATGTTTGCATTTGAATCTGTATTAAAATAATTGCCCCAATGGGCCTTTCCTTCTACGTTTACATCAAATACTATCGTAGATTTGCCGATTAGAGGATCGGCCAGCTTAGAAAAGCCCAATGCAAGAGTTCCGTCTCCTGTAAAATTAATGGTATTTGAAGCAGAACTTGAGGTAATAAGCTCTTTTGGAGAATCGCAGCCTCCTATTGAAAAAGTCACCCCGCTGTCTATTACGATAGTAGTATCTGTATAATCTCCGACGTTCAACCTGTCAACCCACTGGTCTGAATCAACTTCAAGCGTAATTCCGCTGGAGCCCATAGTAAGCGATGTGTAAGGAGATTCCAACGAGCTTGACGGAACTTCTCCTTCAGACCATGTGGATGAAGATCTCCATTTGCCGCTCTCCACAACATCGGCATTTGCTGCTGAAAAAGCTAATAAAATTACTAGCGAATAAAAGAACTTGTATCTTTGCATTTCAATATTCCTACTCTTTAAGTTTTTATTTTTATATATAATAGAATGCAGTGTTTTCAAGTATAAAATTCTGTATTAAAATGGTGGGCCAATGGCAGTAAATATATAAAAGTTTACTTATAGCAAAAACCTTTTCCAAATTCAGCGGCTTCAAAATGCGTTTTGATCGGCGCGCAACACATGGAAATACAACGTTTAAATAAAATCTATTTTTTAATAGACCTATAATATATTCT
>FR901603.1:91297-93096 GCA_000438015.1 Coraliomargarita sp. CAG:312 | reverse complement strand
GGGAAAAATCCGCCGCCGAAACCGTAAACTCTTGGCAAGTTATTGGGCGCTTTTTGCGTCGTCCTTGAAGAACAGCATAAACGCAACCAACAACACCGCCGAAATTCCGCTTTCTACAAGGAAGATTGTTTTCCAATCGACGGCCGTTCCTGTTGCCGCGACCTGTTTTACAGCATCGACAGTAGCGGTGACGCTCTCAACCGACAGCGTAACTGTATTGGTTTCTATTAGCCATGTTGAGAAGAACGTTCCCAAAATTTGCGCTATCCCATAGAAGAAGAAGAAAAGTCCTTGCGCCTGAGCTTTGATGTCTGCGGGAGCTTTTATGTCAATGTACATCTGCGCGACGACAAAGAAGAATCCGAAAATGATTCCGTGCACGGCGATTGCACCCCAGTACAACCCGTTGATTTCCGGGGCAAAAGCGCTGAGCAAATAGCGCAATAGCATCGCAAATATGCCTAAACCCATAGTCTTCTTGAATCCTAAAAATTTAATAGAAATGGGAACCAACACCATAAAAAGAAGTTCGGAAATTTGCCCGACATTAAGCGTTGGAGTAATATTTTCTATGTTCAAAGTCGACAAGAAAGACGCATACATCCAATAAATTGTAAATGCAACAGTCCACACGACAACCGACGCCATAAAAATTGCGATATTTGTGTCTTTCAGCATTACGAAAGCCTTTAATCCAAGAGCCTCGGTAATTGACATGGACTCTCCCTTGGATTTCGGCGGAGTGACCGGCAGGAAAAGCGCAAATACCGCAGCAACGGCGGCAACCCCGGCGCCGCAAGCCAGAGGAATGGCTGTGCCGTCAATCACGACGTCGAACATCCATTTAGCCGCAAGCGCAAAAACAGCCGCGCAAACCCATCCAAGAGACCCGAACACGCGAATATACGGGAAAGCTTCGGGAGTGCTGTTTGCCATTGCGATAGTGGCTGTAAGCCCCCATGTTGGCATATAGGCGCACATAGCGAGCACTAGCCATACAAATATCAGAGTCGGGGATGTCGTGACATAAGCAGCTCCCAAAAATACGGCTACGGCAACGTTCAAGACGAACAGAACTTTTTCCGCGCTCGCGACTCTGTCCGCAAACATTCCCATTAGCGGCGAAAATATCGAGCCTATTGCCATTGTGGACATGATAAGAGAAAACATTACCCCCTTTATCTCCATTTTATCCAGGTAGCTCGACAGCTGCACCCAGAATGCCGCCACAAGCATAAACTGCAAAAACATCATTAGACTCAATTTTGTTCTTAAAATAAATGACATATAATTTTACTCCTGTTGGGTTATAATTGGTTGAATATGGCTGAATTTTTAGGCAAAGGCAATCTTTTTTCACGCCAAAATTGCAAGAGCTTGGCCTCCGCTCATTCCGGGTTTTATTCCCAAAGCCTCGGCGGCTTTGCTTACGGCGACAACCGGCTTTAAGCGCATGTCGTCGTAAGAATTTACCCCGGTTACGATTGCGAGAACGTCGCCGAGCTTGTCGGCTGTTTCAACTTTTACATACCCGCAGGCCAGCATCCCCTTTTTTCCATTTATTATCAGCAGCGAAGCATTGGTTGTTTTTATAGTGTAAGCTTGAAACGATTTTCCGTCTATATTTATATTGTCCATACGCCGACATTAGAGTATATTATAATATAAAAGAAAAGACTAGAATTTGAATTTTTGACAAGAAGCGCATTGTACCAAAAAAATCGAACATACGGCAAATAGAAAGGTCAATATTACATATGATAAAAACAAAATACTTCCTTGTAGCGGCGGTTTTGTCT
>FR901603.1:87558-91290 GCA_000438015.1 Coraliomargarita sp. CAG:312 | reverse complement strand
CTTGTAGCGGCGGTTTTGTCTGCCGCATTGTTGCCATTAGGCTGCTCAAGCCCAAACGGCAAAAAAGCCTCGTACCCCAACGAATGCCCCTATGCAAAGGCGGAAGGCGCCTGCGCAAAAACGCCCCAATGCAAACCTGACCCAAATGAAAAATTTGAGGACGGCAAAGTCATGGAGCCTCTTTTTTCAAAACTTAAAGACACGGTCTGGACTCCAGTATCTCTGGCAAACCAAGGAGACTTGAAAGCGCCAACCACTAACGGGAAATACGAAGTTTATATGTTCTTCGACTCCAACTGCCGCGTAAACGGCAAAGCGGGCGACAATCTTTTCGGAGGAAGCCCTTCAATAACGCCGAGCGGCAATTTTAAGGCAGACAAGTTTTTCACAACCCGCATGATGGGTCCAAACTTCAAATATGAAGACGCTTTCTTAAAAACAATTTCAAACGCCGATTTCATTTGCGTAAAAGGAGACTCGCTGAAATTGTACAAGGACGGTAAAATAGCCGCCGATTTCAAAAAAATATCCCCTGAACAAACAACCGCAAAACCCGGCAAATAAATGTCCGAAACAACCGCTCCAATAATAGTCGAAGCAGGACTCCGCGTCAAGGATGCGGAAGCCTTTAAAAGACTCGCGGCAGACGTAGTCGCCCAAACCCGCAAAGAACCTGGATGCCTGCGCTACGATCTGTTGCAAGACGTTGAAGATCCAAACATATTTCTTTTTATAGAAGAATACAAGGACGAAGACGCGTTTCAAACGCATAGGAATATGCCCTACATGGCTCCTTTTAGAATTGAGCGAGAAAAGCTTCTGGATAGATTTACGGGACTCCGCAAACTCAAGGCGCTATAGCTAATACATTCCGGACAATATTCGCAGGCCCGGCTTAGAAGAATATTCCGCCGCAAAATTTTTACGGGGGAATATAGGTCTTTTTTGGCTAGAATGCTTGACACCACAGCCGAAGAATATAGATTCTTACTCAATCGTTTGACGGATTACTTTAACAACAAAAATTCTATGAATAGACGTGAATTCATTAAAAATGTTGCGCGCGCAGGAGTGGCTGTCGGATTTCCGACCATTATTCCGGCTTCCGCGCTAGGCAAGGACGGAGCGGTCGCGCCAAGCGAGCGCATTACTATGGCTTCAATAGGCCTTGGGACCCAGGGAACTGCCAATACAAAAAACTTCTTTAGCGACAAACGCGTGCAAATAGTTGCTCTCTGCGACGTAAACAACACCGAAGGCCGCCAATATTACGGCTACGGCAACAATGAAACGCGCGGCATGCGCGCCGCCCGCGCACAGTTCGGAATGGACATTCCGGCATTTAACGACTTCCGCGAAGTTTTAGAACAGCCCGGAATAGATGTCGTGACAACCGCAACTCCAGACCACTGGCACGCGCTGGTGGGATTGGCTTGCGTAGCCAAAGGCAAAGATGTATTCGGCGAGAAGCCGCTTACCAGGACAATACGCGAAGGCCAAGTTTTGCGCGACAGCGTCATGAACTCCGGATGTATATGGCAAACCGGTTCGTGGCAGCGTTCCCTGCCGGCTTTCGTAAGGGCTGCTGAAATTGTGCGCAACGGATACCTTGGGCAAATTTCAAGAATAAAAATAGGGCTGCCGTCGAATTTTAAAGCGGAAACGCTGTCCCCCGAACCCGTTCCTGAAGGCTTCGACTGGGAAATGTGGCAAGGCCCTGCCCCGCGCTCGTCATTCTATAATCCCCGCAGAACATTTACCCGCTGGCGCGGAGTGACAAACTATAGCGCAGGCAAAATCGCCGACTGGGGCGCCCACCATTTGGACATAGCGCTCTGGGCTTTGGGTTGCGACGACTCCGGCCCCAAGGAAATAGTTCCAACGCATATCGAATGGCCTAAAGACGGATTCTCAGACCAGCCGATGAAATTTAGAGTTTCCCTTTTTTATAATAACGGAGTGGAAATCGAAATATCAGACATGAACAGAAACGGCGTGGAATTTTTCGGTTCAAAGGGAAAATTATTCGTCTCCCGCGAAACGATTTTCTCCGATCCGATAGGAATAGCCGAGACCCGCATTCTTCCAACTGAAGACAGGTTGTTCCCGATTCGCCATGGAGACCATTTCACGGCATTTATAGACAGCGTCCTGGACAGAAGAATCGCCGTAACTGACATCGACGTAGCACACCGCACTAATACAGGATGCCTGCTGGCTGAAATAGCCTATAAGCTAAACCGCCCGATAAAATGGGATATCAAGAACGAAAAAATTATCGGAGACGAACAGGCCGCGCGCCTTTGCGACCGCGCATACAGCGCCCCGTGGGTTCTCCCGGCCTAACCGCAACAATAAAGAAAAAAGGGTAAAACAACATGAAAAAATACTTTTTAATAATAGCGGCGGCAGCTTCGATATTTTCGTCCACGGTTTTTGCCGACGAATATGTTGACATGACTGAATACAAACCAGGCTCAAGCCTTGGTTGGTTCTATAAATTAAAAGCTGAATCGCAAAAGAAGGCAAAAGTATCGGAAATAGAGAGCAACATACTAAACAAGCTTTCGGAAATGTCTGTTTCTGACGAGGCCTTTTTCTATATATGCGACATATTAAAGCCCATCGCGAGCGAAGATTCCATAGAAATAATATCCAAAGCCCTGCGCAACGAAAAGCGTTCTGCGTCGGCTTGCGACGTATTGCTTGGGATAGATTCTTCCGATGTTGACGAAGCTTTGGAGGAAGCACTCAACCAAGAGAGCATCACAAACCGGATGAACATAATATCCACCCTTGCAGCTAGAAACAATCCCGACAATGTCGAGATAATCGCAAAACAGGCAAATTCTGGAAATCCCGTACTGGGGAAGTTTGCAACAGTTGCCCTGGGAAGGACGCTGAGTTCCGAAGCGATAGATATTCTTAATAAAATCGTCGAACAGAACGACGGGCGCAGAAATTCAGCAATAGCTGCCCTTAACGCACTTGCAGAGAAAGCTTTCCTGGCTGGCAAACCCTCATTGGCAAAAAAAGCTCTGCAGGGAGTTCCGGAAAACTATTCGCCGTCGATTATGGTCCGCGGAGAACTCTCGGACAATAGAGTCGCCTATTTTGACAATATTATCGCGGCAGGAGGATTCAACTCGGCAATGGCCGGCAGAGCTATGAACAAAGGCAGGACTTTCGAGAATTCCCAGGAGCTGATAAAAAAGTTCCCCTCGCTAAACCGCAAAGCCAAACTTGCGGCAATAGGCTCGTTTATGATAACTGGGGACACGCGTTTTTATCCTACAATTGCGCCTGAGATGGACTCGCCCGACGCCGATATTAAAGCCGAAGCAATATATTCCGCGCGCTTCCTTTGCACCGACGAGCCAAATCTTAAGAAGATTTTGGAAATCTTTAGAAAAGGCGAGCGCCCGTATTCTAATCTCGCGCGCAACGTGCTTGTCGAGAACCCAAGCTTTAACCTCAAGAAAATTCTTGAAGCGGAAGCCGCAAAGAACGATTTGCAAGTGCTCGAAATCTTGGTAAACCGGGGCGATCTCAAAGCCCGAAACCAGCTTTGGAAAATCTTCTTCGACGGAAACTCAAAAGCTAAAAAACACATTGAGGACTCGATTACCTACGGCGACCTCAAGGACTTTGCATCAAACTTTAAAACAATAAAAGATTCCCAAATGCGGGAAGAAATAGCGAAAATCATTATAAAGAAGCTTGCCAAGAGCC
>FR901603.1:62693-87529 GCA_000438015.1 Coraliomargarita sp. CAG:312 | reverse complement strand
AAAACCCTTTTATGGCGGCCGCCGCATGGGAAATTTTGGACGGGAACTTGGATAAATCCGATTCTCTGTACAAATTTGTCGGAGACAAATTAAAGGTGAAAATAGCCCCTCCCAAAAAAGTTTGGCAGGAAAAATACAAAGCCCGCGCAGTTGACGACCGCGAGATGAAAGTCGCCAAGGACGCCGAGCCGCAAATAGACGGGACTTTTGCGCCGCTCTTTGACGGGAAAACTCTAAACGGCTGGCACACTACAACCGGCAGCGCTAAATATTCCGTTGTGGATGGCTGCATACTCGGAGAAACCGACCCGAAAATGAAGCAAAACTCATTTTTGGCAACCGACAAAAAAGATTATTTCAACTTCATATTTGTCTGTGATTTTAAATGGGTTGAGCATGGAAATTCCGGAGTTATATTCCGCGGGCAAACCAACGATAAAGGCGGAGTTTACGGGCCGCAAGCCGAAATGGACGATTCTGTCCGGGCTTGGTCCGCAGGCATCTACAACGAGGGCTTTGAATGGAAATATTCGCTGTCCAGAGAGGATCAAGAGGCCGCCCGCAAAGCCGTAAAACTTGACGACTGGAATAGGATGACAATCCTATGCAATGGCGATACAATCAAGACATGGCTAAACGGCGTTCCGGTATCAGACCTTGAATGGAAAGGGACAAAACCCGGATTTTTCGGACTTCAAATCCACGCCGGAATGAAATGCAAAGTATTGTGGAAAAATATAAAAGTAAAAGAACTCAAGTAAAAGGAGTTCAATAATAAAAGAAGGCGGCTGGATTTTCCTCCGCCTTCTTTTTGCGCCCGACAAAAAATAAATTGCAGTTTCCTAAAATTTGAACGCTGCAGCAAGTAATAGCAAACGCTGTTTTTAAGCCGCGTCGGCTCCGTAAAATTTTTCAAATTCGGGCAATTTGTTTTTTTATCCAATAATTTTAAGTTGCTAGGCGTTTTTATTTACCGGATTTTTTATGACAAAGACGAAATTCCCATAAAAAATTCGCAGTCTCAATATATCACACCACAGAAAAGGATGTGAAACCTTTTGCATTCTTGCACAGTTTGCAAAATGTAAAAAATGGTGAACTATCGGGCATTTTACTCGCAACAAGCAATCCCACTTTTAGGCTTTAGGCAAACGCCAACGGCAATCCCTCTAAAAACGGGGATTGCCGTTAATAATTGAAATTGAGCGGCGAAGTTTATCGCAAAAAAAAAGCCGCAAATAAAAATGCGGCTTTTTTCAAATCTTGCGAACTATCTTTTCATGCGCCTGCGCGCCGCGAATCCGAGAGCCAAAGCCCCAAGAGCAATTGCAAATGCGGATGGTTCCGGAATTATAGAAAGGTTTATTGTGTCCACTCCGTCAAACGCAGCCTGCACTCGCGAAGCTTCTGTGGTTAAAAATTCAAATTTTGACCAATCAGCATTGGCATTTTCGAACAAGCTTGATAATTGGAACGACGTGTCTTCCAATATTTGAGAAGTATCAAAAATAAACTTTCCCAACCCCTCGCCTTCGTTCATCTCAACAAATGTTGTGGCGATCGCAAATGATATCTTATCGGCAGACGAAACCGACTTCCCGTCCGACGAGAACAAATTGAACACTAAAGACGCGTCTTTTGACATTTCAACAGTTCCGTTTCCTGATATGGCAAGCTTTCCAGCAGCACCGTCGTCTCCAGCAGGGGCTAAGGAGCCAAATATCTGAAGATTTTGGGATGTGCTCGCCAAAATTTGACCGGCGCCGCTAATTGTTTGGCCGGAAAACACTTTTTGGACTGCCGACTTAGAGAAATCAAACTTTGCGCCGCTTGACACGTAAATTTCTGACGCCGTCTCAAACATTTTGCCAACCATATCCACATTGACACCATTTACATTTATGGAATCCGTCCCGGACACAACCAAAGTAGCCGTATCTAAAACGGAAATTTTTCCAGTGATGGTTGCGGTAGCGTAATTATAAAGCTTTCCATTGCCACGAATCGTAAAACCTCCAGCTGTCGATTGGTAGTCTTTTAAATAAACGGTGTCTTCAAAGCGTATAATGGGAGTCGATGTGTTAAAAACCATCGCGCTATGCGATCCTGCGTAGCCTTCATACGCTGCCTTTTTATCGCTAAAATTGAGATTGAACGCGCCATTGTTAACCATTCCCGTACTTCTTGTATTGTCGTGCCCGAAAGAATCCCGGAATGTCATATCCGTGTAATTATAATGCGATATCTCGCCGCTCAACAAATTGAAATTGGCGTCTATTGTGACGATATCTCCGCTCTGATCGACATCATAGGTATTCCCTAGGTGGACGCTGGAAACATTGAACTTTCCGCCATCCAAAGTGTACCAAGTGTTGGATACTGCTCCGTCAGACGTGCCGGATGAAAACAAAATTCTGCTCACATTCAAAGTTCCGGCAGTATGGGTGATGGCTGCAGTAAAATCGCCCTTATTTGAGCCGTTTGTAGCGCCAACATTCAGCCACCCTGAGACTGTGTAGTTGCAATCTTGGTTTATAAGCCATTCTGTTCCGGCAAACTGGCTGTTGTGGCCAACCTCCACAACATAAACTTCAAACTCCGAAGCATTTGTGAATCGGCTTGAAACGCCCGTTGTATTATTTGATGAAAAAACCAACCTGCTTTGCATAGTCCAGCCAAGGGTTGCGGTATCACCGGTAGCGGCGTCGACTGAATTTATAGAACCGCCTACATCGCCATCATTTCCTACATAAAGGAAAGCGCCCTCTCCGTAAAACGCAAGGCTAACAGGAGACGTTTTTCCGCTTGTAACGCCAAGAGAAACTTCCTTCGCGTAAGCCTCGTTGGTAATCTCTACGCTTATAGAATTAGTTCCTATATACACGCTGTCTGTCAAATAAGGAGGATAACCGTCCAACAGCTCTCCGTTGGAATCAACCCATTCTATATTACCCCAAGAATATGCACCTGAAGTCGAATCAAGGTTGTAATCTGCAAAATATCCCGCAAAAGCATATGAAGCGCTTAAGACTAACAACGTCCCAATTATAGTTTTTTTAAATTCATAAACAGAAAATTTACCAGATTTGCTTTAACTTGCGTATAATCTTTTAAACATAAAACCAGACGTGTCAATAAATAAAATAAAAATGTCCTGCCCACCTAAAAAAAGCGCAGCCGAAATTAAAATCCGGCTGCGCTAAAATATGCAATATGCTGTATTTTATTTTTTAAGCCTTTTATTGGACTAAACCGGCAAAAAATCGCCCCAAGGCAGTATTAAACTGCCGCGGCGCTTCCGCCTATTCTTGCAAAATAAAAATTTAACTTAATCCAAAGAACGGCAAAGAAAATAAAATTATTGGTTAGATGTGTCGAACGCAGAATCGAACGCTATTGTAGAGCGCGGGAAATCGAAGCCGCGCACGCGCTCGGCCGATTGGGTCGCGCCGTAGATTCTGTCCATTCTGCCGTCTTCCCATTCAACCGATAGCGGGCCGTTGTAGCCAATATCGTTGAGCGCTACGATTACCTCCTCAAAATTGATGTCTCCGTGGCCGATGGAGCGGAAGTCCCAATATCTGCGCGGATCGCAGAAGTCCGTGTGCCCGCCAAAAACTCCGGCTTCTCCGTTTCCATGACCCCACCAAACATCCTTCATGTGGGCATGGAAAATTCTGTCGCCAAATTTGCGGATAAACTTCACATAATCCACTCCCTGGTAGCCAAAGTGCGACGGGTCAAAATTAAATCCGAAGCGCTTATGGAACTTTATTGCTTCAAGAGCGCGCTCGGCGCTGGCGATGTCAAACGCAATTTCAGTCGGATGGACTTCTAGAGCAAAATTCACTCCTTCCGCGTCAAATGCATTGAGAATCGGAGTCCAGCGTTCGGCAAAGTCGTCGTATCCAGCCTGTATCATATCCTGTGAAGCCGGCGGGAATGAATAGAGATATTGCCATACGGAAGAACCTGTAAATCCCGTGACCGTCGGAGGTATAGGAGATTCGCCGAGGCTTTTCGGGCGCATCGACATAAACTTTTTGCAGATTTGCGCGGTTTCAACCATCTCCTTTGCGGCGCGCTGGCGAACTCCTTCCGGATCGCCGTCCCCCCACAAAGATGCCGATATAATTGCTTTGTGGCGGGTATCGATATTGTCGCAAACGCATTGTCCGACCAAGTGGTTTGAAAGCGCGTAGCAGTTTAAGCCGTTGTCGGCGAGTATTTCCCAGCGGTTTTTCAAATAAGCCTCGTCGTGGGCTTTTTCAAAATCGAAGTGGTTTTGGGTGATAGGAATTTCCAAACCTTCATACCCCATCTTTTTAGCCAGAGGAGCCAGGTCTTCAAGTTTCATGTCGGCCCATTGGCCGAGGAACAATGTGAGAGGTCTTGCCATAATTTTTCCTTTTTTTATTGTTAAATTTGAAGAAAAATTTCGCGCGCCGTTTTATGCGCGCGAAACAACAAAAACTATTAAGATAACTTAACGTCTTCCCATGCGCCCTGCTTGGCATTGCTCTTGAGAGCGGCATCGATAAACGCCAGTCCCATTCTGCCGTCGAGAACCGTAGCGTATCTATCGTGCTCGTAGGAGAACTTCTTGCCCTCCTTCCACGCGCGAATATCCTTTTCAAATTCGCGGTGCAAACGGGCATAGGCGTCGTGGAATCCCTCGCAGTGGCCGGACGGGATTCTCGGCTCTTTAAGGAGCGCTTCGGGAACATCGCCAAGGAAACCGTCGTTCGGCTGGACATCGCCGCGCCAATAAACTCTGTCTGGCTGTCCCGGAAGCATAATCGTAACTTTTTCGGACTGCTCCTGCTTCCAATAGAGAGAGCCTTTTGAGCCGACAACTTCTATAGACAAATCGTTCTTGTGACCATAGCAAATTTGCGAAGCCCTTACCATAGCCTTGCCGCCGTTTGAAAGTTCGCAATATGTTGTAAAGTGGTCGTCCAAAAGCCTGCTACTTATAAATGTCTCAAGATGCGCAGACACGCGCGTTACGTCCAAGCCAGTGACGAAACGCAGCTGCATCAGAGCGTGGGTTCCAATATCGCCTCCGCAAAGAGAGCCGCCTGAACGCTTCGGGTCGGTGCGCCAGTTGGCGCCCTCCGCCGTGCCTTCCTTGTCTGCCCTCTTTGCAAGCCACCCCTGCAAATAGCTGGAATCAACCCAGCGGATATCGCCTAAAAGCCCGCTTGTGACTACGAAGCGCGAAAACCATGAAGACCAATGACCAAGATACGTATGGGCAACCGCAAAAGGCAATCCCTTTGAAGTCGCCGCCTCAACGAGCTTGTCCGCCTGTTCTAAGTCGACCGTAAGGGGCTTTTCGCACATAACCGGAATTCCGGCCTCAATCGCCTTCATTGCAGGGTCAAAATGCACAAAATTCGGAGTCACTATAAGTATATAGTCCAAACGTTCGTCTTCCGGCAGATTTTTCTGGTCGTTTATCATATCGACATACGACGGATATCCTTTTATCGGATAAGGCCATTTAGCGGCCTCGCTCATCGCGATTTCCGGATCAGGGTGGAGCGCACCCGCAACTACGCGGCGCGTTCCGTCCGAAAAAATTGCCTTTTGATGGGGCTGTGCGATAAACGCGCCGCAGCCTCCGCCTACGAGTCCTACATTTAGAGGTTTGTTTGACATATTATTTCCTTAATACTTTGTTGATAAAATTTGCGCTGAAAAAATCGCGCGGAGATTTATAACGCCGTGCGCTTTAACAGACGTCTTAACAGAAAAAAGCTACCACCAAAATTTTCCCGTTTCAATATTTTTTTTTAACTTTGAGACGTTTGCGTGGACGGGCCATACGCCAAGACGCCAAAGAGAGCATTTTATAGAAAATATATTTGTCCGATAATTGTTAATGAAAGGCATATTATGACAAAAATAACAAATATAAAAGCCCGCGAGATTCTCGATTCAAGAGGCAATCCCACGGTGGAAGCGGAAGTCGAATTGGAATGTGGAACTGTTGGAGTCGCTTCAGTGCCGTCCGGAGCGTCTACCGGCCAGCACGAAGCAGTGGAACTGCGGGACGAAAATGCGGACTTTAAGCGCGAAAATAGATTATTAAAAAAACGCTACAACGGCAAGGGCGTATTAAAAGCAGTAGCAAATGTAAACATAAAAATAGCCTCAGCACTGATAGGAATGGACGCCTTGGACCAATGCGCAATCGACCGCGCTATGATTCTTTTGGACTCTACCCAAAACAAAAAGAAACTCGGCGCAAACGCGATTTTGGCAGTGTCATTGGCAACCGCAAAAGCGGCGGCCCAAGCCATGCGCCAACCGCTGTTCAAATATCTTGGCGGCGTAAATGCGCGCGTTCTGCCGGTCCCAATGATGAATGTCATAAACGGCGGAGCACACTCCGACGCGCCAATCGACATTCAGGAATTTATGATAGCCCCCGTAGGCGCCCCCACGTTTTCCGAAGCGGTCCGAATGGGCGCGGAAACATTCCACGCTTTAAAAAAAGTCCTTAAGGCAAATTCGCTATCGACGGCGGTAGGCGACGAGGGCGGATTTGCTCCCAACCTGCCGTCAAACGAAGCTGCGCTCGAGGCTATAGCCGCCGCTGTCAAGGCGGCCGGATACAAACTGGGCAAAGACATAATGATTGCTTTGGATGTAGCCGCTAGCGAATTCTACGATAAGCGCACAAACGCTTATGTATTTAAGAAGTCGGACAACTCTGTAAAAAGCGCGTCAGACATGATAGCATTTCTGCAGGGGCTTAAATCAAAATACCCAATATTCTCAATAGAAGACCCATGCGCCGACGAAGACTGGGCAGGTTGGAAAAAAATAACAGACGCAATGGGAAATTCTACCCAGCTGGTAGGCGACGACCTCTTTGTCACAAATACCCAATATTTGAAAAAGGGAATTGAGCGCAGAGTTGCAAATTCTATTTTGGTGAAAGTAAACCAAATAGGAACCCTCACCGAAACGCTCGACGCCGTCGAAATTGCCAAAAGGGCCTCATACGCCCCTATAATATCGCACCGCTCTGGGGAAACGGAAGACACGACGATTGCCGACATTGCCGTAGCCACAAATTCAGGGCAGATTAAAACCGGATCGCTCTCGCGCAGCGATAGAACCTCAAAATATAACAGGCTGCTTCGAATAGAGGAGTTCTTGGGACCCGACGCCGTGTACGGCGCGCCGATAAGATAATATCCGCATCTGCCCGCAAAATACGCCGCCAAATACAACTTAAGCGCGCTCCGCAATAAAGGAGTTCCAAAGTGAAAGAGGCAAGCAAAACCTTTTTAAATATTTTTGGTTGCCTCCCATTTCGGATCACGCCAAAAGTTTTTTGGGAACCGGCAAAAGAAAGTTTCCATTTATATATTCTTATGATGGCTATACGTACGCGGGCGAATCTTTAAACAAAGCCAATCCAAGCGCGCGGCGGTTGCTATAAAAACTCCAGATTGGGTAAAATATAGGGAGAAAATCGGCGACCAAAATTAACAATAAATGCCGCCTAGCCTTTTGCAAAATTTTGCCGGCAAAAGAACAATATCTTTTAGCTTTTTCGTCGGGGTATTTTATGCTCCGAAAAATACATCCCCTGTTTCTATCAAGATATGCCTGATGCCAATTCGCGCACTACAGAGAGTTTCGACTGCAAATCCCCTTCCAGCTTTACGCGCTGAATCCCCGTAAGCTCGTGGAAGAATCTAAACGTCTCACCGTCATAATTGGCAGCGTATGCGGACTGGCACCCTCCGCCTAAAGCTGTTAGAAATTCGCGCTCCACCGCAAAAACCTCGTTTGTTTTTGAATCTGTAAGAGCCGAGTATGCGCCGGCTTCGGAACACCTGCATTGCAAAGCTATTATACCTTGGGCTACTGCCGGAACGCACACGTCCAATTTTAATTCCGTAAATTTTACGCCGTCGTATTTTTCTATTCCCAACCTCGAAAGTCCAGCAGCTGAAAGTACAGTTGCATCCGCCTCCCCCGACACAAGTTTCTTGAGCCTGGTATGTACATTCCCACGAAGCTCTCCCCAAACAGCCTGGGGAAATATTTTTTTTAGCTGCTCTCTGCGGCGCGGGCTGCCGGTTGCTATAAAAGAAGGGACGGCTATATTGTCGCGCACAACCAATATATCCGCGCAAGCGTCTCTCGGAAGGCATCCGGCAATAGAAAGGCCGTCAGGAGATTGTGTAGGAAGGTCTTTTGCGCTATGCACGGCAATGTCTGCCTCTCCGGAAATCAAGGCCTCTTCTATTTCCTTGGTAAAAAGCCCCTTGCCTCCGAATTTTTCCAAAGACCAATCCAAACGCTTGTCGCCGGTGGTTTTTATTTCTACGATTTCAAATATTACGCCGGGGAGTTTTGCGCCTAAAAACGCGGCAGCCATATTGGCCTGCGCCAATGCCAACGGACTACCCCTCGTCGCAAGTCTTATTATTTCCATACAAAATTTTGCTCGCCATTTTATACAAAAAAGTCGGCTTTAAAGAATGACTTTAAGGCCGACCTGTTTAAATTGCACCGCTTTTATTTCTTGGCGGATTTCTTTGCCGTTTTTGCCACAGGCTTTTCGACAACAGCCGAATAGGAAGCCTGCGCGCCTTTAATGTTGGTCTTTGCAGCCCACGGCATTAAAGAGCGGAGACGCTGGCCAGTCTTTTCGATAAGATGCTTTTCACCCTCTGCAAGAAGCTTGTTGTAATTCTTCAAGCCGCCTTTGTACTCGGCAACCCATTCTTTCGTGAATTTGCCGGTCTGGATTTCCTTGAGGATTTTTTCCATCTCCTTCTTGGTTTTGTCCGTAATAACGCGGGGACCGCGGGTTATATCGCCGTATTTTGCGGTTTCAGAAATGGAGAAGCGCATTCCGGAAATGCCGCTCTGAACAATCAGGTCGACGATGAGCTTGAGCTCGTGGCAGCATTCAAAATACGCCATTTCAGGCTTGTATCCGGCCTTTACGAGGGTTTCAAATCCGGCTGTAATCAGAGCGCTAACGCCTCCGCAAAGAACAGCTTGTTCACCGAACAGGTCAGTTTCAGTCTCTTCCTTGAATGTTGTTTCTATTACGCCCGCGCGAGTTCCGCCGATTCCGTCCGCCCACGCGAGAGCAATTTCCTTAGCGGCTTTGCCGCCCTGTGCGACTGCAATGAGGGCGGGAACTCCCTTTCCTTCGAGATACTGGGAACGAACTGTATGCCCCGGACCTTTAGGCGCAACCATAACGACATTCACGTCGGCAGGCGGCTTAATCATTCCTGAGTGGATGGCCAAGCCGTGCGTGAAAATCAAAGTTTTTCCGGGCGCGAGATTCGGCGCGATGTCTTTTTCGTAAATTGCCTGCTGCTTCATATCGGGAGCGGCAATCATTATGACGTCGGCGGCCTTTACAGCTTCGGCGGTCGGCATAACCTTGAAGCCCTGTTTCTTTGCGACTTCTATGGACTTGCTCTTGGGATACAGGCCAACAATGACTTTGTAGCCGCTGTCCTTCAAGTTCAACGCATGCGCGTGCCCCTGCGAGCCATAACCTATGACTGCGAGAGTTTTATTTTTGAGAACGTTTTTGTTAGCGTCCTTTTCCTTTAGTACCTTAGCTGGTTTATAATTCATTTTCTTTACTATTGTTGGTTGTTATATCTAAAGCGGTGCAAATTCAAAAAAACCGCGCCCGCAACATTAGCCTTCTTCGTCGCCATTATCGGAGGCAGAGCCGCGCTCCAACGCGACATTTCCGGTACGAGCCATATCGATAATCCCAAAAGGAGTTATCATTCCGATGAATGCTTTCATCTTATTTGGATTGCCGGTGCATTCGATTATGAGGGAAGAGCTGTCGACGTCGATAACCTTTGCGCGGAATAAATCCGCCACCTGCACGATTTCCGAACGAGTCGTACGGGTTGCCTTTACCTTTACCAAGATAAGTTCGCGTGCGACAAACGCGTCGAGTTTGGAAAAGTCTTTTACGTCTATGACGTTCACAAGTTTGTTGAGCTGCTTAACGCACTGGTCAACGCTGTTTCCGCCGTCCTTTACTGTCACGGTTATGCGAGAATACTTCTTTCCGCAGATGGGCCCGACATTGAGAGTCTCAATATTAAACCCCCTGCCGCTGAACATTCCGGCGACCCTTGCGAGAACGCCGAATTTGTTTTCCACGAGTGCTGATATTGTATGGTTCATTGCTCAAACGACATTTATCCCGCCGAAGCTTAAGCTTGAAAATGCGCGCAACGGCGTGAATTAAAATTTTGTATATTTTCCCTTTATTGCTTTATTGCAAGTTTTTTTTGAGAACTTCTAAAAAAAAACGCTTGTCCCATCTTTTATCCAATCCAAGGGAAACCCGAATCAGCAGCAAGATATGTTCGGCGGCGGATGCCTAATTCGCTCAGGAATCCAAAAGCGCTAGTTTTTTCAGCCGACATTATTTGCTTGAAAGCAAAAATAAAAAAAACAATATCGACCGCTTATGATAAACAATTATGTATTCTCGTCAGAGTCGGTTGGCGAAGGACACCCCGACAAAGTAGCCGACTATATTTCCGACAGCGTTCTCGACGCATGCCTTGAGCAGGACAAGTTCAGCCGCGTTGCGTGCGAAACGCTTGTTAAAAGCAATTGCGTTGTAATAGCCGGAGAAATCACCACAAAGGCGAATCTCGATTACGAGAAAATAGTCCGCAAAGCGATAAGGGAAATAGGATACGTCAACGACGACGATGTTTTCCACGCCGATAAAGTTTTTGTTTCCAACCTCCTTACAAAACAGTCTCCAGACATAGCCCAAGGCGTTGACGCCCGCAAAGCCAAAGGGAAAGAAACAGCCGAACAAGGAGCCGGAGACCAGGGAATAATGTTCGGATACGCCACGAACGAAACTCCGGAATACATGCCTTCGGCAATTATGTTCGCCCATAGAATTTTAACGGAGCTTGCAAGGCAGCGCAAAGGCAAAGGGCCAAAATGGCTGCGCCCCGACTGCAAAAGCCAAGTTGCGATCGCATATGAAAACGGAAAGCCTGCGTATATAGAAAATGTCGTTGTATCCACGCAGCACGCCGACGGGGTCGACCACGACACAATCGCAAAATACATTATAGAGAAAGTAATAAAAAAAGTTCTTCCCAAAAAGCTTCTAACCCCTAAAACCAAGTTCCTCATAAATCCGACTGGAAACTTTGTAGTCGGCGGTCCCCAAGGAGATTCCGGTCTAACAGGAAGGAAGATAATAGTGGACAGCTACGGCGGCTACGGGCGCCACGGAGGCGGGGCGTTCTCAGGCAAAGACCCCAGCAAAGTGGACCGTTCAGCGGCTTATATGTGCAGATGGGTCGCAAAAAACATAGTTGCGGCGGGATTGGCAGACAAATGCGAGCTTCAGGTTGCCTATGCGATAGGCTATCCCCAGCCGCTGAGCATAGCCATCGACACTTTTGGAACTGCAAAACTTCCGGAAGCCGAAATTGAAAAGGCTGTCCGCAAAGTTTTCAGCTTCAAGCCGGCGGACATCGTAAAAGAGCTGAATCTGCTTCAGCCTATATACCGCAAGACAACCAATTACGGGCACTTTACGAAGTCCGATCTTCCATGGGAACAGCTGAACAAGGTAGAAGATCTAAAAAAAGCCGTTTCGAAGTCAAAATAACCTTTGGTTTTCAACAAATGGGGCGAAGTCGCATTAGTCAAATGCGGCTTCGCGTTTAAATAGGAACCCTGCAAAAAAAACGCCCGGCAACAAAACCGCCGCCTGCAGATTGCAAATTTGGGGAAGCCGAAACATCAAAAAAGAATTAAAAAACTATTTCATTTACATATGGCAAAGAAAATAAAAAACGACTATAAAATCGCAGACATAAAACTCGCCGACTGGGGCAGAAAAGAGCTCGACATAGCCGAGCACGAGATGCCCGGACTCATCGCCATACGCGAGAAATACGCCAAGCAAAAGCCCCTAAAAGGCGTCCGCATAAGCGGCTCTTTGCATATGACAATCCAGACGGCTGTGCTTATAGAAACGCTCAAGGCTTTGGGAGCCGACGTTCGCTGGGCTAGCTGCAACATATTTTCAACCCAAGACCATGCAGCGGCGGCAATAGCCAAGGCCGGGATTCCCGTATTCGCATGGAAGGGCGAGTCGCTGGAAGAATATTGGGAATGCACATACAAAGCCCTCACTTGGAACGATGGCAAAGGTCCCCAGCTGATTGTGGACGACGGCGGCGACGCCACTTTGCTCATACACAAAGGGTATGAGCTGGAAGAAGGCGATAAATGGGTTTACGGCAAGTCAGAATCCCGCGAAGAGGAAGTCATAAAGAATTTGCTGAAGAAAATTTACAAGCAAGACAAGAGCCATTGGCACAAGGTGGTAAAAGATGTCGCCGGAGTTTCCGAGGAAACGACTACAGGCGTCCATCGGCTCTATCAGAGAATGAACGAAGGCAAGCTGCTCTTCCCCGCCTTTAACGTTAACGACTCCGTGACAAAAAGCAAATTTGACAACGTCTACGGATGCAGGGAATCTCTTGTTGACGGCATCAAGAGAGCCACCGACGTTATGGTAGCCGGGAAAGTCGCCCTGGTATGCGGGTACGGCGATGTCGGCAAAGGCTGCGTCCAGGCGCTCAAAGGGCTGGGTGCCACAATTCTCGTTTCTGAGATAGACCCAATTTGCGCGCTTCAGGCTGCCATGGAAGGCTACCGCGTTGTCACAGTCGAAGACGCACTGCCTATAGCCGACATATACGTCACCACAACCGGCAACTGCGACATCATAACCATAGACCATATGAAGCGGATGAAAGACCAGGCAATACTTTGCAATATAGGGCATTTCGACAGCGAAATCCAAGTTGCAAAGCTCCAGTCTTTCCCAAAAATCAAGCGCACAAACATAAAGCCGCAAGTAGACAAGTATACATTCCCCAAAGGCAACTCGATATTTCTTTTAGCCGAGGGAAGACTTGTAAATCTCGGCTGCGCGACGGGACATCCGTCGTTTGTGATGAGCAACTCATTCTCAAACCAGACGCTGGCACAAATAGACCTGTGGAAAAACCGCGGCAAATACGAAAACAAAGTGTATATGCTGCCCAAAGTCCTCGACGAAGAAGTCGCGCGCCTTCACTTGCAGAAGCTTGGCGCAAAACTTACAAAACTGACAAAAAAACAGGCCGACTATATCGGAGTAAAAGTCGAAGGTCCGTATAAGCCCGAAAATTACAGATACTAGCTTGACTTTTTTTTAAAATTGAGAAGTCTTGAAAAAGTTCCAGCGTTTGAGATTTGGAATCGGTGCTGCTGTTCCGGGTTTGGCGCGTTTCTTATTGCGTAAATTGTATTATGGCATGCGATAAAAAACTCGAAAGACTCATAAAATAGCAGTAATATGCTGTGCATTTTCGGAGCCTTAAATGGTTTCCGGGAATCCTTTCCCTCAAAAATCTTAACTAACAATACTACAAAAATGAAAAAAACTATCATAAGCCTTGCGGCGATAGCCGCGTCTTGCGCCGCATACTCACAAGACGGCCAGTTCCCATTGGACAGCCTAAAGAATCCGAGCGTCGATTACGTTAGCGTTTCGGCTTCTGTGGGCTTTGAATCCGCCTACGTTTTCCGCGCGGAAAAATTGGCTAACTATTCTATTCAACCCGAAGTAGAAGTAGGCTACACGATAGCCGGTTTCGACCTCTACGGAGGCGCATGGGCAAACACCCCTCTCTACGGCACTGACGACGGCCTTCAGGAAATAGACTTTAACGCGGGGGCGTCCTATACATACAAGTCGCTGCGTTTGGATGTAGGCTATCTCTATTATTGGTATCCGTCATACGACAAGGCTTCGGGAGACCTTTCGCGCGATATGGAAGTTTATGTTGGAATTTCCCTCGACACTTCGGCATATCTCGACGGCATCAACCTTAATCCATCCGTATATTATTTCTACAACTGGATTCTCGAACAGCAAGTGGTTGAGGCCTCCATCGGATACGACACTCCGGTAGGTTCCTGGCTAATGGGATGGGAAAAGCTTACAATGCCCGCGAACGTTTACTTCGGCTATGCCACGGCCGGCAGGAAGAACGGAGACACAGGCGGAGACGACGTCGGCTGCACTTACTGGTATTGGGGCGCAAGCATCGACGTTGCGTACGCAATCACCGAATATTGCACTTTAAGCGCGGGAGCCCGCTACTCGCAGGCATTCGGGAACAACGCCGACGACCCGTCTTATCAAATCAATCCCAGACAGAACTTCTGGTACGGGGCAAAAGTATCTTTTGGCTTCTAGGCCCCCGGTATATTTCACTCGGCGAACGCTCTCAAACAGGAGCGTTCGTCTTTTTTTAACTTTTCGCAGGCGCGGGAAAGCCTGTTATAGCCGAAAAGATTTGTCCGAACCTGCACCATCCAAATATATAAATCCCCAAACGATACCATATAAAAGAGCTCATCAATAATTTGTTAAAAAATCCTTAATTGTCCCAGCCCTTAAATATTATGGAAAAAAAGCACATAATATCCCCCTGGTACTCTATTCCCCTATTGGGCGTATTGTTTTTCCACTTGGCATGCGAAAGCATGGTAATACCCATTCTAGCCCCGACGCTCGCCACGCCTGTTTCCGCGGCCCACGATATGCTTCCCGGTTTTTCCGCGGAAATCCATAAACTATGCTATGGAATATCATTGGCGGTTTATCCAGTGGCTGTCTTTTTTTGCGCGCCTATTTTGGGCGCTCTATCCGATAAAATAGGCAGAAAGCCGGTTTTAATTTACGCGCTTGCAGGAACCATAGCAGGATCGCTTCTACAGGGGGTCGGAATGGAAATTCTCAGCGTATGCATGTTTTTGTTGGGGCGGGCGCTGGTTGGAGCCACGGCGGGAATCGACGGGGCAATTCAAGCGGCTCTTCTTGACCGGTGTTCCACTGAGAAGCAAAAAAATTTCTATCTCGGAGCAACTCTGCTTGCAATGAGCGTTGGATTTATAGCCGGCCCCGCATTCGCCGCCCTTTTTATAAATGAATCGTCGTCCCAATTGGCATGGAGCATGCCGTTTTTCGCAACCGCGGCGGCTTTTGTCTTAATGGTTGCTGTTCTCGCAAAATCTATGCAGGGAAAAATGCGCAAAATACGCGGAGAGCTTGCGCGCTTCAACTGGCTCGCAGGGCTGGGAGACATCCTAACGCTGCGCCGATCTGAAAAAATACGCCGCCTGCTTTTAATTTTCATACTAAGCGAAGTCGCAAGCGGCTGCTTTACCGCTCTCATACCTCTAGTCCTTGCGCAAAGCTTCGAATTTGGAGTAAAAGATATAGCCTGGTTCATGTCTCTGCAGGGTGCATGCGGTGGAATCGTATTCGCGTGGATAGGGCCGGCAATGATTTCAAAAATATCGAAAACCGCGGCGTTGAAATTTTCGCTTTTTATGGCGACGGCCGGATGCGCAATTCCGCTTTTTGAATCTCTTGGAGAATGGATTTGGTCGGTTGCGGCAATTCAAGCGCTGGGATTTATGCTTTCGTACTATGTGGTTTTGGCGATTCTATCGGAAAGCTGCGAAGAAGAAAAGCGCGGATGGATACTGAGCGTAATGTCGTCGCTTTGGGGCCTTACGGTAGGAATAGGGCTTGTTGCATGCGGAGTTTTGGTGGCTGTATCAAACACATTCTGCCTTGCAGCATGCGCGGCTCTTTGCGCAGCCTCGCTGGCGCTTTGCGACTGGAAAACGCATGCGCATAAAGCGCAGGATAAAACTATTGCCCCTTAAAAGATTTTGGCGTTATTCCCAGCTTTGAAATCTTATAGTTCAAAATCCGCCTCGTGACGTTTATTTGGCGGGCTGCTGCAGCTGCGTTTCCGCCGGAGGCGGCAAGCGCTTCTATTATAATTTCGCGCTCAAAATCCTCGACGGCTCGGGTAAAGTCTATGTTGTTTAAATTTTTCAGCTTGTGGGCGCTCGTCGACTGCGGCGTTTGCAGCGACGGCGGCAAATCCGAGTCTGTAATAGTGTCGGAAGCCGCAATAATAACGGCGCGCTCTATGCAGTTTTCAAGCTCGCGGACATTTCCGGGCCACTTGTATGAAGTTAGCATATTCATGGCCGAATGCGATATTGCAGCTATCTTCTTTCCGCGCAGATTTGAGTGTTTCTCCAAAAAGAATTTCGCAAGCTGGGCGATATCGCGCTTGCGCTGGCGCAATGGCGGAATAGATATTGTAAAGGTAGAAAGCCTGTAATACAAATCAGGGCGCATAATCCCGCTGCGTATCCGCGTTTCCAAATCTCCGGATGTGGACGCTATTATGCGAGCGGAACTTTTAAACACTTTTTCGCCCCACTGGCTCTTATATTCAGATGTCTCCAGAAAGTGCAGAAGCTTCACCTGCAATGCTGGCCCTATCAATCCCATAGAGTCCAAATATACTATTCCATTCTCAGCTTTCTTCACAAGAGCCGTTAGAGATTTCTTTCGTTCAGAACCGAACAGCGTCTCGTCTATAAGGGCGTCGCTCATAGCCGAACAGTCCAAAATTTCCAAAGGCTTGTCGTGCCACATTGGTGAATTGGCAATTGCGCGCACAATAAAATCCTTTCCCGTTCCGACCTCCCCGCGAACCAAAACATGCGCTGAAGATTTTCCCGCCGCCGCAACAAGCTCGTAAACATTCATCATTGCTGCCCCGCTTCCTATGGCGTTTTCAGGGCGCAGTTCAGACTCTATGCGGTCGCGCAAACGACGGTTTTCCATATTCAGCTTTTCATTTTCCTCCATCTCCAAAAATAGGACGGAAACGGAATCCGCAATAATGTTTGCTATGGTCTCAAGAAGGCGCAAGTCGCGTCGCAAGGTATAGGCGTCTGGATTTATCCGGTCAATGCTAAGAGTGCCAATAACATTGGAATTAAATATTATAGGAACGCACAAAAAGGCGGTCTTTGAGTTTAGGCTTCTGCTTCCAGTGCGGTTGAGAAAATCTTTGCTCTTAGATATGTCTTCGACTATTCTCGATACCCCGCGGGCGGCGACATCTCCAGTCACGCCCTCGCCTATTCTGTAAACGCCCCTCTTGCGCTCCTCGTCGCTGAGGCCATGCGACGCCCTTATGACCAGCAAATCTCCGTTGCGCAAAGTCACGGTTCCGCGGGTTAAGTTCATCTGGACGTGGAGAATGTCCAAAACTTCGCTCAACAATGCAGCCACATCTTTTGTGCGGACTGCGGCTTTGCTTATTTCGTGCAAAACAGAGACTACCAAGCCTTTCCCTTTGGGAGAAGCAGAGTTCTTTTTCACTTTATTTTTAAATTCCGCCATATACGAGCAAAGATCCGCCTAAATAAAACCCGTTTGCAAATGCCACGCTATCTTGAAGCATTGCCAGAAAAATCCGCGTCGCCAAAGTCAAGCTCTCCGGTCTCCGGAGAAAAATTGTCCGATTTCTGCGAGACAGCAGGATTGTGGAGATGGCGCGGCACGCTCCCAAGCCGGTTTTCAACTGCGTAATTGGTTTCTTTTAGAATGCGTTCGCATATTTTGCGGACATGCATCCTTAGCCAAATGGAAGTCGGGCTTTGCGGAGTGTACAAGCACGGCCCGTAAGCGTCTATTCTCCCTGTTTCAAGAAGCATGTCGTTTTGGGCAAATTCGTCCTCGTTTCCCTGGGTGTATACAGCAAAGGCCTTGCCGCCCCCCTTGCGGACAACCGAAAATACGGGGACATCGCTGGGGCCGTCGGCTATGTAAATCATATTGCGTATTGGAACGCGCCTGTCTTGCGGAAGAATATGGGCGTTTACGTCTATGGCGGGATTCTTATTGGTCCCCTTGTTTATCTCAAATATAAACCGCGTTTTTATGGTGTTGTCGACAATCATTCCAATTTGGTTTATTTGGTTGGATAGAGATTCAAAGTCAAACTCTGGCTGGCGCGAAAAATAAGGCGGCATAGGCTCCTCGAGAAATTCGCACCCGAAAATTCCGTCGACGTGTTCGGCAATAGCGCTTCCGCGTATCATTTCAGCAAGCCCGGTGCTTACGATGTAGTGCTCAAGGGAAATATCCAACTTTTCAAAGCGGGAATCCTCCGTGACGGCCCTGCGCAAATCGTCGAAGAAATCCGGCAATCCCTCGCAAAACGCCAGCCTGCCCCCAAGCTCGCGCAATTTTGCGTTGCTTAAACCCGCCATATGCCCGCTCTTTACAAAACTTAAGATGTGGTTTAAGTACACGGTTTCCGGCGACACCCTAATTCCCCTCTTCGCATAAATTGCCGGAAGCATGTTCACCTCTTTCCAGAATAGTTTCTCGTCGATTCCGTATTCCTCAAAAACGGGCGTCTGCATATATCCGGGAATTAGAGTCTTATCAAAGTCCCAAACACAGGCAATTATATGCTTCTCCCTTAGAGAAGCGTCTTCATTGGCTTTTATATTCACGCAGGAAAATTGTACAAATTTGTAATCTAATGCAAACATTTTCCGCAAACATGCCGCCAATCCAAAATAATAAACTTGCCCGCCGAATAAAAAGAACTTTCATAGTAGCGATATGAAAATTAGAGCATTTAGGGGGCTGCGCCCCATACCGGAAAAATCGGCGGACATCGCCAGCCTGCCGTACGACGTTGTAAATTTTGAACAAGCTGTTGAGCAGGCAAAAGGAAAACCGCTGAGCTTTATGAGAGTTGTTCGCTCGGAAATAGAGCTTCCCGAAGGCACGGATCCCTACTCCGACGCGGTTTACCTGCATGCAAAAGAAAACTTTAAAAAGCTGGTTGACGCGGGATATATGGTGCGGGAAGACGCCCCTTGCATGTATCTTTACCGCCAACAGATGGGAAACCATTCGCAAACTGGATTAGTAGCTACCTTCAGCGCGGAAGACTATGATAACGACGTAATAAAAAAGCACGAAAAAACCCGCGAAGCAAAGGAGAACGACCGCTATCGCCTCACAAAGACGCTGCGCGTAAATACGGGCCCGGTTTTTCTGACAGTAAAAGACGGCACCGATCTCGACAAAATAGTCGAGAATAAAAAGGACGAAGACGCCCTGTTCGATTTTGTAGCCGACGACGGAATAAGGCATAGCGTGTGGAAAATCTCCGACAAAGAAACGCTCGATAAAATAGTTGAAATTTTTGCAGACATCCCGTGCGCATACGTCGCCGACGGTCACCACAGAAGCGCAAGCAACGCACGCTGCGCAAGGGTTTTAAAAGCCGAAAATCCGAACCACACCGGAGACGAAGACTACAACTGGTTCCTATCCGTCGTATTTCCCGCCGGACAGCTTAAAATTTTGCCTTACAACCGCGTAGTTCGCGATTTGAACGGAAACACTAAAGAGGAATTTCTGAAAAAAACCGCAGCAGCATGCAAGCTCGAAAAGACGGACAAAAAATCTCCGGAATGCTCAAAACAAGTGGCAATGTACCTCGACAGCCAATGGTATATGCTCACGTTTGACAACACCGACGGGCTCGACGCCGTTGCGTCTCTCGACGTAGCATTGCTGCAAGACAGAATCCTTGCGCCGATACTCGGAATAGGAGATCCGCGCACAGACGAGAGAATCGACTTTGTCGGCGGAATAAAGGGCACCGATGAGCTAGAAAAGATTGTCGACAGCGGAAAAGCCGCAGTGGCGTTTTCAATGTATCCTACAACTACAGACCAGCTGATGGCAATAGCCGACGCCGGGCAGATTATGCCTCCCAAAAGCACATGGTTTGAGCCAAAACTGCGCTCTGGGCTTTTTGTTCACACCTTCTAGACGATATGCCCTACAACGCGCAATTTACCCCCATTCCAACGCTTCTTCCTCCGCCGAAATCGGCTCAATGGAAAGACGGATTCCTGGATTGGAATATTGCGCGGTTTGAAGCTGACTCCCGCGGCATGCCAGCGGGAGAGCATGTTTGCAGTCAAACGGACAATTCCATCGCGCATGACCAGGGATATTATCTGAAAATATCCGAGGACGGAATTACTATAAAAAGCCGCACGGAATCTGGGGCAAGGCTCGCATTCCAAACTCTTAGGCAAATCGCTTTGCAGTCTGACGAGCGGGGAATGAGAATGGTTGAAATATCCGACTATCCCGATTTGGAAGTCCGCGGATTTATGTTGGATATAAGCCGGTGCAAAGTTCCAACAATGAACGAATTGTCCCGCCTATTGGACAAGCTCGCGCTGTTCAAATACAATAGGCTAGAATTGTACACCGAGCATACCTACGCCTTTAGCGGACACGAAATTGTCTGGGCCGACGCAAGCCCTATGACAAAGTCGAAATATGCGCGCCTCCAAAAGCTGTGCGATTTCGCCGGAATAGAGCTTGTGGCAAATATGAACGGCCTCGGACACATGGAGCGCTGGCTTAGATATCCCCAATACGCCCATTTGGCCGAAAGCAAGGCCCCTTTTATCGACCCCCTTGGGACAGTCAGAAAATTTCCAACTACATTATATCCGGATAAAAGCGCCCTGGATTTTATGGATGGATTATACGCCCAATTCCTTCCGAATTTTTCCTCAGACAAGATTAATATCGGAGGGGACGAGCCTTGGGAACTGGGCATGGGGCGCAGCAAGGAACGCTGCAAAAACGAAGGGAAATACCGCGTTTACATAGACCATATTTTGGGATTGCGCAGCCTATGCGCAGCGCGCGGAAAAAAAGAAATATACTTTTGGGCGGATGTGTTAATGCAAAACGCGGAATATTCAAAACTTCTGCCCGAAGACATGATCCCTGTCCTATGGGGCTACTATCTAGACCATCCCTATGAAGAGCAATGCTCAAAAATGCGCGAGCTTGGAAGAACCTTTCTGGTCGCTCCGGGAACAAATACATGGAACTCTTTTGGGCTGCGCTGGGACTGCGCGCTAGGAAATATTAAAACAGCATGCGATTGCGCGAAAAAATACGGCGCAAAAGGAATGATTTTAACGCAATGGGGAGACGGAGGAAACCACCAACCATGGTGCGCCATGATGCCGCCAATCGCCTTGGCCGCCGCGCAAGCGTGGAGCGGAGACATCCCGGAAGACAAGGTATGCACTGCGTTGGACAAGCTGGTTTTCTCTGACTCAACGGGAGAGTTTTCACGCTCGCTATGCGCTCTAGGCAGAGTAGATCCGGTCCAGAAACTGCGCTGTTTCCACCACAAGATGTTCTTCGCATCGGGCAAAGAAGCGGAGACCGCCGCGAAAGAATATACTCCGGCAAAATTTGACGAAATGGAGGCCGCCTTGGATTTTGCAATGTCGCTTGCAGCCACATCAAAAATGCGCTGCCGCGACGCCGAAATTTGCCTCTGCGAGGTCGCCCTTGCTGCGGAAATGATAAAGTGGGCCATCGCCCGCGCAAGGGGAGATTTCTATGTTTCCACAACGCAGCAGCAAGTTTCGCTTAAATTTATAGTCTCAGAATTTGCCAGGGTATGGCTTGCGCGGGCTGAATTCGGGGGCCTTACTGAATCTTTGGATAGAATAAAAAAAATCTCTCCTGAGATATTCGCAGTTTAAAAGATTCGGCAATTCCGCCAGGCAAGCCTCAGGTGAAGAGAACTTACTGTCATTCCGCCCCAAGACGCTACGGCCTTTGAATATCTACTTATAAATATTAATGCTGCCGCACGCAGGCTAACCGCAAAAAATCAAGCTGTAAATCCGATTGCTGCAGCCGATTGAAAACCGAAATAAAAAACTTGGCGGCGAAGTTTTATTTTGCCCGACGTTGCAAAATACAGCTTGGGACATCCATATCGCAAGGATGCAAATATTGCCGACTAAGCATCCACCCGCAAAAAAACCCCGCAAACGCAAACGCCTGCGGGGTCGTAAAAATTTTATTTTATTACACTCTCGTTCCGCTCGGAATAACCGCTCCTTTGGTGACAATCAAGACTCCATCCCGGACATAAAGCCCGTCAGTTTCCCATTTGTCAGGCTTGCCGTCGGGAGATAGGACGCAATCGTCGCCTATGCGAGCATTCTTGTCTATAATGGCGTTGCTTATCTTGCAGTTCTTGCCTATCCCGATTGCGGGAATGTTGTCCGCGTAAGCTACGGCTTTCTCAATGTGGGATTCGTATGTGTCGGCGCCCATCATTATTACATTTTTCAACTCAGTGCCCTCGCCGATTACGGAACGGATGCCTATTATGCAGCGGCAAATTGTCGCCTTCTTGATTATGCAGCCGTCGGAAACGTTGGAGTGCTCAATTTTGCTTTCGTAAATCTTGGAACCGGGAAGAAATCGGCAGTGGGTATAAACGATTTTATCTTCGCGGTAAAAGTCAAACGGTGGATTCTCGTCGGTAAGGGCTAAATTCGCCTCAAAAAACGCGCCAACCGTACCGATATCCTCCCAATAGCCGTCGAATATATACGCGCACAATTTCTTTTTTCCCAATAATCCGGGAATTATCTCCTTTCCGAAATCCATCTCGTTTCCCGACATGGCCTCCTCTAGGACTTTTTGCGAGAACACGTATATGCCCATTGAAGCAAGGCAATAATCGCCCTTTTTGTCGTGCATATTGCGCTTCAAATCCTCGCCTATCAAGAAAGATTTTATTACAGCCTCGTCTTTAGGTTTTTCGGCAAATTGCGTAATTTCCAAATTGCCATTTACCTTCATAACACCCAATCCGGGAGCCTCCGATTTCGGCATCGGCTTCGCGGCTATGGTTATATCGGCTCCGCTGGCGATATGTGCCAAAATCATAGACTCAAAATTCATTTGATAGAGCTGGTCTCCGGAAAGAATCAAATAATAGCAATTATCTCCGTGCCTTTCAAAGTGGTGCATATTTTTGCGCACGGCGTCCGCAGTGCCTTGGTACCAAGAACCTCCGCTGTCGGTCTGTTCCGCCGCAAGAATATCGACAAAACCCTTTCCGAAAGAATCGAATTTGTAGGTTTGCTGTATGTGCTTGTGAAGCGACGCCGTGTTAAACTGCGAAAGCAGGTATATTCTATCGCAACCAGAGTTTATGCAGTTGCTTATCGGTATATCGACAAGCCTGTATTTTCCGGCTAACGGAACCGCAGGCTTGCAGCGATACTTTGTAAGCGGATAAAGGCGCGTTCCCCTTCCGCCGCCCATTATTATACTGATTACATTTTTCATTTTACATGTATATAAAAACTTTTTCAAACCTGCAAATACGCCGATCCGAAACAGTCCGCGCCAGCCGCCAAAGAACAGACGCATGCGCAAACTTCTATATAATTGTTATTATCGCAAAATTCCCCAAATAATCCAGCTTTTTTTAACCGCTCGCGCAATATTGACACTTTAAAAACATTTTTCAAATATTCAGGGAAACGCGCGCCAAAAAAAAGTTGCTTTTTATGTGCTTTAATGGAGACTTAAACTATTAAACGCAAAAACATTTATGGATCAAATCGAAATATTCGCGCAAAATTCCGAAACATTTATAGGCGCAGAAGCCCTTAAAGAAAAACTAGCTGCCGGCAAGAAACTCCGCGTAAAGCTGGGAGTAGACCCCACTCGCCCTGACTTGACGTTCGGACATATGGTGGTGTTTAACAAGCTGCGCCAATTTCAGGATTTGGGACACCAGGCGGTTCTAATCGTCGGAGACTACACCGCCTGCATAGGAGATCCTAGCGGCAGAAGCGTCGCGCGCCCCGTTTTAACTCCGGAAGAAGTTTCTGAAAACGCAAAGACATATCTCGAACAAGCATTTAAAATACTAAATAAGGAACTAACCGAAGTCCATTACAATAGCGACTGGTTTGGGAAAATGACATTCGGAGACGCTTTAAACTTGGCCCGAAAAATGACCGTTGCCAGAATGTTGGAACGCGACGATTTCGCAAAGCGCTATTCCGAAAAAACTCCCATTTCAATAGTCGAATTTCTGTACCCGCTGGTTCAAGGATACGACTCTATTATGGTTGAAAGCGACGTCGAACTTGGAGGCACGGACCAGCTTTTTAACAACCTCGTCGGGCGAGACCTCCAAAGAGACGCCGGGAAGTCCGGGCAAGCCGTCATAACAATGCCCCTGCTTGTCGGGCTGGACGGCGTGAAAAAGATGTCAAAAAGCTACAACAACTACATAGCTTTTAACGACGCCCCGCGCGATATGTTCGGAAAGATTATGTCCATCAGCGACGAAACGATGTGGACCTATTACAAATATTTGATGCTTTATTCTGACAACCAGATAGAAAGATTAAAAACCGAACATCCGATGAAATGCAAAAAAGATTTGGCATGCCTTCTGGTAACGCGCTTTCACGGAATAGAAGCCGGAAAATCCGAGCTTGAGAATTTTGAAAAGGTTTTTTCAAAAAACGAAATTCCAGAATCTATGATGGAGTTCGCATGGGATTCGCTCAGCCCCGAAGACGAATGTCCGCTTGTAAACATAATGAATTCAACAAGACTGTTTCCAAGCAAGAAGGAAATACGCAGACTAATAGAACAGGGCGCAGTAAAAATGAACTCAGAAAGAATTTCAGATCCTTTCCTGACAATTCAACGGCCAGAATCCCCGGTTGTCTTGCAAGCCGGCAAACGAATATTTTTTAAAGTAATACCATAAAATATACCCTCAAATTGCGTCTGCGCGTTCGCCAAGATGAAAGGCGGACGCGTTTTTTTAGGAAGAAAAAAGCGGCTTTATGGAAGGCAAATACGTAAAAGAATTGGGAGAAGGCAACATCACTATGCTGATGTTTAAGTATTCCGTGCCTACCATCTTTGCAACTATAATCAACGCCGCGTATAATATAGTCGACAGAATTTTTGTCGGAAGAGC
>FR901603.1:5686-62670 GCA_000438015.1 Coraliomargarita sp. CAG:312 | reverse complement strand
GCTTGCGGAGAGGACGCAATTGCCGCAATAACCGTATGTTTTTCCCCCACCCTTCTCCTTCTGGCTGTTGGCATGACAATAGGAGTGGGAACGGCGACAATAACATCAATAAAACTCGGGCAGAAAAAATACGACGACGCCGAAAAGGTTTTGGGGCAGGCATTTTTCCTTTTTGCTGTCTTTTGCATACTAGTCGCATTGTATATGCTTAATTTTATGCCCCAGACCCTCATGTTTTTGGGAGCTACCGAACGCATTTTGCCTGACGCTGTCGGATATTACTCCATAATAATATGCGGGCTTATCTTCGAGAAAATATCTTTTGGAATAAACAACGTAATACGGGCCGAAGGCAGGCCGGTTTACGCTATGACGACGCTTTTAATCGGCGGAATTACAAATGTTGTTTTAGACTACATCTTTATTTTCAAGTTGAAAATGGGGGTTCGCGGAGCTGCTTTGGCAACCATAATGGCCCAAGCATGCGGAACGCTATGGGTATTATGGTTCTATTTCGGAGGAAAAAGCTTTTTAAAGCTTCGCCTCCGCAATTTTAGAATATTTATGCCGCTGCTAAAAAGCATGCTCTCGGCGGGTTCCCCGTCGTTTGTAATACAATTTTTGACCGGATTGGCAGTCATGGTGTTTGTCCAGCAAGCGCGCAACTACGGTTCAGAATCCGCCCTTGCTATTATAGGCGTCAATACGGCGGTTATCACTTTCATGTTTCTTCCAATTGTGGGAATAAGCATGGGAATACAGCCGATTGTCGGCTACAACTGGGGATTGCAAAATTATTTGCGCGTAAAAGGAGCATATTTAAATGCCATTCTTGCCGGAGCGATAGTTTCGGTAATAGGATTTTTCTTATGCCAATTCGGAGCCAGGCTGGTGTTTGACATCTTTCTCGGTGCGGATTCCCACATAGCCGAAGACGGGGTATATTCATTTAGAATCGTCACAGCCGCTTTTGCTTTCATATCTTTAAATATAATAACTTCGGGATATTTTCAATCCACAAAACGCCCAATTTTTTCCATCTTTATAACTGTCTTAAGGCAGGTGGTTCTGCTTATGCCGCTGTTGGTCTTTTTGCCGAAATATTTTGGCATAACCGGAGTGTGGCTAAGCTATCCCATCTCCGATTTCGTGGCGTTTGTGTTTTCGGCATTCATAGCTGTGCGGGAATTCAGAAGAATCAACAAAAGGTGCGACCGCCAGAAAAGATTCTTCGGGGATATGTTTGAACGCTATTTTAAGAAAGCCTGAATCTAAAAAAAATCACCTCCCGGCTGAACACTTCAGGCAGGCGCATTCAAAGACATAAATCCCAGAAAAAACTGTTTAGAAAAACTCGGAAAACTCCTTTAACGTCGGCTTCCCGTCTGGGGCAGACATATGTCCGGGACATTTCAAAAGATCGCCTAAAAGCGACATAGCCGATGTTTGAGTACAGACAAACCCCGTCATGTTTATCTTTGAAGAAATGATTCTCGCAAAAGTTTCATCGGCTAATACCCGCTTTTTCAAAACGCGGCTTTCATCCCGCGCAAGCTCTATAAAGTCGCGGATAAATCCCTCCAAATCCCCCAATGGAAGCCAGTCCGGAGATGCATATATGCGGTAAAAATTGGGCCCGAATTCCTCTATGTCGAAACCGCACGCCTTAAAAGCCTTTTTATTT
Source organism: Coraliomargarita sp. CAG:312 (assembly GCA_000438015.1). Classification (GTDB taxonomy): domain Bacteria; phylum Verrucomicrobiota; class Verrucomicrobiia; order Opitutales; family Intestinicryptomonadaceae; genus Merdousia. Next base: position 60,986 of record FR901603.1, on the reverse strand, counting down.
GTTTCGTAAAAATCGGCGTCCGCCCTGTCCAACTTAATGCTTGCGGGAATTAATAGCCTCTGCGATACCGCTTTACCCGACTTCATTGAATCCATAGCCCTCTGATAGTGCACGCGCCTCAACGCTGATGTCACCGACATCAATACCATAGATTTATCCGTTTCAAATACCGCGTATTTTTTATGGACACATCCGACATATCTCCATCCAGGCACATCGGAAACGCATCCTTGAAAGCCGCCGCCCTGGGTGGCATTTTCAACATTAGATACGCGCTCGGCTAAACCGGAAATTTCCGCAGTGGAATTTTTTTGCGCTCTGGGAACATTTGCCCCTAAACGCACTTCCGGGGAAAAATCCAACGCAGGCCGCGCATTTCCCAGGGAATTCGCCGCTCTGGCGCCCAATGAGTCCAAAGCCGAAAGTATTTCGGAAGAATTGTATTTTTTTGGGGAAACCGCCGGGGATGGGAGCTGAATGGACCGCCTAGCTTCTGCGGCAGCGGATTCCATAGAAGGCTCGGGTTCAGATTCATCCAACTTGAAAGAGCAGCGGTTTGTCGAAAGCGTATAGGCGGAAAGCTTTCCGGAAATAGCCTCCACGATAAAATCGCGCACGGCAAACTCGTTTTTCAGGCGAACCTCGCGTTTAGCGGGATGAACGTTTACGTCGACTGTTGCGGGATCGAGCTCTATAAATAAAAATGCGGCCGCAAACTTGCCCTTTGGCAAATATTGGGCATAGGACTCTTTGACGGCGGAATAAACCGCCCTGCAATCAACCGGACGGGAGTTTATAAACGCGCAGATGTTCCTGCTTGTGGCAAAAGATTCACCGGGCTTTAAAATCGCCCCGGACATCTTCATGCCCCCAAGTTTGCACTCGCGCAATTCGATGAGCTTGGAGCCAATTTCCCCACCAAAAGTTCTGCTTATGCGCTCCAGAACTCCCAAGTCGCGCTCAGACCTGAAAACTACGCGCGAGTTTTCTATAAGGCTGATTGCCAAATGGGGGAGCGCCAAGGCGTAAAGCCGGCATAGTTTTATTATATGCGAAGCTTCCACATTGTCGCTTTTCAAAAACTTCCTTCTGGCTGGAACGCTGCAAAATAGATTCTCCACAATAGTTTCCGTACCTTCAGGCATTCCGCATTCGCGCACCGATTTAACGTCTCCGGCGTATATTTCCACCTGTGTACCAGACGATTGTGACGCCGGTCGGGAACGCATGCAAAATTTGCTAACGCTGGCAATAGACGGTATGGCTTCGCCCCGGAAACCGTAGCTGGATATCTTAAACAAATCTTCCGGTTCAGAAATTTTGCTTGTGGCGTGGGGCTCCAAACTCATCAGAGCCTGCTCGCGGGTCATTCCGCAACCGTTGTCCATTATTTTGACAAAACTTTTCCCACCGTTTTTAAACTCTATGTCAATGCGGGTGGCCCCGGCGTCTATCGAATTTTCCAACAGCTCTTTTACAACTGCAGATGGGCGCTCTATTACTTCGCCTGCCGCAATTTTGTTGGCGACGTTTTCGGGTAAAATTCTGATTTCTGGCGGAGTTTTTTTCATATTCGCATTTTGACCGGTTTAATACGAAGTTCGGCAATTAAAAACATTTGCGCCCGCTCAAGCAAAAAAGCCCCGGCGCTCAATGTCTTACAGCCAATTTGCTTCCATTGCGCCCTCAAAAAATACCAAAACCGGCACAAAAAAAAGCCATCGTATTCGGAAATAATCTCAAGGCTTCCGAAGTTTCTCAAGAATAATTTCATTTTTGTTGAAAAACTGCGCGGATTGTAAAATTATACGGAAAACAAATCCGAATATGAAAAAAATAATACTGTCAATAGTACTAACCCTTGCAATATCCCTATCCGCCATGGCTGAAATTAAAAGAAGCCCCAACAGAATGGGAAACCAATTGACTGTGACTTTCGACTGCCCTTGGAACGTGCTATGCAAAGAAGCTATACGCTACAGCCCATCATGCCCCGACCCTGACGTTAAATTGGACGTCTACTACCCCAAAAATTTTAAAAGCCCCGATTACAAGCCTGTTCCATGCTTGCTCATGATACACGGAGGGGGATGGTCCATGGGCAACGAAAAAAAATTCGCAATGTTTGCGGCATATGCTGCATCCCGCGGATATGTAGTCGCGTGCATATCATACAGGCTTCTGCCTGAATTCGAGCTGGAAGACTGCATAGAGGACTGCTGGCTGGCTTTAAAATGGCTAAAACAAAACGCAGCAAGTTTTGGAGGGAATCCCGGTAAAATAGGAGTCATAGGAGGCTCTGCCGGAGGTCATCTAACAGCAATGCTCGCCACGGCGCAAGAATCGCAGATATGCAAAAAAGTCTTTGCCGACGGAACAGATCCAAGCATTCAAGCCGCAGTGCCAATGGCGCCAGTCACCGACTTATATTCAAGCGCAAAACGCTTCTCCAGAGTTTTTAAAGACGCTCCCGACGCGAAAGAACGCGCCAAGGAAGCATCCCCAGTGTCATATGTAAGCGCAAAATCTGCGCCTATGCACATATTGCATTCAAGGGGAGACAAAACTGTCCCCATTTCCGAATCGGAAAACCTGCAAAAAAAATACAAAGAATTTAAATTGGAATGCCCGATAACATATTACGACAGCTCAAACCACGCCTTCTGGAACACGCATCCCATAGGCGCGGAAAGAATGCAGTCTTGGACGGATGCAATAGATATATTCGATAAAATTCTCAAATAGCTCTCCGGATGAAAATATTTTTTATTGGAATATGCGGCACTGCAACCGGCAATGCCGCAATATTGATGAAAAGGCTCGGGCATGAAGTTGGCGGAAGCGACACCGGAATGTACGAACCAATGAAGAGCGCTTTAAAAGACGCGGATATTAGCGCGCAAGAAGGCTGGAATCCGGAGCGGCTAGACGCTTTCTCTCCCGACTTAGTCGTGGTGGGCAACGCAATCAGCCGCATGAATCCGGAGCTTGAGTTCGTTCTCGCCTCGCAAAAATACGAATACACCAGCCTATCCGAACTTACAGGAAAGGAGATTATCGGCAAAAGAAAATCTCTAGTCGTGAGCGGGACCCACGGTAAGACGACAACAACTTGCTTGGCGGCGTTTCTTTTGCGCGAAAACGGAATAGATGCCGGATGGCTAATCGGAGGAATCCCGACGGACCTGCCCGAAGGAGGATCAAATCTGGGTAAAAATTCCGCTCCATTCGTGATAGAAGGCGACGAATACGACACCGCGTTTTTCGACAAGCGAAGCAAGTTTCTGCACTACCGCCCCCGAGTTCTTCTCATAAACAACATAGAATTCGACCATGCGGATATTTTCCGAGACTTAACCGACGTAAAAAGAACATTCACCCATGTAAGAAGAATTGTTTCTCCGCTGGGATTGATAGTGGAAAACGGAGACGACCAAAACATAGCCTCGCTCGAAGCCACCCCCTGGGTGCGCCGAATGACAGTCGGGACATCCGACTCATGCGACGTAAAAATACTGGACTTCCATCAAAAGCCGGATTCCTCGTCTTTCACAATAGAATTCAAAGGCAAGCGCAAGTCGGTTGAATGGAATCTCCCAGGCATTTACAACGCGCGCAACGCCGCGATGGCCATCGTTGGCGCAGCTGAAATATTGGGAAAAGAACCGTTGGATATCGATATATCGTCTCTTTCCAAATTTCGCGGAGTCAAGCGAAGGCAGGAAATTATTCTCGACACCCCAAACCTAAAAGCCATTGAGGATTTTGGGCACCACCCAACGGCTTTAAAACTTACCATAGAGTCTCTAAGGCAAAAATATCCAGATTACAAGCTGGTTGCCTGTTTTGAGCCACGAAGCAACACTGCAAAGACAAATATATTCCAAAACCAGTTTGCCGCATCACTATCCGAAGCCGACGCCGCATATGTTGGAGCTGTAAACGCAAATAAGATAGAACCATCTCGCAGGATGGACACAAAAGCTCTTGCCGAATACAACCCTAAAAAGATAAAAGCATTCAATTCAAACGCCGAACTTTTAGAGGCGCTTTCAAAAGATATTGACGCCTCACAAAAAACCCTGTGCGTTTTTTTTAGCAACGGCTCTTTTGACAACATCCATAAGGAATTTGCAAAGCGTTTTGCAAAATAATTCCATAGAACGGATTTAATTTGCCTCCCGCGCCACGCCAAGAGCTGCAAATAAAACAGGCGGCTCATTGGCAGCGGAAATTAAGAAAGCGCAGGCATTAAAACGGCTGCCGAAAACCTGGAAGTCTTCCACAATGCAAAGGCCTTGTTTTTTGCATAAAATTTTCAGCATTATAGTTTCCGGGAAAATCTAGTCATGTAAAGCCTCGCCAAACTCTACGTTTTTGTAAAGACGCTATTTTGCGGAAATAAAAACAACTGAAGAAAATGCGCATTTCCAAATCCACTGGGAAAATATCACCGCGCAGTGCAATCGAAAATATTTGGATTTCTTCTATCCAATTTCGACGCCGCCGCTTTGTCCAAAAAAATAGTTGCGTCCGGATGGTTCCGCAAAATCGAAGCAGGGACGGATTCGTTTATTTCGCCCTCTACCATTGCTTTTACAGCGTCGGATTTTTTATCGCCAAATGCCAATAACAAGATTTTCTTAGCTGACATAATAGTGGCAATTCCCATTGTTATCGCGCGCTCAGGAACTTTAGATCTGTCGCCTCCAAAAAAACGCGCGTTGTCTTCAATGGTTTTCTGGGCGAGAAATTCAACATGCGTGCGCGAAGTAAAACTGGAGCCGGGTTCGTTAAAACCTATATGCCCGTCGGCGCCCAACCCCAAAATCTGCAAATCTATGCCGCCGGCATGCTCGATAGATTTTTCAAAGCTCTTGCAAACCGCCGCAACATCCGAAGCCATGCCGTCCAAAATATGCGTTTTGCTTTTATCTATGTCTATTCGGTCAAAAAAATTTCTGTCCATAAAACTGCGGTAGGAATTTGCATCTGCAGCCGGGATTCCGAGATATTCGTCTAGGTTGAACGTTTCTACGGATTTAAAAGAAATTTCTCCGCGGGAATTAGCGTCTATGAGTTCTCCGTATAGGCGTACCGGCGTTCCGCCCGTAGCCAATCCCAATACGGCGTTCGGTTTGGACTTCAACAGATTTATCACTATTTCGGCTGCTTTGCCGGAAGCGTTTGCTGAACTTTTCTCTATAAAAATTACCATTATGCTTACCCGAATATTTTGGATATGTTTTCCTGTTTGGATATAAATCTTCCGGCGTCAAACGCAGGGCGCAGGCTCCCGTCTTTGAATGTCAATATATTATAAATTACCCCGAATGCAAACGACGGCGCATGGGCGCCCTGCCCTCCGACAATTTCACCGCCTCTGCGCACATTGTCGCTCATCCAGGAAGGAAGGCGCAAATGATAGTCATTGCGTTCAACTTCTTTGGTATGGCAAGAAACCGCCCTTATTTGTTCAGCCAGAGTTTCAGAATCCGCTTCCACCATAAGATTTGCATTTGGCATGGCCCCCCAATATTCGGTTTGGGCAAGTACGCCTATAAAATCCGCCCCCAGCTTTCGGATAGCATCCAACACCAGAAGACCCGTTCCTATGTGCGTCTTATTCCAATCGCCAGTATGGGGAGCCAATACCACAGACGGATTCTCGCGCCTCATTATTTCCAATATCTCCCCAACGCAGTTTTCCCAATGGAGCGGATCTCTAGTTTTAGTATCCGGCTTTATGTCGTCGAAACCTTCCCTGCCGCATATTATCAATCTCCACCCAAGAAAATTGCACGCAGACTCAAGTTCGCGTCTGCGCCCTTCTCTGCGCTCTTTATTCGACCCCAATGTCACGGCAACATTTACGACTTCAAAACCGCATTCCTTTTTTAAGCGGATTGCCAAAGTCCCAATCATAGACTCGTCATCTGGATGCGGAGCAAATATTAAAACGCGTTTTGAAGCGGGCGCGCGCAAATTTATTCCACCGCTTTTTTCCGCAGGGCTAAAAGAATTGCCAGGAAGTTCCGCACCCTGTTTTATTTTTGCGGCACACTGCATAAGACTTTCAAATTCTCTTACAAAATCAAGATAGGTCTTCATATTTCCAACGCAAAAGAAAGTATAGGCAAGAATCGTACGTTCAATTATAAAAAAAAGTTTTAGGAAAAAATATCAAAATAGTTAAAACTTTTTTTAGATTTAATCCAACCCCGCATTGCCAAAACAAAAATTTTCACCTCACAAAAAAACAGCGCTGGCCATAAAAAGCCGGTAAAAAAAATAATAATGCCAAAATCGCCGTTTTTTTTCGGCAATTAGAAAAATATGCGCCTTTAACGCAATAATGCAAAATAGCTTCTGAAGTTAAATAAGCAGACAAGAAATAAATGTATGCAAAAAAAAAAGACCGGTTAGAAACCGGTCTTTATCGTCGCCAAAATTTTTAATTAGCGCAGAAAACCAATCTTAAACTTCGCGCCAATAATATCGCCGTGTTTTACGTCGAGAGAATAACTTGAAGAACCGGATGAACCAATGCCGTATTCTCCGCCAAAGTTGTGAATCCAGAAGAGGCTTACACAGAACTGGTCAGTCATCCAATAAGCGAGCTCAGCGCTTACAGTCTGGTAGCAAGGAATGCCGCTTTCGGCATTGCCGTTCCACTGCCACATCGGAGTAAATGAAAGTTCGTCAATGATTACAAACTCGACGCCCGCGCCGACTCCATAAGCAAAATAATTATTGCTGGAACCAAAATCTGCGCCCGCGATTGTCGCGTCATAATCCGACCATAAATATCCTGCATAGCCGTTTGCGAAAGGCTTAACAGCCTTCAAGAAAGGAAGGTTTGTCTCAAAGTTGAGATAAGGGGTAAGGCCGGCAAAAATGCCGTATTGCGACCTCGATATCGTGGCAGTCTTTGCGCCGCCTGACGTCCAGGATGCCTTGTAATCTCCGGAATAGTCGTAATTGAAGAAAATTTGTCCGTCAACGCCTGCCCATTTTATATTGCGGAAAGCATTTATGCCGGGTTTAAATATAGGCGCATTTATCATAAATTGCCCGTATGCGCCGGTGGGAGTTGACTTCATATCGCCGCCAACAGGAGCGATGTTAGTTGGGACTTTCAAGTCCGCTTTACTAGAATCGACAGCACCAGAGATACTGATGTACATGCGACCCAAATTTCCCGTATTTTCACTTTTCTTGCTCCACGCAAACGCTGATGCGCCTGCCAAAAGCAAAGAGACTGCGACGATTGATAGTTTTTTCATATTCATATATTGATTGGGGTTTGAGAGTAATTTTTATTTTGATTTTGTAAAGACTATTTTCCTTAAATTTTTAAATAATGCGTTAGGTTCGCAAATCTAAATTTACACGCCCGACAAAATAAAAAAAACACAGGAATAGTTTAAATTATTTATTGTCTTCAGCGGCAATAAGTTCCGCAATTTGAACCGCATTTAGAGCAGCGCCTTTCCAGAGCTGGTCTCCAGAAACCCAAAATGCAAGCCCGTTGTCGAAAACTAAGTCTTTGCGTATTCTTCCAACTCCGCACTTTACCTTTTTCTGATAGAATACTGGCATTGGATATTTCTTGTTTTCAACATCGTCGTTCAATTCAGCGCCTGGGAATTCCGCAATAACTTCGCGCGCGCGCTCCACTGAAACAGGCTTTTCAAACTCTGCGTTTATTGAAACGCTGTGGGCGCGCATTACAGGCACGCGCACGCAAGTAGTTGAACACTGGACACTTGGAAGCTCAAGAATCTTGCGGGTTTCGTTAAGCATCTTCATCTCTTCCTTGGTGTATCCCGTTTCTAGGAACACGTCAACATGCGGAATTACATTGAAAGCTATTTGATACGGATAGACTTTAACCTCCAGCGGTTTGCCCTCGGCATACTCTTTTACTTGATTATCCAACTCCTGCATGGCGGCCACTCCCGTACCGGAAACTGCCTGGTATGTAGATGCAAAAAACCTCTTTAGCCCAAATTCGCGGTGCAACGGACAAAGAGCCATAAGGGAAATAGCGGTAGTGCAATTGGGGTTGGCTATTATATTCTTATGCGATTTTATTGCATGCGGATTCACCTCCGGAACTATCAGCGGAACATCTGGATCCATTCTAAACGCAGAACTGTTGTCTATGGCAATGCAACCGCGCTTTGCAGCCTCGGGAACAAGCATTTTTGACGGAGTGCCGCCGGCAGAAAAAATCGCTATATCGAGATTTTCAAAACTTTCAGGCTTGGCTTCTTGGACGATAAATGTTTTATCTTCGTACTTGATTTCTTTTCCCGCAGAACGCGACGACGCCAAAAGTGTCAGAGACTCCATGGGAAAGTTTCTTGAAAATAATAAATCCAATAGTTCGCCGCCTACCGCTCCGGTGGCGCCTACAATGCCTACTTTATATTTCTTAGCCATTTGATTGCGATGAAATTTTATGATAAAATATTAAAAGCCTGTGCCGGCCTAAAAATAATACCGACCCATTATTCAATTTATGTGTCGATTGGCGAGCAAAAACTTTTTCTTTTTTCCGGAAACTCGCTGGAAAAGACCTATCCCGTTTCAACATCGCGCAAAGCGCCGTCGTGCATTAAAGATTCTTTGGGAACTCCGACCGGGCTCCACATGATAGACGGCAAAATAGGCGGAGGAGAACCACTCGCAACAGTATTCAGGGGAAGGAAGCCCGACGGCCTGCTTTCAGAACAATCTCCTGAAGAACTAAGAAAAAACCTCATTACCGCGCGCATAATGCGCTTGCGCGGGCTTGAAGACGGCGTAAACTCGGGCGGAAGCGTTGACACGTACGAGCGCTATGTTTACATACACGGGACAAACCAGGAAGACAAAATAGGAACGCCAAACAGCCACGGATGCGTCCTTATGAAAAATAAAGACGTTTCCGAGCTTTTTGATGTTGTGTCCGACAAAACGATTGTCTTAATATCATTGGACTGATGCAAAGCGTACTTGTAGTCGATGACGAGAAGCACACGCGCGACGGGCTAGCCGCCGTGCTTGCCGACAATTACGATGTCTTCGCCGCCTCCAATGCCGACGAAGCCATAAAAATGCTCGACGCCGAGATTTTCGACGCGGTAATAACTGATTTGCGGATGGCTGGAAAATCCGGATTAAGCGTTATAGACAAAGCCGTTTCCCTGCCGTATAAGCCAGTATGCATAATGCTTACCGCCTACGGAAATGTCGAAATGGCGGTAGAGGCTATGAAACGCGGCGCAAGCGATTTCCTGTCAAAACCCGTAGATGTCGAAAAGCTCGAAAACATTTTAAGGCAGTCATTATCCAAACGCGAGAAACAGCGCGCCGAAGACGAAATAAAAAAATCCCAAACCCTGCGCGAAAACGGCCATATTCCCGCCCCTCCGGCAATCACCAAAGGCGTTAATGTAGATGAAAACAATATTATCGCGTCAAGCCCGGCAATGCGCAAGGTGATAGAACAAGCCAAGCAGGTTGCCCATTCAAAGGCAACCGTTATGCTTACTGGGGAAACCGGAACCGGGAAAGAGCTGATAGCCCATCTAATACATAATTGCTCCCCCCGCAAAAACGCTCCAATGATTGCCGTGCATTGCGCTGCAATTCCGGCAAACCTGCTGGAAAGCGAACTTTTCGGATATGAAAAAGGCGCTTTTACAGGAGCTTCCCAGAGGAGAATCGGAAGGTTTGAAGCCGCCGACAAAGGGACAATTTTTCTGGACGAAATAGGCGAAATCGACGCCCAAACGCAAGTTAAACTATTGAGGTTTCTCGAGACAAAAAGCTTTGAGCGGCTCGGAAGCACGCAAAATATTTCTGTGGATGTCAGAATAATTTGCGCCACAAACCGCGATTTAAAAAAGATGTCCGAGTCAAACGAATTCCGCGAAGATCTATATTATAGATTAAACGTAGTGGAAATAAATATTCCGCCGTTGAGAAAGCATCCCGAAGACATAGAGCCGCTGCTCAAAAGCTATATAAAGTTCTACGCCGTTGAAAATGAGACCCCGGAAGTCGAGCTTATGCCCGACGCCCTCGAAGTGCTGCGCAACTATTACTGGGGTGGAAATATCAGAGAACTGCGAAATTTCTGCGAAAACATAGTCGTAATGAGCCCACACCGCAAGCTATACGCAAAGGATTTGGACGCAAAATTCAAAAGCCGCCCCGCCCCCAAAAACGGCGAAGGCTCCGCGGCACAACAGCCATCTCTGCTCAAGAGCGAAAACGAGGCGGAACTGATAAAGAAAGCTTTGGAAACCGCAAACGGCAACAAAAGCAAAGCAGCCGAACTTCTAGGAATAAGCCGTAGGACCATACACCGCAAGCTTTCCCAGTCGCACGAGAAACAGGGCTAAATCCAACCCTGACAAAGAGTCGCGGGGGAATCAAACTCGGAAAGAAGGGCGCGCCTTCATTTTTTAGAAAAGTTCAGAGGGCAAGCTAAAATCCGTTTATATCCCCCCTTCCAAACCTAGGCATAGGCAATGATTTTAGTCGCAACTTATAAAAGCCGACTCCATCTCACGCAGTTGGAAAATAAAAGACCCGATAAATTTCGGCTAATTTTGCTCTAAGTTAATTTGACAAATGCCATCGCCTAGGCATCCTGTCTATTTTGAAAGTTCTGCAAGTGGGCAAGGTATTAAAAGACATAGCAAAGATTTCGTCGGCCACGATAGGTTCGCGCGCGCTCGGACTTTTAAGAGACGCTGCCACTATGGCATATTTGAGCATCGGAGCCGTAAGCGCGGCTTACACTTTCGCCTTCACCCTTCCGAATCTTTTTAGAAGGCTGCTAGGAGAGGGCGCTTTGATTTCGGCTCTTGTACCTGTTTTCACAAAAACGCTAAACGACGACGGAAAAGAAGCGGCGTTCGATTTTCTAAACAAAGTTCTAACGCGCGCATTTGCGCTTCTGTCCGTATTGGTGGCAGCAGGGATTTTATTGTGCGCGGCATTCTTGGCATTTTCGCCGGAACTTCAGCAGCGTTTTGAATTGGGGGCAAAGTTCTCGATAATACTGCTTCCGTACATGCTTCTAATCTGCATTGCCGCAGTTTTCTCGGCGGCTTTAAACGTGTTGGGATCATTCGGTGTCCCGTCTGTCGGGCCGATGCTCTTGAACATATCCATCATCGGGGGGCTTTTTGCGGGCGTTTGGGCATTCGGAGAAGACAAGTCGGCATTGGCATACTCAATGTGCGCTTCGTGGCTTGTAGGCGGACTTCTCCAAGCGGCGCTTCCGGCTTACTGGCTGCACAAAAAAGGATGGAAATTCCATCCGAACTTCGGGAAATCGGATGCATTAAACGACCTATACAAACTTTTCTTACCCGCGCTTTTGGGAGCGGCAATAATCCAGCTCAATATTTTCGTTTCAAAAATATTGGCTCTGTTTATAAATGATGCTGCCCTGCCTTCTGTGTATCTATCCGGAAGAATCCTAGAGTTTCCCCTCGGAGTTTTTGCCGTTGCAATAGCCACTGTTTACTTTCCAAAACTTTCAAAGCTCAACTCTCCGGAAAAGATAGACTCATTTAAGGCGGAATATTCCAACGGGCTAGTTTTTACAATGTGCATTTCCATTCCCGCAACGGTAGGAATTGCCCTGCTCAGCCGCGAAATAATATCGCTTCTGTTTCAATGGGGAATGTTCAACGCGCGCGATGTCTCTCTCTGCGTTCCGGTGCTTTCCGTAAGCATATTGGGATTGCCCGCCTTCGCCTTTGTGGGGTTCGCCACCCGAGGGTTCCACGCATTGAAAGACATGCGCACTCCGGTTAAAACCTCGGCGGTTTCGTTCGCGGTGAATTTCGCAGCGTCTTTAATATTAATGAACAAATTCGGGGCCGCGGGGCTTGCCGCGGCAAATGTGGTTGCGGCACTTGCGCAGTCGGTTCTGCTAAACAGAAAGATAAAGTCAGACTACGGAAATTTTAAAACCGGCATGGATATGGCAAAAATAATAGCCGCGTCGGCAGCCATGGGAATTTTTGTCCTTGCTGCACGATTTGCCCTGTACGCATTTTTGGACGACGAAAAGTTGGTTTCGGCAACCGCATGCGCGCTTGTAATACCTATTGCAGCAGCAATATACTTTTGCGCGCTCAAGCTCTTAAAATTTGACAGGCTCGACGGAATAGCAAACCTGGCTCTAAAAAAATTAGGCAAAATAAAGGCAAAAAAATGAATTCAAGAGAACTTTTTATATCCGTTTTTGAAGGCAAAAAGAATGCGAGGCCGCCTTTTTGGATGATGAGACAAGCGGGCCGCTACCTGCCTGAATACCGGCAATTAAAGTCAAAATACTCCTTTCTTGAAATCGTAAAGACGCCAGAATTGGGAGTTGAGGCCGCGCTGCAGCCGATGCGCAGATTCGGATTCGACTGCTCAATCCTTTTTTCTGACATATTGGTAATATCCGAAGCCCTTGGGCTTCCATACAATTTTAAAGAGGCAGGCGGCATACTAATGCAAGGAAGAATAGAGAGCCAATCCGATGTCTCCGAAATCGAAAAAAACATTCCGCGCGTGCGCGAGCGGCTTTCGTACGTTGCCGAAAATCTCCGATTGCTGCGCAGGGAACTTCCAGACAACGCCGTATTGGGATTTGCAGGCTCTCCGTTTACGATTGCCGCGTATATGGTTGAAGGCGAAAGCTCCGCAGGCTTCCCGCGATTTAAAAAACTAATGCAGGAAGCTCCGGATCTGCTGGAGAAGCTCCTGTCGGCCCTGGAGCGCGCGGTTTCGGAATACGCCCAAATGCAGGCAGAATGCGGGATAGACGCATTTCAGATATTCGACTCTCACGCGGCAGCCGCTCCAATCGGGGGATATGGCAGCCGCTCCAATCGGGGAATATAAAAATCTGTCAGGAAAATGGATAAAACCCATATTGAAGCGCTTGAAAGGAAAGACAAAATCTATCGTATTCGCAAACGCCATGTCGGGGCGCTTTGAGGAGGTTGCCGATTTGGGCGCGGACGCATATTCCTTGGACTCGTCGGCGCGCCTCTCTGAAATAATGGAAAAATATGGGCCTGGATTTTGCCTGCAAGGCAACCTGCCTGCGTCAGTTCTTTCCGAGGATTCCGCGGAAGCTGCTGCAAAAAAAACATTCGATATAATCAGCGACATGCAATCTTCTGGAAAGCATATTTTCAACCTAGGGCACGGAATACGCCCAGACGCTAAATTGGAAAATGTCGAGGCCATGTGCGAAACCGTAAAAAACTTTAAAGCCTAAAATGCAAAACTTAAAAGAACTCATATCAAAATATGCGACCAATGGCCCGCGGTACACTTCGTATCCTACCGCTCCTCACTTTTCGCCGGAAACGGACAAAAATTTACTGGCGGATTACGCCGTGCGCCATCCGTATCCGCTGTCTCTTTACATACACATTCCGTTCTGCAAAAGCCTGTGCTGGTTTTGCGGATGCACATCAAGCGTATGCAACGACGCGGCGCAAGTCGACGCGTACCTTGCCCTAATAAAAGCTGAACTTGAATTGTGGCGAGACAACGGATTGTCGAGGCGCGCCCTAGAGCAAATCCATTTTGGCGGAGGAACTCCAAATTTTCTGGAATGCGAGCAAATCTTGCAGCTAGGAGAAATAATAAGAAAATATTTTTCGGTATCGGAAAACTGCGAATTTTCCGCAGAGCTTGATCCGCGCACCCTCACGGAGGACAAAGTCAAAGCTTTTGCAAAAATCGGCGTAAACCGCGCGTCAATAGGCATACAGGACACAAACAGGGACACCCAGGAGGCAATACACAGAATTCAGCCGCAATCCATGAACGAAGCAGCATTCGAATGGCTGCGCGGCGCGGGAATCGAAAATATAAATTGCGATTTAATCTACGGCCTTCCCCTCCAAACACCCAAAACTTTTGCAAAAACCGTATCTGACGCGCTTTCATTGAGCCCAACAAGAATAGCGTTATTCGGATATGCGCATGTCCCTTGGATGAAACCTTCTCAAAAAAACCTCGAAAGGAATCCCCTCCCAAATTCCGATGAAAAGGTTGAGATTTTTCTGTCCGCGAAACGCCAATTTGAGGAAAATGGATTTGAATTTGTTGGGTTGGACCACTTCGCAAAACCTTCTGATCCCCTTATGCAGGCGCGGCAAAACGGCACGCTGCACCGCAACTTCCAAGGTTATTCAACGCATGCTGGATTGGACACTTTTGCCGTTGGGCTCACATCAATATCAGAGACAAAAATTTCCTACCGCCAAAATTTCAAGTCTATGCCTGCCTATGAGAAATCAATAAAATCCGGCATTATCCCGATAGAGCGTGGTATAATTCTAGACGGGGAAGACATTCTAAGGCGCGGAATAATAATGGACATAATGTGTTCGCTAAAGGTTTCTTATAACCGCTACGGAGTGGATTTCAAAGCCAAGTTTAAAGACGCATTCCCGCATTTGGAAGCAATGCGCGACGACGGCCTGGTGGAAATGCGCGGCGATGGATTTGAAGTCACAAAAACCGGCAGGCTGTTCTTGCGCAACATAGCAATGCTCTTCGACGCAAGATTATCCGACAATATACGGTATTCTAAAACTGTTTGACAAATCCGGCGGAAATACTTTTACTGCAAAAAAATGAGACTTTTCCTCCTGCGACACGCACAAGCAAACGACATCTGGCCCGACTCGGAACGAACGCTCACCCCAAAGGGCAGAAATCAAGTAAAAAAGCTATGCCGTTATCTCGACAAGAACAACTTCGGCAATGTCGTCCAGATTTGGCACAGCCCGTATTTGCGCGCCGTTGAAACGGCTCAAATTTTTAAAGAGCAAATGCTATTGGGCGCGCCTTTGTCTGAAACTGGAAATATAACACCAAACGACAATCCCCGCGATGCGGCCAGAATGATAGCATCAGTATCGTGTTTTGGCGGAGACCTTGTTGTGGTTTCCCACAACCCTATTTTGGAAAATCTGTGCGACCTGCTGATCTATGGACAAAAGGACGGCGGCAGAACCATTTTTAAAAAATGTTCCTTGGCGGCTCTAACTTTAATAGAGCCTCCGTCGCAATTTAACGACTACGGAACTTGGACTCTGGATTTCCTGCTATCGCCGTCGCTTTTTTCCGACCAGATATCTTAAAGAAATACAAAAAATGCAGCGGAGCCCGCGGCAATGCATCCATTGCCCTCCCCTATTAATTTATTTGACCTCCGTTTTTATGAGAATGGGATAGTGGTCTGAAGGGTATATTACCCCGTTTGTATCGCTTAAAACCCCGTATGAAAGAACTCGTATCTTCCCTTTTACGAATATGTAATCGAGCCTATTTTCGGGATTTTTCATATCGTTCGTTCCCCAATTATGGAAAGTGGCGTACGGTCCATATGGATCGCTTTTGGATATTTCGCGGGAATCGAAAAATCTTCCAATGTCTTTAAACATATTGGCGCTCTCAGATGTCCCGTCATTAAAGTCCCCGGCTAAAAAGACAGTTTCTCCCCCCGCAATATCGGATATCTTGCGCATAATTAAATCGTTTGACGCCACACGGCTTTTTCTGTTTTCCCAATCCGAGTGGACGTTAAAAACGTAAAAGACTTTTCCGGAAGCCAATTCCTCAAATTTTGCCCATACGCAGCGCCGGCACTGGGCGTTTGGCTCAAAACCAAATGACATTTTTTCCGGAGTGGAGGAAAGATAAAAAGACCCCTTTTCCAGAACCGAAAACCTCGACGCCTTATACCAAATCGCATTATGCATTCTTATTTCGCAATCGTCGGCGGCGGGCCTGTTTCTGCCGTCTATCAATTTGGGATCAAAAGCCAAGAGAGACTGCGTTTCAACATAGTCATACTTCCCGGCAAGCTCCTTTTTCAGGTCGTCCATCTGGTGGACATAAAGCTCCTGCGAAGCCACAATATCCATATCGCGCTCCAGCAGCATCTGCGCAATCATTGCCTTTCGCAAATTCCATGCGCCTTTCCAAATTTTATTTCCCTCCAAGTCGCAGCGCATATTGAACGTTGCAACATTCAAAAGAATTTCGTCAGACTTAAAAGACGCACACCCCGAAAATATGAGCGCGCATACCGCGCACCCAATAAAAAACAACCTTTTCATAGCTTACCCTAAAACTAGCGCCGCGCCTTAGGCGCTGGCGCCGGACATGCTAAAGAATCTATCATTGAGGATACACTAACAAGTTGTCCTCAAGTTTGGGCTCCAAAGCTTCTCTTTGTTCTTCGTCGTTCAATTGCCAGCCGCCGCCGATGGCGGCTATCAAATTCACGCAAGCGCGGAAACGGCTGCCGCGAAGCGCTATTTGCTCGCGCTCGTCTATTAGCGCCTGTCGCTGCGCGTCGCTCACGGAAAAATAGTCCACAAAGCCAAGCTCGTATTGCCTTATTGTGAGCTCCTGAACTTTCAAAGAAGCATTTGTGACGTCAATGCGCTTTTTATACTCCACCCTTAAATTGTTTATTTCAGAGAGGGCGTTCTCAACTTCGCCTATCGCATTTAAAACGACCGCCTTGTAATTTTCAAGAGTTTCCTTGTGTGCGGCAAGGGCAACTTGCTTCTGGGCGTAAGTCCTGCCGGCTTGGAAAATAGGTATATAAATTTGAGGGCTTATACCCCATGCAAAACTGCTTGAATTTACAAGTTTCTCTATCTTGTTTGCAGACAGATCGGTATTAGCAGAAATCGAAACCGTGGGGAAGTATCCGGCATGCGCCGCGCCTATCCGCGCGTTTGCCGCATATACGGCCCGCTCGGCGGCCGCTATGTCTGGGCGGCGCTCAAGCAGCTGCGAGGGAACAGCCGCGGGAAGCTTTGGTAAAACCTCGCCCAATGGCTCGATTTTTATGTTCAACTTTGACGGAGTTGTTCCAACTAAAATTGCGATATTGTTTTTCTCGAGGGCCAAGCTGCGCTGAAGGGCGGCCAACTGCGCGGCCGCATCGCACTCCTGCTGTATGGCACGCTGCAAGTCCAGCTCGCTGGCAAAATCCAGCTCGACACGGCGGCGCACGAGGTCTGTCTGCTCTTTGCGCACATTCAGCGTGCGGTCGAGCAATTCTATTTCAGAACGGTATTGGCGTATCGTGAAATAACTGTTCGCTACGCTTGTCTGCATTGAGAGAATTAGATTGTTATAGGCATCCAATTCAGCTTGGGCGTCGGCAATATCCGCCTCTAGGATGCTTCTAATGCGCCCGAACAAGTCCAAATCCCATGTAAGACCGAAGCCAGTAGTCCATTTTTCATAAGAACCGCTGCTTTGAGCCACATTTTTAGACGGATTCACGGTTTCAAAAGAACCGTTTCCGCTAAGCCACGGATAAAGCTGCGACTTCTCCATGCGGGCGTTCTCGCGCGCCTGCTCCACGCGGTAAAACGCCGCAGATAGATTGGGATTGTTTTCCCTGCACTGCTTTAGCAGAGAATCCAGCTGCGCATCTCCGAAGACGCTCCACCAATCTCCCTTTGGGAGAGAATCCGCCGGAACAGCCTCTTTCCATAGGCCCTCGTCGCGGAAAAAATGCTCCGCTTTTAAGTCGGACTCAAGAGCCCCGACCGAAGGCTCCACATAGTCGGGACCGACCATGCACCCCGCAAGCGCGACGGCCATGCCGAAAAAAAGTATATTGTGCTTGTAGTTTTTCATATAGCAAATCGTGTCATTGTTGAACGTTTTCAGGCTTATAGCCCTTTCTAATAACATAAAAGAACACGGGGGTAAACAGAAGTCCGAATAGCGTCACGCCTATCATTCCGAAGAACACTGACGTTCCTAAAGCCTGGCGCAACTCCGAACCCGAAGACGTAGCGTACGCGAGAGGAACAACTCCCAATATGAAGGCAAAAGACGTCATCAAGATGGGGCGAAGCCTGTTTCTTGCCGCCATGCTTACCGCATGAACAACCTCTTCGCCCTTTTCTTGGCGCTGTTTTGCAAATTCGACAATCAATATGGCATTTTTGCAAGCCAAACCGATTAGAACAACAAAACCGATTTGCGTCATAATGTTATTATCCATCCCCCTGTAAAGGACTCCGGCCATTGCGAAAAGCAATACGAGGGGAACCACCAATATCACCGACAATGGAAGCTTCCAGCTCTCGTACAGCGCAGCCAACAGCAGGAATACGAATACTACGCACAATGAAAATATTATAATTGACGTGTTTCCTACAAGCTTTTCTTGATATGCCAAATCAGTCCATTCAATGCCCATCCCGTCCGGAAGAACATCCTCGGCGATTTGTTCTATCGCGGCCATTGCCTGGCCGGTGCTATATCCCGGCGCAAGGTTTCCCATAACTTCGGCCGCCGGATAAAGATTGTATCTGCCCACGCGCTCCGGCCCGATCGTGCGCTTGACCGACGCCACAGAGCCAAGCGGAACATTGACGCCGCGAACATTTGGAACTTTCAAATTGTACAAGTCAGGAATATCTGTGCGCTGCGATCCCTCGGCTTGGGCAACAACGCGGTAAACGCGGTTTAAAATATTAAAGTCGTTTACATAAACCGACCCCATATTAAACTGCATTGCCTCAAATATGGAACTAATCGGCACGTTGAGCTTTTGCGCGCGCTCGCGGTCGATATCCACATACAATTCCGGAGAGGCTATTCTATATGTAGAAAACGCCAGCGCAATTTCCGGTGTCTGCGTCGCTTTTTCGGCAATCAATCTTGTGTATTTCTCAACAGCCTTTATGCCGTGGTCGGTCCTGTCTTGAACCATGCATTTGAAGTCTCCTCCGGCGCCTATGCCGTTGACGGCGGGCGGCGTGAGAACGAAAGTGACAGCTTCCGGGACCTGTATGGCAAGTTTCTGGGACAGAATCCTGACCATATTGTCCAAAGTCAATCCCTTCTTTATGCGCTCTTCCTTAGGCCTCATTTTTACAAACATTGCGCCCGCATTTGAAGTCTTGGAAAAAGTTGTGCCGTTAATGCCGACAATCGACATTATATCCTGTATGCCTTCTGTATTCTTTATAATATCTTGAACTTTCCTCATTACGTCGTCGGTGTGCGAAAGCGCAACGCCGTCGGGCAGCTGAGACGTGACCAATATGTAGCCATTGTCCTGCTTTGGAATAAATCCTTTGGGAGTTATGTCGAAAACATAGACGGTAAGCGCTATAAGCCCGGCATATACGAGCAGCCATAGATAGGAAGTTTTTACCACTCCCCTCACTATCTTTCCATACTTGTCGGCGACCCATTCAAATCCCCTGTTAAAACCGTTAAAGAACCAACCTAAAAAGAAATTCCACAGCCGCGTAAATAAATCCGGCTTATCGTGGTGGCGCATCATTATGGCCGCCAAGGCAGGCGTCAGAGTGAGCGAAACAACTCCGGATAATATTGTGGAAACGGCGATCGTCAACGCAAACTGCCGGTAAAACTGTCCGGAAATCCCCTCTACGAACGCGGTCGGAATAAACACGCTCGAAAGAACCAGAACGATTGCGATGAGCGCCCCCTGGACTTGGGACATAGCCTTTTTGGTCGCCTCTTTTGCGTCAAGGCCGTCGCGCATGTTTCTTTCAACGTTTTCAACCACGACAATAGCGTCGTCAACAACTATTCCGATTGCCAATACGAGCCCGAACAAAGAAAGGTTGTTTATCGAGAAACCTAAGAAAGACATGAACGCAAAAGTTCCTATCAAAGATACCGGAATCGCAAACAGGGGAATAACCGCCGCCCTCCAATTCTGCAGGAACAACATCATGACAAACACGACCAAAATTACCGCTTCGTAAATCGTATGGTAAACGGCGTCGACAGATGTGCGGATGTATTCCGTGTTATCGTAGGAAATCATATACTCGACTCCCATTGGGAACGATTTCTTCATTTCGTCGAGTTCTTTCTTTATGCGTATTGCCGTATCCAATGCGTTTGTTCCAGGCAATTGGTAAATGCCCAAAGTCACGGCCGGATGCCCATTAGCGTAGGATTCTTCCGTGTATGAATACGACCCAAGCTCAACGCGCGCGACATCCTTCAACTGTACGGTTTTCCCGTCGCTTGTATATTTTATTATAATATTTTCAAACTCCTCAGGTTTTTCAAGCCTGCCCTGGGTGTTTATAATCAATTCGTGGGCGACGTCGGGCGACGCAAGGGGAGGCTGGTTAAGCTTGCCTGCCGCCACCTGCTGGTTCTGTTCCCTAAGGGCGTTTACAACATCGCTAGGCGCCATGTTGAAGTGGGACAGCCTGTCGGGATTCAACCATATGCGCATACTGTATTCGCGCGGACCGAATACGGTCACTTCGGAAACTCCATATATGCGGGCGAGCCTGTCGTTCATCTGGGTTATGGCATAATTTGTCAGATACAGCTTGTCCCTGCTTCCGTCCGGTGAAAATAAGTTCACGGCAAGAAGCATGTCCGGAGACTTCTTTTTTACGACTACACCTATATTTCTAACATCCTCGGGCAAGCGGGGAGTTGCCATCGACACCCTGTTTTGAACTTGTACCTGCGCTATGTCGATGTTGGTTCCAAGCTCGAAAGTTACCGTTATTTGAACCTGTCCATTGGCGCTGCAAAGGCTGGACATGTAGATCATTTTCTCAACGCCGTTTATTTCCTGCTCCAAAGGAGCAACGACGGTATCCATGAGGATTTCTGGAGATGCCCCAAGATAAGTTGTGGACACAACTATGGCCGGAGGAACAATGTCGGGATACTGTGAAACAGGAAGCCTCATATATCCGACAACCCCCACCAATGTAATTAGAATGGATACAACCGCAGCAAAGATAGGGCGGTCTATAAAAAAATGCGAAAATTTCATTTGATTTCCCCTATGCGGATTAAACTATTGCGCCTTTTCAAATTCAGGCGTAACTTTATTTCCCGGCACAGCGCGCTGCAGCCCGACAGAAACAACCTTGTCTCCAAAGCTCAAGCCGCCTTCTATAACCCTGTATTTGCCCAAAAGTTTTCCGATTTTTACAGCCTTATATTGGGCGACATTGTTTTCATCGACAACAACCACATATCTGTTTATAAGGTCTGTACCGATTATGTCCTCCGGAAGCAGCATTACCTCGACATTCTCTTCCGAAAGCACGCGGGCTTTGGCGAACATTCCAGGAGAAAGCTTGCCGTCCTTATTGTCGAAATCGGCGCGCAAAGTCAAACTGGACGTCTCAACGCCAATCCTGTTGTCGTAATAATTTAGAACGCCCCTCTTCATTTTGTCCCCGGAGTTCTCCATCATCTGGAGCTCAACAACAGGACCTGTCTTTTTTATTATGTCGATTTTATTGAATAGCCCGTTTTTCTTGTAATTCATTACGTCGCGTTCGCTTATCTCAAAATACGCCTGAACGACATCGCTTTTTACTATGGTTGTAAGAAGCGTTGAGTTTGCGGTGATCAAATTTCCGGGATCGACAAAAGTCTCTCCGACTTTGCCAGAAATAGGGGCGCGAATTTCGGTAAATTCCAAATTTAACTCTGCGTCGCGCAATTTCGCCTTGGCGTTCAACAATTCCGCCTGCGCTGCGAGAAGTTCGCTGTTTCTGGTCTCGTATGTTTCCTTCGATATAGTATTTGCCGCGAGCAAATCCTTTGCGCGCTTAAGGTTGTTCTGAGCTAGAGCCAAACGCGCCTCCACTTCTTTTACGCCAGCCTTGCATGAATCCAAAGCGGCCTGGTAGGGGCGAGGATCTATCCTAAAAAGCATGTCGCCCTCTTTGACATCCTGCCCTTCCACAAAAAATACCTTTTCGAGATATCCGCTTACGCGTGCGCGCAATTCCACATACGCAAGAGCGTCTATTCTCGCAGTATATTCATCCCACATATCCACATTTTTCTTAATGGGATTCATTACCTTTACGACGGGCGCCTGAGTTTCTTTCTGGTCGCCCTGCCCATTTTTCTTGTCGCATCCCGCTGCCAAAACCAAAGCCAGGGCGGCAAATGCTGCTATGTTAATTTTAGTCAATATAGATTTTGATTGTTTCATTTTCCCTTTATAAATTAACTTGCTTTTGTATAATTAATGTAGCGGTGGCTATGCGAATATACGCCCCAACATTTCCGAAAATTTATCCCTTACAACAGAAATCTCCCTCTCGCCAAAAGTCTTCCATTTGTTCATGCGCTTAAATCCGGCGCGCGCGGAATTAAACATATGGACTTGCCCCATTATCATTTCCGACACAACCATCGCCGACTCACCGCTATATCTGCCGTCTGAAGCTATTTCCACAAGCTTTAGCATCATATCCCCTGAAGGTTTAAATGCCCCGTTGTAGAAAATATCGAATATTTCAGTCTGGTACATTTCCTCGCGAGTTATAATCATTATCATACAGCGAAGAATCTCACCGTCTTTTTCAGACTCCGCGCAGACCCTGCTCATAACATAGTCTCTTATCAAAATTTGCGCGTCGGCGCGCGACTTAGACTTGTATATGGCTTTTGCGCGCTCAAAATAAGGAGTCGAATACACTTCGATAAAATCCACAACCTGCCTGGCAATTTCCTTGTAAAGTTCTTTCTTGCCTCCGAAATAATAGCTTATAGCGGCATGGTTTACCCCCGCCAAAGCGGCGATCTCGCGCGTCCTTACGGCGCCAAACGAGTTTTTTGCAAACTCTTTAAGCCCCGCGTTTATAATCTTGACGCGCGCGTCCGAAAACTTGCCGTCGATTATCTCGGATATGTAATTTTTTTTAATCATTAGGTTCAACCAAATGGTTGAATTTTTTTTTACTGTCAACACTTTTTCAAAAAAATTTCCGTTTTCCGGACAGTTTTTTTTTTGGAAAACTTCAGGCGCAATATTTCGAGACACTCTCGCGCGAAAGCCTTGGGCGCAAAGTTTAAAAATTTTGCCCGGATTCCGATTCAAGTAAAGAAATAACACAAGTGGCAAACAGTAAAAAAAATATATCTATCGGATACGGCCTTTGTTGCATTAGCCTTGTATTAAAAAAACACGGAGTGGGATACAGACGCTTTTCGCATTCCAATTTTTCAAAACTTCCACGCGCAAAAGCCGTAGATAAATTATCGCAAATATGCCTGCACAATGCAGAAACACTATTAAGGCATATTGAATTTTGCGCCCTGAACTCGATAAGCAGATATCGAATGCCGTCGGACATTTTTCCGCTCCTGACGCACCCTAAACTAAAAATAAGCCTTGATGGGCTTAGAAATTTCCCTGAAATAAAAAAAACATTAAAACGCTGCGGCAAGGCGGCAAAATCCGGAAAAGTCGGGCTTTCCACGCATCCGTCACAATTTATTGTGTTGGCTTCCGAGAAATGCGGTGTGGCGCGCGCAGCAGCCGCCGACATAAACCTCAACGCTCTAATACTTGATTTAATTGGCGCGCCAAAATCACCCGAGGCGCCAATAAATTTGCACATTGCCAGAAATCCAAAAAGCGCAAAAAATTTTAAATCCGACTTTATGCGCGGGCTTAAAATGTTAAGCAAGTCCGCACGCGCCAGGATAACGTTTGAGAACGAAGACAGGGGATTTTGGAATTTAAAAAATCTGGTTGATTTTCTAAAATCCGCCGAGCTAGATAAGTCTTTCGGCAAAAGAATTCCAGTAGTTTTAGATTTCCACCACAACAGGATAAACCCGCCGGGAATTTCAGAGAAATCCGCATTTTTTGCCGCGGCGGCGACATGGGGAAAACTGGCTCCAGTTTGCCATTATTCCGAGAGCGCAAAAAGCAACCGACCGGCAGCCCACTCTGATTTTTGCAAAAACCATCCACCATATTTTGGGGTCCCCTACATCTGCATGCTTGAGGCGAAATCAAAAGATTTGGCGATATTTAAGCTTAATGGACTTAGCGCAGGAAAAATAAAAAAAGCCGGCTGCGCATCTGCCGCCGAAGCAATTATTGAAAACTTCAACATCAAGATTCCAAAATCCCCCGACCAACCTGCGCGCTGAAACCAACCTGCGCGAAATATTTTTAAAGTCCAGGAAACCTTTTTACTGTGCGCAGCCTAAAAAAAAAAGATGTCATTTTTATACATTGCCGAAAATCTTTTTCACTGCTAAAGTTTAACTTGCTAATGTAATACAATGAATTGCGGAGGAAGGATTTTACAGAATGAAAAGCACTAAATTTTACAGGAATCTTGCGGTCGCCGCAGCGATAATTGTCGCTGCAGTGCTATTCTTAAAGGGAAAAACGCCAATAGAGCCGGGAAAATCTCCCGGCGGGCAACAAAAAATATCGCTAAACGGCCAATGGGATTTGTCTTTTGCCAAGCAGCCGCACGACGCCGCGCGCACACCCTCGGAATTTAAAGCTCTCAATGCGATAACAACAATTCCCGCATCGGTTCCAGGGAACGCCGAAATAGACTTGTACAACGCAAAACTCATATCCAATCCCCTTGTCGGAGATAATGTTTACCAGCTGCGCAAATTTGAAGGGCTTCAATGGATGTACTCTCGCGAATTCAATTCCCCTGAACTAAAGGACGGGCAGCGCGCAATCCTAAACTTAAAGGGAGTGGATACTCTAGCCGACGTATTTTTAAACGGAAAACTTGTAGGCAGCCCGGAAAATATGTTCATAGAGCATAAATATGATATCACAGGGTTGCTAAATAAAGTAGAAACAAATAGAATCGAAATTATTCTAAGATCGGTTCCGGTCGAATCGTCAAAATTCGACCAGATTTTTGGAGGCTCGCTCATAGAAAGAATGCACATCCGCAAAGCTCCGGCAAGTTTCGGATGGGATATCCATCCGCGCATTGTTTCAGTCGGGCTCTGGCGCGACGCGGAGATAGAAATACGCAACCCGGTGCACATCGAGGATGTTCATTGGTATACGCGGAGCGTAAACCCTAAAAACGGCTCAGCCCATGCATACGCAAATGTAAAGCTAAATATGCCGTTTGACATGGCCGATAGCCTATCCATCGTGCTGACAATATCCAAAGACGGAAAAACGTTACTGCAAAAAAAATCCCCTGTATTGAGCTACGCAAACCTAATAAACTTTTATATAGACAAAATATCGCTCTGGTGGCCCCGCGGATACGGAGACCCCGCCCTGTATGACGCAAAAATAGAAATTGTCGACAAGGACGGAAAGTCGCTTGCCTCCGACAGCAGAAAATTCGGATTCCGCACCGTGCGGCTCGATTTTAAGGAATTGGAACTTCCCGAAACGGCCCAAGACACTTTCGGCAACGGAAATGTATCAATTTCAGAAGGCAAAGACAAAGTAAAAGGGGAATTCAGGTTTTATGTAAACGATGTTCCGATTTTTATGCAGGGAACAAATTGGGTCCCATTAGACGCTTCGCACAGCCGCGATAAAGAGCACCTTGAAAAGGCCATGGAAATGATTGTCGACCTAAACTGCAATATGATACGCTGTTGGGGCGGAAATGTTTACGAAGATTCTGATTTTTACGATCTATGCGACAAGTACGGCGTAATGGTTTGGCAGGATTTTTCCATGGGATGTTCTGTATATCCGCAAGATTCCGATTTCGCTAAAAAAATAGAGGAGGAAGTAAAATCCGTAGTCCATAAATTTAGAAGCCACCCGTCGCTGGCGCTATGGGCCGGCAACAATGAAAACGACCAGGCATATACTTGGCGCGGAAAAGAATTTAAAATCACCCCTCAGCACGACAGAATCAGCCGCTTCACCATTCCCAACACGATTTTTGAATACGACTGGACCCGCCCATATCTTCCGAGTTCCCCATACCTAACTGAGCTTTCAATAAGAAACCCCAAGAAATACGCAGCGCCAGAAGTCCACCTTTGGGGGCCGCGCGGATACTATAAAGACCCTTTTTACAAAGATGCCATAGCAGTCTTTGTTAGCGAAATAGGCTACCACGGAGCTCCCAATAGAAGCAGCCTGGAAAAAATGATGGAAAAGGATTTTGTGTATCCTTGGACAAAAGACGGCAAATGGAACAAACAATGGCAGGCTAAAGCCGTAATGCCATATCCCAACGCCGACTTTCTGGCGCAAAGAAACAATTTAATGACAAAACAAGTGAAGATTTTGTTTGGAGAAGTCCCGCAAGAATTGGACGACTTTATATTTGCCTCTCAAGTAGTTCAAGCCGAAGCTAAAAAGTATTTTATAGAGATGTGGCGTTCGCAAATGTTCCGCCCTAAAACCGGAATACTATGGTGGAATCTCCGGGACGCATGGCCGATTCTCTCTGACGCAATCGTGGACTATTATAATTCTAAAAAACTCGCCTACTACTATATTAAACGCGTCCAGACAAACGTTTGCGCCATGATAAACGACGACTTTAAAGTTATAGCCGCAAATGCGACGCCTAAAGACGCCAATATAAAAATATCCGTCACGGATGTCGACTCAGGGAAAGAGCTTATGTCGAAAGAATATACCGTCCCCGCAAATTCTTCATCAGATATCGGAAAAATCCCTGAGCAAACAGGACAAGGCATGCTTTTGATAAAATACTCAGTCGACGGAAAGGAAGATCAAATAAACCATTATATGTACGGCAAACCTCCCTTTAAACTTTCGAATTATAAAAAATGGTTTAAAGAGCTGGAAATAAAAAGAGAAATGTAGCCGCATTTTTGCTGAGACGAAGTAAAGCCAAGCAATAACCGCACTCAAATCCGTAAAATTGATAGTGCGGTTTTTTTTGCGCATGCATATGCAATGGAGGAGAATCTTGCGTCTATATCCGCGTTCGCGGGACATCGCACCCCGCGTATCTTCGCGAAATAAATAATTTTCGATATTTCCCGCGCAAAGAGAAAAAACAACTAAAATCTCGCCGCGCATACTGCTGCCAGCCAAAAGCCCTTAAAATAGGGGAGAATATCCACCCCCTAAAAAGACGCTCCACTGCGCGCGTATTTTTAATCCCATATTTACTCCGAAAGGGAAGATATACTCCACCGCTTTGCCGGATGCACGAATATGAAAAGCCGGATCGGTCTTTATTTGCCACCCCGTATTCTAATTTAACAGTTTTCCTGCCCCGTTCAACGCCCCAGCCATTTTTCTTTGCAGCGAGCTCCAATTAGACTAAATCCGCCATAATGCCTAAACGGAAAAAGAATAGCGCTTCATTTGCGAAGCGCTATGAATTTCAATATAAAAATATTTCCGTATTCCTGCAAGCTAAGGCTAAGATGCTATGCTTTAGCTGAAGCGTTGTCGGAGGCGCCGCTTCCAAACGACTTATGTTCGTCGAATTCGTAATCGGTGGGATTCTCGCCCTCTCTGTTGCGCATTTTTATGTAGTCGCGCACATCTTCGCCCTGGTAGACCTGGAGCGGCCTGATAATCTTGCCTTTTGGATTTGACGCCACTTCTCTCCAGTGGGCAATCCAACCGGGCATTCTGCCTATGGCAAACATTACCGTAAACATGTCTACTGGCATGCCGATTGCTTTCAGAATTATTCCGCTGTAAAAATCAACATTGGGGTAGAGATTTCTGTCGATAAAATACGAATCGCTGCGAGCCTTCTCTTCCAACCTTTGTGCAATGTCCAAGAGAGGGTCTTTAAATTTTACAATCTTTAAAACTTTATCGGCGGCTTCGCGCAAAATCTTTGCGCGCGGGTCATAAGTTTTATAAAGCCTATGCCCGAACCCCATGAGCTTGGCTTTTCCGTTTTTCGCGGCCTCAATAAAAGCAGTGCCGTCGTCCCCGCTTTTGTGGATTTCCTCAAGCATTTGGATTACGCGCTGGTTTGCGCCGCCGTGCAAAGGACCCCATAGAGCGCATACGCCCGCAGAAACTGACGCAAACAAATTCGCGCCGGAACTGGCAACCATCCTAACCGTTGACGTCGAACAATTCTGTTCATGGTCGGCGTGCAAAAGCAAAATCAAGTCCAGAGCCTTGGTGATATCGTCGTGCGGATAATATTCGTGGTAAGGCTCCGTAAACATCATGTGGAGGAAATTTTGGCTGTATCCCAAATCGCGCTTGGGGTATATGAGCGGCAAGCCGTTTTTCATGCGGTACGCCATTGCGGCAATTGTGCGGACTTTCGATAGCAGCAGCGCCGCAGCATCGTCAAAATGCTCCAAATCCTGCTCGCGCTGATTTGTGACCATCTGCGGATAATAGCAGCCCACCGAATTAAGCAGCGACGAAAGAATTGCCATTGGATGCGCCGTAAAGGGGAATCCTCCGTCGAAGAAATGCATCATTCCTTCGTGCAAACTTGCGTTGCGAAGCACTTTCTGCGAAAATTCGCTCATCTGCTTGCGGGTCGGAAGATTGCCGTATATGATTAAATAGGCAGTTTCTATGAAAGTTGAGTTTTCCGCCATAACCTCAATCGGTATTCCGCGGTACATCAGCTTGCCTTTTTCTCCGTCTATATATGTAATTTTGCTTATGCACGAACCTGTATTCGCAAAACCTTCGTCCAGCGTAATATATCCGGTTTGAGCGCGCAATTTGGTTATATCTATGGCTTTTTCGCCTTCGGTTCCCACTACGATGGGAAGCTCGTAAGTTTTTTCGTCGAGAATTAATTTAGCTTTTTGCGTATCGCCCATGATTTATCCTATTTTTGAAGATTTCAGGAAGTTTTTGTAAAGAGCCAAGCCTTTTTTCTGGCTCTTTTCAGGATGGAATTGGCAAGCTACCAAATTGCCTTTGGCAACTGCGCTTGTGAATTTGCAACCGCCGTATTCGGTTGTCCCGAAGACTATGTCGGAATTATCTGTATCGACATAGTAGCTATGGACAAAATAAAATTGGTCGGAAGTGGAAATACCCTCCAATAAATCGTCGCGCGCGCCTTTTTTAAAATCCACATTGTCCCATCCCATATGCGGAACCTTAAATTTGCGCGGTATATTAAATCTGCGAACTGTTCCTTTGAACACGCCAAGGCATTCTACGCCGCCCCCCTCTTCGGAATATTCAAAAAGGACTTGAAGCCCAAGGCAAATTCCAAAGAACGGCTTGTCGGAGGCTATCCAGTCTTTTATAGCCGAATCAAATCCGGTGCGTTTCAATAGTTTCAAGGTGTCGGCAATTGCGCCTTGCCCCGGGAATACGAGAACCGCATCGGGGGATATTTCACTAGGCGACGATATTATGGAAGCATCCGCGCCAACATGTTGCCATGCGCGCAAAACGCTCATGAGATTGCCCATGCCGTAATCTATGACGGATACTTTGCGACTCTTTTCCATAATCAAACAGAACAAGAAAACCCGCGCGGCGAAAAATTGCGACAAAAAAAACGCCAAAACAAAAAATTTTTCAAAAATAGATTGCCGCAACGGGAATAATATCAAAGATAATAGCGAGAATTTTATGGAAAATTTTTTAATAGACGGTTTCAACTTGGGTTTTAGGTGTTTCTACGCAATGCCGGATTTATCGCGTTCTGACGGATTCCCAACGGGCGCGCTTCACGCGTTTTTTGCAAGCCTTTTAAAGTTGACTTCCATAAATACCCCGCACAATACAGCTGTATTTTTTGACAGGGGAGGCTCAAATAGGCACATTGAGATTTTTCCGGAATACAAGGCAAACCGCGCTGAAACTCCAGACAGATTCAAGCGTCAAATTCCTTCAATGAAATACCTTTGCGAAATTTTCGGATTCGAGGAAGTCGAAATGGAAGGGGTTGAAGCCGACGATCTCCTGGCAAGCGTAGCAGTAAAACTAAAAAGTTCCGGCGAAAACGCCACAATTGTCAGCGCAGACAAGGACTTCGCCCAATTGATATCCCCTAAAATCCGCCAGCTTCTCCCGCCCACGCAAAAAAACAAGGAATGGGTTGAATTGGATTCCATTGGAGTGAAGGCAAAGTTTGGAGTATCTCCCGCGCAAATTCCGGATTTTCTTGCGCTTGTAGGAGATTCCGCCGACAATATTCCAGGAATTGAAGGCGTAGGCCCAAAAACTGCGGCAAAGTGGTTAAAGGACTTTGGAGACTTGGAATCAATAATACGCCGCTACGACTGGCTAAAGCCCGAAAAATTTAGGGCCGTTGTGCGGGATTCCGAAGGCAATTTGCGCCGCAATTTAAAGCTTGTGACTCTTGATACATCTTTTGATATTCCCATTCCCAGGGCTAAACGTCCAGATTTCGATGAAATAATAAATTTCTTGGAAGAAATGGAAATGAAGAAATCCTTAACTGCCCTGCGCAAGTTTGCCAAAGAGCAATATCAAACAGATTTATAAAAAAATAAAAAATTTTTAAGAAAAACGCTTGACATTCTAAAAAAAAAGATAATGCTCATATGCGAAAATAAAGAATTTCTCCTACGGGAGATGGGGTAAATAAATAAAGTAGAAAACAAACTGGTCGGCAACGTGGGGGTACGTTGCCGACCTTCTTTTTTGTAAAACCGTTTCGGATCCATGCGCATAAAAACGCTAAAAATTCTGTGGACAAAACTTCTCAATAATAAAATAATCCGCGCAAATGTTTATACCGCCTCAAGATAGAATTTCAGGTAAAAAAGTTAATTTCATGGCAACCTGCCTCTGCGACGCCATATTCGCCGACGCAGCAAAAGACGCCGTAAAGATTCTGCGCAAATATGCGGAAGTTGCGTTTGTACAAGACCAAACGTGCTGCGGGCAGCCGGCCTTTAACAGCGGAGATTTTGAAAGCGCGCGCAAAGTCATCCGCCATACAATGGGAGCGTTTTCGGCAAACGACTATCCGATTGTAGTGCCAAGCGCATCCTGCGCGGCGATGTTGTACCACAGCTCAAAAATCGCCTTTCGCGACGCTGAAGCAAGAGAGCGTGATGAAGTTGACGCTTTTGCGCGACGCATATGGGAGTTCTGCGACTATCTGGTAAACGGTTTGGGCGTGCGCAAGACAGAAGGCAAGCTAAGGGCAAAACTAGCCGTACACAATTCATGCCACAGCGCCGGCAGCGGGACTCCGGAAGCTATGAGAATTCTATTAGGGTCGGTGGAAGGAATAGAGCTTGCTGATTTTCCCGGAAATTCCGACTGCTGCGGATTCGGCGGAACTTTTTCAGTAGTGTTTCCGCAAATATCGTCCGAAATGGGATTGAATAAAGTAAGAGCTATAAGCGGAATAAATCCGGACTTCATAGTGTCGGCGGACACATCCTGCCTAATGCACCAGAAGGGACTTGCCGAGCGCAACAATATAGCCTACCCCGCAAAGCACGTATCGCAAATACTATATATGGCAATGAAAAACGGAGGGCAACTCTAATGGAATCACAACCAATAGACGAATATTGCAGGAGATTAAATCCTTCCACTAAAAAAGCCCTAACCGACGCCGGAGTAAGCAGCACGCTCGGACGCGAAGCCTGCCTAAGCGCCGCATATCCAGAATCGGGAAAAACAGACAGGCTGCGCGAGCTTGCAAACGCAATAAAATCGGTAAGCTTCGCCAAAAATCTAGAAAAAGCAGCAGATTCGCTCGAGGCAAACGGCATAAAGGTTCTATTTGCAGAGAACGCTGCCGACGCGCGCGAATGCATACTCCAAATTTGCCGCCAGAAAAATGCCCGCAACGTCGTGAAAATAAAGAGTATGACGACAGAGGAAATCGAATTGAACCAATTTCTGGCAGAAAACGGTTTAGACGCCGTGGAAACCGACCTTGGCGAGCTGATAATACAATTGGAACATGAACATCCGTCGCATATAGTAAAGCCTGCCATACACAGGCGGCGCGAGGACATTGCAGCATCTTTTGAAAAGCACTCAATCGCGCCCTACGACGACGAACCATCCCATATTACCTTAAACGCGCGGAAATATTTGCGAAAAAAATATTTTGAAGCGGACGTCGTAATAAGCGGCGCAAATTATGTTTTGGCAGAAGAAGGCGCAATAGTTCTTGCCACTAACGAAGGCAATGCGCGCTTTTCGATGGCCGGCGCAAAAACGCACATTGCCATAGCGGGATTTGAAAAAGTCATTCCGTCGGCAAGGGAATTGGCGGTTTTTCTAAATCTTTTAGGCAGAAGCGCAACAGCGCAAAACAGCACTGTGTACACCGATTTTGTTGCCGGAGCCGGATTGGCAAAAAATAGTCCGCAAGAAATGTTCGTAATATTCCTCGACAACGGCAGAAGCGACATTCTTAAAAGCGAATTTTCGGACATCTTAAAATGCATGCGCTGCGGAGCGTGCATGAACCGCTGCCCCGTGTTTAGGCTTGTCGGAGGGCATGCCTACCGCGCGGTATATCCAGGGCCATTGGGAATAGTATTGTCGCCGCTGTTGGCCGGGGCAGACATCGCAAAATTTGCTGACCTGCCGAAAGCTTGCTCTCTGTGCGGCAAATGCGCCGACGTTTGCCCGGCTAAAATTCCGCTTCCCGATTTAATACTTAAAATGCGCGACAAAATAAAAAAAGCGCAAATTCCCGTCCCAAACGACATAAATTTTAAACCTTGGGCTTTCTTTGCGTCGTCCCCAAAATTATGGCGAACGCTTATGCCTTTAAACAAAATCGCCAACCTGTTCCCGTTGGACGCAATAAAAATTGGGCCGCTAGGCAGATGGCTGAAATTCCGCACGCTGCCAAAGTTTAATGGTGGCGACTTCAGAAAGTGGTTTAATAAAAATGGATAAGAAAAGTTTTATAGACAGAATAGCGTCAGCTGAAAACGCGGAGAGAAAAGCGGCAAAGCTGCCAGAATTTTCAGCAGACGATACGACCTCCACAACCCAAACGCAGGGGGAAACCTTCGATGCGTTTGAAAGGAACTTCAAGGCAAACCATGGCGAAATAATTTTAGGATGCGAAAATCTCCTAGAATTTCTAAAATCTAAAGGATGCAAAAAGGGAGTAATAGACGCAAAGCTGGAAAATACATTCGGATTGGAAGAACACTTTGAAATCTCGCGCGAGTTTGACAGAAACAATCCTGAATCTTTTGATTTTGGCATAAGCACCGCTTCTTTTGCCATAGCCGAAAGCGGAGCAATTGTCCTAGAAGACGCCGCCACGGCAGACAGGCTTTCCACTATTGCCCCTTGGATACATATCGCCGTCTTAAAAAAGAGCAATATTGTCCGCACAATAGCAGACGCGCTATCAAAGCCCTTCCCTGCGCCCTATGCCATATGGATTTCTGGGCCTTCAAAAACAAGCGATGTCGAGGGAATTCTTGTTGAAGGCGTACACGGTCCGGGAATCCAGGCAGTTTTTATCGAAAAAGACTAAGTTATTTATTTGCGCTAGACACTCTGTACGATCCATATTGACGGGAAAACCTGCGCTTCCAATGCAACAAAAA
The DNA here is from genome assembly GCA_000438015.1 of Coraliomargarita sp. CAG:312. Taxonomy (GTDB): domain Bacteria; phylum Verrucomicrobiota; class Verrucomicrobiia; order Opitutales; family Intestinicryptomonadaceae; genus Merdousia. The sequence continues at coordinate 27,680 of FR901603.1, read as the reverse complement.
AAGGTTTTTAGCAAATGCGAATTGATTTGAAATTGCCCGCTGACTAAAATTGTTGCCAGCGCCCCCCCAAGTTTTGCAATTCGCAAAAAACGACCAAACCTCCAGAACTATCAGAGCCTTAAAAACTAAAATTATTAGACCTGCAAGAACCGGACTTCCGCATTTAACTAAAGCTCCCAAAAAGAAAAGCAATGCGCTCTACGCGCAAGTAAAAAAACGACAATAAATCGGGAACAAGGGCGTTGCATTTTTCATAGATTGCAAGTTATGTCTTTATGCTGCGGAGCAATTTAATCCACAAAGCCGACAGGCAAAAAAGACACCGTTTCGCAGATTTTGCGCCGTTGCGATCGTTTTAGGAATGAAAAGCTCATTGAAGCGCATTTTCCTTACAAAAGGAAAAGTTGCGCGCGCTAAAGTCATTGCATGTTTTTTTAAATCATTTCCTAACCGATTCGCTGCTGCAAAAAAATTTTTTTATACAAATTGCAGCATTCTATTTTTTTAGAACAAAAAAAAGCGCCTCTTTGCGAGGCGCCCTTTAAAAGCAAGTTTTTCTCTATTATCCGAGGTTGACTCTGGACGGCAAGAATTCCTGTTTGTATTCGTAAAGCGAACGCACATATTTGTTCGCTTCCGGACAATCCAAGAATTCCATCTTCTCAGGTATATATGAAATCTCCCTATTCTGCTGGGTAAGAGCAACCATTCCCAAGAGAGCCATTTCAGTAAACGGAGCGGCATAGTCGAAATTGCCCATTGGCTGTTTTCCGGCGATGCAAGCTCTTGCCCATTCCAAATGGGCATTTCCGGGAGTTTCGGAACGAGGAATAGAAGGCTTGGGCAAAGATCCCGACTTCTTCAGTGCGACCATTCTTTCGCGGGGATAAACCATCGTTCCAAGACCGTATTCGTTCGTATATACAGTTTCCTTGGTGCCGACGATAAACGTGCAATTGGCTCTTTCCCAAGGATTCTTTGGATTTGGCTTCAAATACGAAGGATCAACGCGCTTAATTTCCTTCGGCCTTCTGCCGCCGTCGTACCAATGCAGGCGAATGCGATTGTCAACGCCGCGCTTGTTTACGAAGGTCATTACCGAAGAGGCTTCCTTTGGCCAGCTGTAATCGTTAAATGCTGTGGAGTTTGCCACAACTTTGGCAGGATAGCCGAGCTCGAAAGCCGAGTACGGAACGTCGAGGAAGTGGCACGCCATATCGCCGGCTGCACCAGTTCCATAATTGCGCAAACCGCGCCAATTGAAAGGAACATAATCTTTATTGTATTCCTGGAATGGAGCAACACCCAACCAAAGTTTATGGTCGTGGTATGCGGGAATCGGCTGCGCCGGAGGAACGGACAAGTCTCCCTGCGGCCAAATTGGACGGTTTGTCCAGATATATATATCCTCTATTTGTCCGAGAATTCCTGCGTCGTACCATTCTTTTATCAAGCGCCAGCCCTCGTTTGTGTGCCCCTGGTTGCCCATCTGAGTAATAACTCCGGCTTCCTTTGCCAAACGCTTCATTTCGTTGCACTCCCAAATTGTGCGCGCGAGAGGCTTTTGGCAGAATACGTGCTTGCCCTTTGCGATAGCCCATGCGGCAATCGGATAGTGCATATGGTCGGGAGTGGAAATTACGACTGCGTCAATGTCTTTATCCATCTTGTCGAGCATGACGCGGTAGTCGCGATAGCGCGGGACAAACGGCATTTCTTTATAGAATTTGGAAGCCCTATTGTCGTCAACATCGCAAAAAGCTGCGATTCTTACTTCAGGTGCGTCCCTAAGATTGCCCATAGCCTGGCCGCCGATACCTCCAACGCCAATGAGCGCGACATTCAATTTTTCATTCGGCCCTTTTTGTTTGCCTATACTCCAACTTGGCAAAAGCATCAAACCGCCCATCATTGCGGATCCTTTGATGAAATTTCTGCGTGTAATCATTGTTATCTCCTCACTAATATTAGTTAAATTTACATGCGACTTACCGCCGCACGAGAAGCGCGTCGAGGTAATGCATATGCATTTGTTTGAATCTGGTTAAAATATTTCAAAATTTTTATTTTACGTCAACACTTTTTTGGCGTAAAGAAAGAATTATGGAAAGTGAAATATGCGTTATTTTTACGACTGTCGACAGCCGGACCAAGGCAAAAATGATAGCCCAAACACTTATAGCCGAAAAGTTGGCCGCATGCGTTCAAATCGGTTCCGAAATAAAATCGGTATATGTCTGGCGCGGCAAAACCCATAGCGAGATAGAATTCCCCATTACCATAAAAACCCCCGTTTCAAAGGCAAGCGAGATAAAGGCCAGATTTATGGCCCTCCACGACTATGAATGCCCGGAATGGGTTTGCCTAAAAGCCGAAGCTAGCAAAGAATACTTTGATTGGGTCGAAAAATCTTGTTTTAATAAATGCCCTTAAATAAAACCGCATAATCCGCGCGCAAAGGCATTCCCGAAATCAGTGCAAAAAAAATGCTCAAAGAGTATGCAACTCCGAAGGCGTTTCCCCAACGGATGCAAATTCCGCGGTTTTATGCCGGTTCTCCTCTTTGCGCCCGGCATAGGAAGCTTCATGCCCGCTCCCAATCTCGTTATTGTCTATTAGAAATATAAGAGGCGTTATGGCAAAGGAACATCCAGTGACAAGCGGAGCAAGAGCCACAAGCGTCAATATCAGGGCAAAAAGTTTCATAAAGAGACATAAATCAATGCCGTTTTTATCCAGCTTATGCAAGACCATTTTTTTATTTTCATAAAAAACGCAAAATTATACGCATAAAATTTAACGCACGGTTTTATTTATTTGCGTACCGGCTGCGGAATATTCTATGTTTATGCGCATTTTATGATATTGCTTACCTTTATAGTCCTTTTTACCATTGCCGTATCCGCGCTGTGCGCAGCATTGGAAACAATGGTATTGAACGCCACTCCGTTGGAAGTCGAAAATCTGAAAAAGAAATCCAAGCAACGCGGAAAAGTACTTGAAGGGCTTGCGCGCAATATCAACCGGACAATATCGGCAATCTCGGCCATCAAGATAATTGTAAATATTTTCGGAGCCTGCTTGGCAGGGATTCAAGTTTCATCGCTATGCCCCCAAGAATCGCAAATTAAATACCTTTTCCCTCCCATATTAGCGGTACTAATTTTATTCTTTGCGGAAATTCTGCCGAAAAACATAGGAATATTATACCTTCCTTCGCTTCAAAAACATCTAGCGTACCCGCTGTGCATGCTAGACTCTCTAATGGCGCCAATAACAAAAATTCCGGAATGGTTCGCAAAAAAAACGCCCCTGCATAAGAACGACACTTCAAAAAGCGACGACGAAATACTGCTGCTTGCAAATAAAGGCGAAAAAGACGGCCTCTTATCGACCCAAGAGCGCGATCTAATCGCGAATTCGCTCTCGCTGGACGACGTATGCGTTTCTGAAATTATGACTCCGCGCACAGTGGTTATGGCGTTTGAGGATACGTCCACAGTCTCACAAATATTTAAAAAATATCCGGAAATCAATTTCTCAAGAATCCCCGTGTACCACGACACAATCGATAATATCGTTGGGATAGCCCGGCGGCGCGATATATTGACGGCGATGGCAAACGACAAGCACGACAGCCTAATATCAGAATTCACACAACCGGCTGTCTTTGTCCCAGAAAACGGAAGCGCGCTGTCGGTTCTAAGGCAGTTGATAAAAAAACACCAAAAGATGGGGATTGTCGTGGACGAATTTGCCTCTCTGACAGGCGTGATAACTCTTGAGGACATTTTTGAACATCTTTTGGGGTCCGAAATTTTTGAAACCGACGACATAGCAGTGGACATGAGGGAACTTGCCCGTACAAGGGTAAATAAATCAAAGGTTAAGAATGTCAAAAGAATGCGTTAACGGATGCGTAAGGCAGGAATGCAAGCCCACATTCCGCATTCCCGCAGAATGGGAAGAGCAATCCGCCGTTTGGATAACCTGGCCTTGCATGCCAGGCTGGTGGGCGAATGCGCGCGAAGAATCACTGGAATCTTTTGCACGTCTGGCGGCGATAATTTCACGCTACGAAACCGTAAAGATCAACTGCCCGGCTAAAAGTCCCAAAGCCTGCCGAGGATATTCCGGCCCAGAAGACGCCAAACGGCGCATAGAAAAAGCTTTAGGGAATCTGTCAAACATCGAATTTTACGACATACCAACAAACGACGTATGGTGCCGCGACAGCGGGGCGATATTTGCTCTGCAAAGAAATTCCAAACTTTGCGCGCTCGACTTTAAATACAATTCGTGGGGCGGAAAATTTCCGCCATGGGATTTGGACGACGCCCTCGCATCAAAAATGGCGCTCGCCGCCGGCGCGGAAATTATAAATTGCCGCAAAATGGTTTGCGAGGGGGGAGCATTGGAGTTCGACGGCAAAGGCTGGCTGTTGACAACGGAATGCGTAGTTCTAAATTCCAACCGCAATCCCGGTTTTACAAAGGCCCAAGCAGAGGAGTACCTAATGCAAAGCTGCGGGATAGACCGCGTAATCTGGCTAAAGGACGGGCTTTGTGGAGACGATACAGACGGGCATATAGACAATCTTGCCCGCTTCACTCCATGCGGAAAAATACTTGCCGCATCGTGCGACCAGTCAAACGCATCGTATGCAAACCTACAGCGGAACTTGGATATTCTAAAAAACGCAGCATGCGAATCCGGTAAACGTTATGAAATTGTAGAGCTGCCCGTTCCGAAGGAACCGGTCATAGCCAAGGGCTACGACGGCAAAGACAGAATTCTGCCCGCAAGTTATGCTAACTATCTTGTAGTAAACAATGCAGTCATAATGCCGTCATATTCGCAAATGTCAGACAAATTCGCCGAAGAAATTTTGAGAAGCAGTTTTCCAGGCAGAGAAATCGTTGCCATAGACTGCAGAAATTTCCTCATGGAAGGCGGAGCCGTTCACTGCCTAACCCAACAAGAACCTGCTCAAATAAATAAGCTTGAAAATTTTAAAGAATAAATCCACACTTTGCCAGGTATATGTCCGAAGATAATTCAAGTCCCCAAAAGAAATTCGCACCTTCAATATCGCAAATTATTTCAGCCGCAAAACGCCTTCCTCCGCCGGAAACCTACGACAAGATTTATTTCCAGGCATTTATAGACGGAGAAAGCGGCAAACAGATAAATTTTGAAAGGATAAAAATCGTAAAGCCCGACGGGACAAAAGTAGTTAAATGGTCCTTTAAAGGCAGAATAATGATAGAGTCGAAATACGCCGGCCAAAAAGAAAGCTAGCAAGATATAAGCCTTTAGTCAAAAACTATGCAAAACAAAACAAAAATAAATGGGCTGCCAAAAGTCGCGGCGATAGGTGTGTGCGCCTTTTTGCTTTCCGCATGCCAAACTGCGGAAAACGTCGGCAGGGACGCAGAGGAAACGCCGATTGGTTCCGTTATAACGGGAGAAACCACAACGGCAAACTCTTACATTAAGAAAGTGAGCGAGAGAAATAAATCTCTGGACAGAGATACTTGGCGCCCGCAAAGTTCGGAGCGTTTTTAAGTTTTTTTAATCCGCGAACTGCTGCAAAATGGAAGAGAAAGAAAGTTTTTTTCTTCTCAATGCGGACGAATTAAAAAATCGCCTTGCCGAGGCAGGATTTGAGAAATACCGCGCGAAACAAGTTTTTGACGCGGTTTACAAAAATAAAATTTTCAATCCGCTTGAAATTCCAGCTATTCCAAAGAAACTGAAAGAGTGGCTTTCGGAGCATTTTCAATTTTTCTCCGCAAAAATGGCGGGCGAGAAACAGTCGGGCGACGAGACAAAAAAGTACCTATTTGGGCTAAGCGACGGAAATTTTATAGAATGCGTGCTTTTAAAAGCCCCTTCGGAAGACGGGGGAATAAGAAAGACGCTGTGTTTAAGCACGCAAGTCGGATGCGCATGCGCGTGCAAATTCTGCGCGTCGGCGCTCAGGGGCTTTGTGCGCAACCTGACTGCGGAGGAGATAATCTCGCAAGCGCTGCCGTTTGTAGAAGAAACAATCGACAATGGGAAAAGGATAAGAAGATTTGAGTTTGAAAACATCGTTGTGATGGGAATGGGAGAGCCGCTCATAAACTACACAAATCTCATGTCCGCCCTGAAAGTTTTCAATTCGGCGGAAAAATTCGCGTTCGGCGCGCGGCGCATAACGGTATCGACTTGCGGGATAGCCGACAGGCTTGAAAAGCTCCCCGAAGACGGATTCCCCTACCGCCTTGCCATAAGCCTGCACGGAGCCACCGACGAAGTGCGCGGGAAAATCATGCCGATAAATTCCCGTTTCCCGCTTGCTCGCCTGCTTGGCGCCGCCGAAAAATTCTCAAAAAGCTGCGGAAGAATGATCACGCTCGAATACATTCTCATAAAGAACGTAAACGATTCTTTTGAGCAGGCTCGGGAACTTGCAAAAATAGCCAAAAGGCTCCACGCCCACATAAATTTGATTCCCTACAACAAAGTTCCCGCCCTTTCATGGCAGCGCAGCGACGCCGGCAGGCGCGCGGCGTTTGCAAGAATTCTGGACGAAGCTGGAGCCTCATATACGCTCCGCCGCGAAAAAGGCTCGGAGATAGACGCCGCATGCGGCCAGCTCGCTCTAAAGAAGTCGCTCGGCCCGCAATAGGCAAATACGTCCGGGAATAAAAAACCTCGCGCCTTAAAAAGTGCCGCCGCATGCAAAACAAAGTTTCCGCGCGCAAAAGTAAAAAACAAACGCCTCTTTGCGCGTTTTGCTGCCGACATATTGCGCTTTGAAGTTCCCATATGGGTAGTCTGTGTTTTGGGGAAGCAAAACAAACGCCTTCAATGCGCAACCAAAACTCTATAAAATAAAAGCTCCGCACGGCAGCGTGGCGGAGCTAATTTAAATTATTTAATTTTCCCGCTTATCTGCGCCTGCGAAAGGCTGCAAATCCAAGCGCGAGCATACCCAGCGCAGCGGCTATTTCCGAAGGTTCTGGAATCGACGAAAATGCGTACGAACCAAATCCGTCAACTACAATGCTAGCCATGCCTCCGTCGTAGGAGATATCGGTTTCAAGCAGAGTCCATACGTCGCTGCCGGATTCCTTGTGCCAAGCCGATATTTGTGAAACGTCCAATCCCTCGCCGACATACGCACTAAATACAACGCTAAAATCCAACGCAGCGTCGTAGCTGGCTACAACGTCGAATCCCGACAAAAGAGTTCCCTGGATGTTTCCCTTGTCTGAAACCGCCGAAACAGATTCAAGCGTTATTTTTGCGTCTCCCATTTTAGATACGTCGAAATCCATAACGAGATTTTCTCCGTCGGAAGAATATTTTACCGTCTGAACGTCGGTATCTGCAGAACCGACCGTAAGGCCGTTTGAGGCCTCCGCGCTGGCGCCTGCAGTAAACACTCCGTTTTCATAAAATCCGCCGAACGCCGCCACCGAACCGGAGCCATTGTAAGAAGCCATTGAAACAGTTTCGCGGTCAGAAAGCGTCCCGCGCTTTAATGACAAGACTCCGTCGTTGACAACCGCCGAAGACGAAAGCGCGCCAGACGACAGCGCAACGCCCAAATTAGCACCCGCCGCTATATTTATGGAACCCGCGCCAAGTCCGTTGTTAACATTCATCGTTCCGGCGTTTACGTTCAATGTTCCCAAATATCCTGACATATCGCCGTTGACTGTGAGAATTCCGGCGCCGGATTTAGAAAATGAAGCCGACGACACTCCTGCAATAGAGTCTGCACCGCTTCCGGCGGCACCTATTGTAAGAATAGCCCCGTCCGAAATATTGAAAGACGCGCTTGCAGATTTGCCTGCGTTTTCGTCAAGATACAAAAAGCCGCCCTCGGCGGAAGTGTTTCCCATGTAAGCCATACTTTTGGTCGCATTGAGAGCAAGGGACTCTCCGGCTACATAAATCGCGCCCCCTTTTGTAGTCGCGCTATTGTTGGTAAATACAGTATCGCTTATGACAACATCCGCGCCAGCTCCGCTTCTATAAAGAGCGTGTACTGCGCCGCCCATTGCGGTGTATCCGTTATGCCCTACGGCGGCATTGTTTTCAAAATAGCTGTTTTCTATGGTCAAAGTCTGTTTCTGGTCGCTTTGATTTTCTATATACACTGCGCCCGCAGTGAGATTATCGCCATATCCGTTTGCTGTGTTGCCTTCAAAAACCGAACCGGACACGTCTGCGCTATGGTTGTTGAAATATAAAACCGAACCTCTGACCCTGTCGGAAGTTCCGTTTGCGACCGTGCCGACAAATTTTGAGTTCTCAATTACAGAGTTGCCCGCTATGTTGTACAATACCCCGCCCTGCAGATAGTTTGCCGTCAAGGAATTATTTTCAAAAACTGAATCCTTTAAAACCACTACACCGCTGTTCCATCCGGTTATAAGCCCTGGAAGCTGCGTTGTATTTGCTACAGTATTGTTCTTAAAAGAAGATCCTGTGAATGTAAGGTTTAGCTCGTTTTCGAGCTCCATAAATAATTTATTCTCGACCGATACTCCCTCCATTGAAGCCGTCATCGTCAAACTTCCTGAACCTCCTAAATACATTGCTTCTTCCATTTTGACGTTCATTGCCTCTACAGTTGTGTTTTTATCCACAATTATGCGGTTGAATCCGTCGACGGCGGCAGTTATAGCGCCGCTCCACGGGTCTGACGTATTGCTAAAGTTCAAGGTGCGGTTTCCGAGCGTTACGCCCTTGCCCATGTCCTCCTCGCCGAGCGTTTGCGATTTTCCGTATCCGGAAAGAATCGGCGTGTTTACAGTCCCAGTCAAAGTCACGGTAGCGTCGCCCTCGGTAATTGCGCGCTGGCCCTTTCCGCCAGCATAAATGCCACCTTCGACAGTCGCGTTCCTTACAATCACATTGGAATTTCCCTTTATGACGGCATCCTGGTTTGCATACTCTCCGGAATTGTCCTTGTAATAAATTCCATATCCGCCCCCGTAAACATCGCCTTTCACGGTTGCGCTGTCAATTATCAAAGTGGCGTTGCCGTCTATCTGCGAGCCGCGCTCAGATCCGGCATAAACGTTGCCGCCTATATTAGTGTTTTCACCTGATATCGTAAGCGACGTATTTCCAAGAACGTGGGTAGCCAAACCGGCAGACCTTACATTGCTTGTCACCTTGGTGCCGTCGTTTATCTTGACGTTTATCGAACCGTAAACTGTATTGACGGGATCGTCGTACGAACCAAATGTACCGAACCCCTGCAAAACGCCGTTTACAGTAGAGCCGTTATATGTGGAATACACCACTATCTTATTTGCGTCCACAACAGAATCGACGCTTCCATCATCTTTAAAAGAGACATTGCTTCCGTATATGTCGCCCGCAGAAATAATCGACCCCGTAACCGCTTTGCTTCCGAACGTCGCCGACGTGATGCCGTAAATCTTTCCGTATTGATCTCCGCCTTGGTTTACGTTGGAAGTCTTACCGTTTATGTTTAAAGACACATTTCCTTTTATAACAGAATTTCCGCGCCCACCGGCAACAACCGTATAAACAGTTGCGTTCTCGCCAATTGTGACGCTTGCATTGCCCTCAACCGTGCTTGTTTCGGCAAGGTCGATATAATGGCTGTATGTTCCCATCTGTCCGTCAAAACGGGTATTAGCGCCATCAGCACCGCCGTATATTGTAAGTCCCTTAATCGTCCCTGCATTTATAACAACTTGCGAATTTCCTTTAACCACGCTTCCGGGGCGCGAAGCTCCGAAAATTGCCGAACGGTTCAAATCAGCCCCGTATATACTTCCTCCGTTCATTTCAAACTTTGAGGAACCAGTTATCGTAGTGTTTAGAGAGCCTCCCCCGTAAAGGCTGTGCGACCAATCCCCCGGCAAGACTTCGCCAGCGTTAAATTGGAAATACGTGTTACCAGTTATGGAAACACCCTCAGAACCCCCGCCGTAAAGATACAAGTCGGGATTTGACACGCTGGAATACAAGTTGAAAGTTCCTCCGTTGATATACAGAGAAGACCCTCCGGTTGTATCCTCCTCAGTCGCATAGATGGCTGAGTCGTATGTTCCTTCGCCTATTATAACAGGGCTGCTCGCGAAAGCGGTGCCCGATTCGAACAAAAAAGCTCCTGCAAACAAAGCAAAAAGCGGCGTATTAATCAAATTCCTTTTCATATATATTTATTTGGTTTTGAATAGCGTTTGCGTATTTTGTTTTATGAGAATAATTGCGGATGTATCGCCAGTAGTGAAACCGTTATTCAGTAATCCCGACAAGCAAAGGAATGAAAACAATCAGGCTTAAATTCCTTTTATCAGACATTCCTTCCCCCCAAAAAAACATCTCATAACAATTGCGCAATAGTTAAAGAAACGATATGAGGAATGTCAAGCTGATTTATCAAAAATTCCTGCAAACAAACAATATACAATTAGGTATAATGATATATTACGGTTAAAAAAATAAGAGCTTTTGGCGCAAATGTATTTCTTTTATTTTTCGCCCGCGCGGCGTTTAAATTTTGCCGTTTCACAATTGCCGCAAAGAAATAGCCATTAATTGGCGCAAAACCGCTCATTTAAGCAAAACGGCATTATTAACTATATCTCTATATTAAAAGAGAATTTTTATTTTTACTGCTATTATCCGGGGTATTTTACCGCACAAATATTCTTGGCATAAGCCGATCTCTTATCCACCTGCGCTTGCTTTGACATTTCCTCCTGCGCCTGTATTTTTCTCCGCACCAGGCTTTTTCTTTGCGGCTTCAACGCGCTCTTTTGCTTTTGCCAGCTTTTCTTTTAGACTTCCTGCTTTTTGCGGATCTTCAAATCCCCTTTCTTTTGTGAAATAATCAACCAAAAATCCATACGCCTTTACGCTAAATTTCGGATTTTTCGCGGTATCGGCGACTTTTTCAAACTCTCTGAGCCAAAACAGCGAGATTTCCTTATCGGGCGGCAAAGCCGGATTGTCGACAATATCTGTGTCGTAAAATTCCCTATTCGGATTAAACCATTCCGCGTACGATAAAAACGGATGCCATACCCCGCATCTAGAAACCTTTATTTTTCGAACCGCCGATACAATCTCCCGAACCTTCTCCGGAGATTTCTCAACGCCGATCCCATTCATATGGCAATACGCCAAAACTCCGTACGCCCTCCAGAGATACATTTCCTTTTTAAGTTTTGAGGCTATGGCCTTGTTTAGATAAGCTACGGCTTCCTTCGGATTTTTTTCAGTTCCCAAGCCATACATTTTAAGCAGGGCAATATCGACTTTTGCGTTGATTGAATCCGGCACTGCCCCAAGCCATTCGCGGGCCAGTTCAAACGCCTTCTTGCGGTCGCTTTCCTCCGGAGAGTTTTTCAGAATTCTAATGGCATCGCCAAATCCCCAATAATCTTCGTCCCCGGCGTAATTCTCCTTTTTGCGCTGGCGGGCGAACTTTTCATAATATGAAGCCGCCTTTTTCAAATCCCGCTTTATATATTTTCCGTCCTCTAGAAGAATTGCATATCTGCGAAATGAATCTACATTTGGATTCTTGGACGATACAACCCGCTCCAGAAGTTCCACTCCTAAGTCGGGACATTTCGGAGCGCCCTTGAAGTTATAAATACAGCAGTCTCCGCATATCAATTGTTCCGAAAATTGCGTAAAATCGTATTCATAGTTATGGGCTCCTTCCGCGAGCTCCACATACTTGCGAGCCATTTCATCAGACTTCTCCACGCCCCATCCGTTTTTGTACATCAGCGCCGTCCAAATGCAGCTTGTAGAGTCAATCCAACCTTTCTTATCCGCAGCCTTTTTAAAAATTTCGAAGGCTTTTTTATAATTGCGGGCAGCGCCTCTTCCGTTAAAGAACATACTCCCCAACTCAGACAAGGTCAGAGTGTGACCAAGTTCCATCATCCGGGAATATATTTCAAACGCTTTCTTGTCACCCTCGGGAGTATTTCGATCGAAAAAGCGGCGGGCCGCATACGCCATTGCATTTGAGTCTTTTTCTTTTATGAACGCCTTTTCAAATTTGTCGTACAAGGCGGATTCACCGTTTTCCGAGAGGTAATCAAGGATATCAATTGATATCGAGTTGAGCCTGTACGCGGGAATATCCTTGATATTTTCAATAACAAGCTCTTTAGGGATTTTGACTTTGCAATAATCCACGAAGTTGCATTTACCAATGGAATTTGCCAATATGTATACAGCGTTGGAATTATATCTATCCGCATCTTTCTCCTTTAAGGCGACAAAAAGCCTGTCATAATATTTTAGCGCCAAAGCCTTGTCTTCCTTTACTCCCAGTCCATAATAATACATTTCAGCTAGAACAGTGGAATAGTTGATGTCGGAAGGATTTTTTTCGTTTAATTCTTTGTATAATTTTAGAGCCTCCGCGTAATTGCCCAACGCCTTTTCTTTTTCGGCCAACGCCCGTTTTATAATCAGACTTTTAGGATTTTTTTTATTTGCGGCGCGCAAATCTTCTAGGCTATTTTTTTCAATATAAGACAGATTATGTGAATTACCATTATCGTTTTCATTTATAGACTGCGAAAATAAATTAAATCTGCTTTGCGTTTGCATATCATCTATCGAATCGAAACAGAACATTTTGTATGCAGGACAGCGCGCGCGCCCACTCCAACTTTCGCCGGCAGCTTTAATATAAGACGAGCTCAGCTGCGGATTGTTTTTCATCTTCGGATTGCCCGAATATGCGTACGCGAGCAATACATTTGCATCTGGTGCAAGTTTTGGGTCCTTGGCGCAATTTTTTATAAAATCCAATACCTCGTCAAATTCCAGCAGCGATTTTTGAGCATCGGCATTGAACAGCCTAAAAGCCGCCCAATATAAGGCGCCTTTATTGTTTCTAGAATGCTTGGACAGAAATTCGAGAACCTTTGGAGTGCATATGTAGTAAAAATCCTGCAAGAATGCGTCATCTTTGGTTTCTTCATACCGGGCGATATTGTAATCGGCTGAATTAAAACGCCAATTTGGGATAGGAAGTTTCAATTCTTCGGCCAAACTGCAATAGCGATCAATTTCTTCCGCCGTTCCATAGATAACGCCAACCAACTCTATAATAATTCTTACAGCCTCCGGATAGCGCTCGGCGGCAAGCGCCTTAAGTTCTTTGGCGGCCTCGTCGATTTTGTTTTCCGAAACGCATGCCAGGGAATATAGGAACCTGTTTTCTTGAGTCTTGGGCAGAGACTTGAAATAATCCGAAAATTCGCTGGATAATGCAATGCTGCATTTTTCATGCGCCGCATTTTGCGCAAATTTTTTGCCGGCATTGTTCTCAACTTCTTCGGAGTTGCATTTTGCGAACGCGGAATCCAAAGCCCCCTCTGCAACGGAATCTTTTATTTTTTCAGGCTCCGAAGAAGAATGCGTGCTTGCTTGCCCGTTTTCTTGCAAAATTGCGAATGCTTCCGCAACAGCTCCGCCTTTTGAATCCAAATGTTTTTTTATAATAGAAAGCTTTCTTTGTATGGATTTATCCCTATCGGAAGAATCCTCCACATAATGCATAAGCCGCATATCGCCCAAGTCGACAGACTTCTTAGCGTACTCAAGCGCAAGAGATTTGTCGGGCTCGACAAGGTATTTCCCATATCCTATTGGTATTCCATTGTTGTAGATTTCAAACAGCCTTATAAATGCCTTAGCATAACCTAAGTTCGCAGCCGTGCGATATTTTTGCAAGGCGGAATCTATAGAATCTGTTTTGACAGTATATCCGTCTAGTGCAATGCTTTCGGGCGCGTTTGTTTTCAACAAATCCAAATCGCCAAGCAGCTTGTCCGCCTGCGCCATCCAAGCCCACTCATTGTCGATATGGCTTGCCTTGTCGGCGTGCATGCGGGCTTTGCCTGCGTCGAAATCTACCGGCATATTCAGTATGCTAAAAGTGGCGTTTCTAGAGTTGCCTCCTTTATAGAGTTCGGCAAGAGTCAAATGCGCGTATTGGCTTCCTTCATCGGCGAGTGTCTCGAGGATTGAAATTGCCTCTTTTGCATTGTCGTTATTGTATTTGCCTATTGTGTACTTTCCAACATTTATGGATTTTAAATCCAAAAGTTTCTTCGCGTATTCAACTTTCTCTATTTCGTCGGAAGCCGATTTTAAATCATCCAAAGATTTTTTTGACGCGTCAGAAATTTTCTTTGCGAGCCTGCTATAGTAATTCCGCAATCTTTCGGCTCTGGAATTTTTAATTTTTTTTGCGGCGGCGCGGTATGCTTTGGCGTCTTCGGGAGAATCAAACACAAAAGAATTTTTGTCTACGCCGGATGCGTCGAACGTTCTCGCAAAACTTTTTAGAAACCATTCGTTTTGAAGCTGCATTACTTTATCGCGGTACCTTTTTGCGGCATTTTCGTCTTTGGCAGTTCCTAGTCCATTGTCGCACGCGCAAGCCATGAGAGCGGCGGCTTTTGCCTCGGCGTAAAAGTTTCCGCCCACCCTTTGAGACAGCGATTGGCTCATCCTAAAAGAGCCGTGTTTTGTGAAATCATCGGCGAGCGGCTTTAGCATTGCAACAGCCTCGTCCCATTTCCCAGATTTCGCCAGAGCTTCGGCGTATTCGAGCGCATAGTATTTCTCGTCGGTTTTGGAAATTCTAGCCAGAGTCTTGTACAGAAACAAAATATCTTTTGAAACATCTTTCAACTTTTCGATTTTCTCCAGGTTTGTTTCTATAAAAAACTTTAAATGCACGGCGGCAGGCTGAAAATCAGACTTCGCATACGACAAGAGCTCGCTGTAATATTTGTCGAACTTCTCTTTGTCTAGCGAGTCTAGGCTCAACTTCAGGTTTTCGGCGAGAATATCGCATTTCGCACAAGCCGAAGTATAAGAATTTCCGTTATCGGATATTTCCCTCAGTATTTCAAGCCGCTCGTTTTGGTTGGAAAGGCGGTTGGCAATGTAGTATCCGGAGATTAGATGTTTTGAGTCGTAGTAAAGCGATTTTATTTCCTCGATTGCCTCATCCCTTGAGTAAGCCATCTTGTCTATCGCCAATCGGAATTTCGCATCTAGATTTCCCTGTTTTGCCAGGGATTCGACTTCCTTTATCGGCTTATTGTGTATGTCAACTTCGCTTTCGTAATCCGAATAGTCAATCTGGGCGCATGCGGAAACAAAAAAAATTAAAGCAACAATTGCGATGCGAAAATTGTTCATAATCAATCGTTGTGGGAGAATCTAATTTATTATTTTTTTATTGTAGCCATTTGTTTTGTCAATCTGAATCTCCCACAAAAATATCGGGGAAAGCCCAATCCCAAACCGTGCAAATTTGCGGGCGCAATTGCCGTATTATGATTTAATCCCGCGCTCCAGCCTTAAATAACTTCCAATATTTTAACCTCCCCAAATATTCTTTGCCTTCAAGGTCAGGCTCTGGGAATGGCATTTTTTTGCCGTCTCCATCCGCTGAAGAAATCTCTGAAAAATTCCCGCGCCAATCCCCGTAAAATTTGCAAACTCTTTCAGATTCTGAATCTGTAACATAGGAAAAAGCTGATGCAGTATTTTTCATATAAAGGCATCCTCCGCATAAATTGAACAATTCGAATTCGCCCAATCCGCAAGTGTCGGTTGAAATTTTCACTTTTTTGCCGCTTTTAAACGATATTCGCCTTTCAAACTCCGGACACAATGTAGGCAGTCTTTTAAGCTCCAAAAAACATTTCGGCTCGACAGGCAGCGCGACAGGTTTCCATGTGCTACATGCATACAAACAGCCGATGGCTGGAACGCCAAGCACAATAAAAGCCGAAGCCGCTAACACCCAAAAAAAATACATAGCCGAAACTATCCACTTAAAACCAAACTTCTCTTCCGCAAATTTAATGTAGGCCACCGCAATAACTCCCACTAAAAATGGCATAGCAAACGCCAAGAATGAAATAAATTCGGGTAAAACGGCCAGCAAACAAGCCGTTGCAAAAATAAAAATACCCCCCGCAGCAAGAAACAATATAGGCACAAACTTCAGTGCCACCGTAAAAGGCGTAGCAATGCCGCGTCTTACAAACATCGCGTTTGACAAAACCGACACGCTAATAAGGGCTACAATGGATAATATAAACACATACATAATTCCCTTTTTAAAATTGGAAATTAAAATAATGATAAAACCTTTTTATCAAATTATAATCCACTCATCTGCAAATTTACCATCAAAAACCGCATATTGCATCGCAACCCTCAAAACTACAAACTATAAATTCAAAGCATGGCAGCTTTTTTATATTAAAAATTAGTTTGCTGACACTAGAAAATGAAATGCAAAAACTATGTTGAATTTCCGCCGCAAAGACATATTTTGCAATACTATGAAATGTATTATCGTATTGATGCTTTCTTATTTCGCTATTTTATCCGCCGCGTCTGCAGGGCAAGACCAGCCTGCATCTGAGCTTGTGGAAATAATCAAGGGCTACGACAGTAATAAAGATTCTAATTTAGAAAAAGGCTTGCCCATTCGATACGCGACTCTGTTTACGACTGTCGGCGCGGAGAAGGAGGCTGAAAAGATTCTGGACTACATGCGGAAGCATAATATAAATTACGCAGAAAAAGTATGCCAAACCTTGTATTATGATTTTCAGTTTTATAAAGCCGCCGCAAAGTTTTTAGAGTCCGAATACGAATACTCTCCCAGCGAAGAAATTGCCGAACTCTACTTTAGGAACGACTCGCCGTATTTAAATTCGCAAGCCGCCCTAAAAATATTAAACGACGACTATGTTCCGGCGCACATCATATTTTATATTTTTAATACGCACGACTGGAAGCTGAGAAGCGCCTGCGTCAAAGCCATAAGCAATTCAAAAAAACTAAACGCCGCAGCGCGCACAGTATTGCTGGCGGATATGATATTGGGCTGGAATTATGCCGGCGGCAAGGGCTTTGATTTAAAGAGGGCGGAAGAATTGATAAACTGCAGCGGCAAGGAAAAAATATTAGCCAATCTCCCCAATTCCAATGATATTGAAATTTTGGACTTCTATTTTAAACATGGGAGGTATTCTGATTTGTTCTCCAATGTGGAAGAACTGAAAATTCCCCCGGACTCAAATTCGGATTTCGCCAAAATTTGCAGAGCCATGCAAAATTTGGATTTTTCCAAGGAATCTGAAAATCTCTATAAAAAATATTACGCAAAAAATTTCACCTGCGGAGTTTTCTACTACCATTGCTTAAAAACGCGCAACGCCCCGGAGGCCGCCGAAGTTCTTAAACAAATAAAAGAAACCAGCTATCGCTCCATTGACTACGGCGCGCTGTTGAACAAGGAAACCATAGAAAGCCTTCTCGAAGCAATTTTAAACAAATCATATGGAAACGATATTTTTTATTCTCTTGATTCACAATGCAAATCAACCGGACTTGATGATTTGATTTTCCGCTTTCTAAAAGAGAATAATTGCATCGGCACTCATAACGGAAGCGCAGAATTTGCCATAAGCTATTTTTGCAAGAAGGGCAAAAAATATTACAAAGACGCGTTTGATTTGTGCGAAAAATCTTACAAAGCCGGAAAGCGCTCCCCAGGGATAATAAGGGCTTACTGCGTTATGCTGATAAAGGGAATCGGAACACCGCCAAACCCTAAGCTTGCGATTGAAATTATAAAAGAAAACCCGGAGGAAGATTCCGCTGAACCGCTGCTGTACTACTGCTGCAAATACGGCGCTGGCTGTGAAAAAGACGCAGTAAAAGCCGGCGAATATATGAATAGGATAAAAGCGGATTATTCAGCCAAAATTTGCGCCATGGAAATTTTTGGCGGCGAAAGCAACATTTGGTATCCCTTTACATTGGACATTCCCTATGAAAAAATTCTTTTCCTGTTGCCCGACCACATCCATTTGGCGGATCAGATGGTGAAAGAAAAGCGCATAAGCGAACAACTTGTCCTGGATATTTTCGAGAAAGAACCGCTGTCCGACAAAGACAGGCTCGCTTTAATAGACTTCGCTCTGGACTCCTTCGCCAGCGGAGGATTCAATGACTTTAAAATTTTGCAGGCAATGCTGGACAGCGCCAAAGGCGCTATTGAAAGAATCGGAAAAGATGAGCGAATCGATGGAATGCAAAGGAAAATTTGCTGCGCTAAATTGCGCAAGGCTAAAAGCGACGGAAAAAAGTATTTTGAAATATTGTCGGAACACAAGAAAGACGTTGATTTTGAATCCGACGTGGAGAAAGACCCTGTATTTGCCGAAGCTTTGGCGTTCTGTTTTGACAACGGCTACGGATGCGAGCCAGACAAAAAACGCGCAGAATCAATAAGAACAAAAATTAAAGAATACTCTAAAAACAAAGACAAAGGTTATTGCGCAATCCGCGTAATTTTAAACCATTATTTCGGGATAACAAAAAACTCCTACATTAAGTTCAGCATTCCCGCTGCGGAATACTGGCTCGACTTCTTTCTGGAAACCAACCCGCAATTTTTTGCGTACAATTACGCGTATATGAACGCAAGGCGCAAGGCAGACTTTGAAAAATTCATAGAATATTATAAAAAGTACTTATCCGAGAAAGAAAAGCAGCCGACAAAAACGAAATTCGGCAATTTGCCAAAACTTATATTTCAAAGCCTCGGCAAGGTTTTCGGCGAGAATCCAAACCTGCTTTCAGACTTGGAAAAATTAGCCCAAAGCGACTGCACCGCGCTGGAATGGATTTCCTATATGTACAAACAAGGAATCTCGGTCGGGAAAGACCAAGGCAAATCTGAGGAATATTTAAATAAATACGCAAGCCGCGCAAAATGGCCCCAAACCTCCGCATACAAATATATCCGCGGGGAATACGGCTTCAAAGACATCGAAAGGGCGAAGGAAATTTACGACTTGTGCATAAAATCCGGCAAAATAAGCAAAACAAAATATCCCAATTTCGAAAAATTTGTAGAGTTTGTAAATTCTAACAAATCAATATTCTACTGACGCTCCTTTGCGCTTTGCACCATATCCTTGCCTGCAAAGTTTTCCTCGTCGGATTCTTGGTCCCCTTAGTTGAAATTTATCTACATAAGCAATACATAGATAATATCTAAAAACTATTGCAGCATGACCGGAAAAAAATTGCTTTCTCTTTGTCGGACTTATTTTTATGTACGCAGCATTGAGTTTGTCTGCATGGAATATACATTTATTGGAAGCAGTGCGACCTCATAAGAGCTGAAAAAGAAAGCTCGCAGCAATTCTCCTTAACTTTTTCTCTGATGCATCCGCATATTTTTTCAGGATTAGCATGAAAGCATAACACATCCACAAAGCATATCTTTTAATTGCGTCCCCAAAATCATATTTTCGAATTAGAGCGCCGAAGATTTTGCTTCACTAAATATAGGTTTCGTTTTCGCGACGAAGTCCCTTAAACTTGGAAAGCATCTGGCGTATTTTTTCCGACATGGGCGGAGGCAATATTCTAGCGCCGCTCGGGCATGTCTTAACGCACGCCATGCAAAGGGCGCATTTTGTAAAATCCGTTGCAATCTTGCCGGATAAAATTGAAATCGCATCCGTAGGGCACGCTGTAATGCACTTGCCACACATAGAGCAAAAATCTGTGGATATGGGAGTTGCAGGCACAATGAAATCAGCTTTATAAGGATAGTTTCCTGGCACCGATATTTTGTTTCCCAAAGCTCCTGATAGCTTATCCAATATTTTTTCCCCAAAGTTTTTTATATCTTCAAAATCCTTTTCATCCGGCCTGCCCTCACCAACTTCAGGGCACATGGAATGCTGCGCTACAAACGCTCCCGAAGCTACAATCTCAAACCCCGATTCTTCGGCGATGTTGTTTAGTTCCAGCAAAGCGTCTTCATAAGCTCTATTTCCATATACTACGATTGTTGCGGCTTTCTTTTTTTCGGCTCTTATATGTTTTAGTTTTTCCGCGACAAATGCCGGTATTCTTCCTCCAAAAACTGGAAGAGCTATTATTGAAAGCCCTCCTTCCGGGGTTGAAAGGGGAGATTTTTTGTCGGACAAGTCGTGCAATACGGCTGATTCGGCAACTGAGTTTGCAAGGCATTCTCCAACCTTTTTAGTTCCGCCCGTAGGGCTGAAAAAATAAAAATCTACACTTTTTAGCATATCAATAATTTATTTGAGAGCCTATACTAATGGCTTTATAGAAATTTGGAAACAAATATTACAAAAAAAAACGCAGTTTCCAACGCTGGCATACATTAACGTGCCATTAATGTTCTATCAAAAAATCCATCTATTATGCATGCGTCAACTTGCAACCAACTTATGTGCCGGACATAAGAGGAACTGCTGCTCCAAGCAGGCAATTATCTTTTCCAAAGGATACCCATGCACCATCTTAAATTTAAAAAATTTCCCATCCACCAAGATTTAGTGATCCGGGTTTCCTCGGATGTTTTTATATTTTAGGTAATAGACATGCCAAGAATATAAAAACACACTATATGAAAAATTTTAGAAAATTCTCCTAACGAAAATTGCCTAAGACTTTTTTATAGATATGAATAGACTCTTTTGGCAGAATATGAATTATTTAATACTTATGCTCTCTAAGGCATAATTCCAGCATTGAATCTGTTTATAAAATTCCCGAAAATGTCTTTCTAAATATCTTATGACGATTTTGTTAACAGACTATAATTTAAAGCAATAAGTAAATAAGATTGCATTGCGCACCGAATAAAAGCAATAGAACCCACCGAATCCATTACCATAGCCTTGCCCGCGTACTAGAATCCGCGCAATATGCATCGCAATACCCGCTTTAGCCTACGTCTTGCGGTGGACTTCCGATTGAGAAAAACGCACTTTCAATAAAGCGGTATTTTATCTGAAAATTAATTTCTTAAGTTAAACAGAATATAGCAAATTCCAAAAAATTATTGCCTTTTTGAGCCTGCGCCGCAGAATAGAAAAAGAGCCTATGAAGCATATATTTTTAGCTGCAATTACAACGTCGTTTTTTGCCATCGCCAACACCGCTATTTCCGGCTGCGAATTTGTAAGGATATCTGAAAGAGACCCAAATTACTTTGAGCTCTCTGACAACTCATCCTACATTCCGCTTGGATATAATATGGCGTTTCCAAGATTCTGGGATAAATTATCAGAAGACGAAGCTTTTGATATGATAGAAACGCATTTGAAGAATATTGCCGCAAATGGAGGAAACTACGCGCGCGTTTGGGTATCGCATCCATTCTACGAAATTGAGGATTCCCGGCCGGGAATTTATAACCCAAAAAAGATTGCGAGAATCGACCGTTTAATAAATCTAGCCCAGAAATACGGAGTTCGCCTTAAAATTTGCCTAGAACATTTTAGAAATATTAAAAAGTATAAGCCCGCCGAAAACGAATCCGGGCTTCAGACCTCGGTTTTCCAACGGCCGTCATACGACGGTGAATTCGCCGACATGAACGAATATTTCTCATCCACAAAAGGGCGCGACTTGTTTTTCAACCGCTTTAAAGCACTCTGGCAAAGATATGCCGACAACCCTGCAATATTCGCATGGGAATTATGGAATGAACAAAACACCGTAAACGCCGACCCTAAGATAGTTAAACAATGGCAGGAATATATGTTCGAAAGAATGGCGAAATTGTGCAAAAAACACATGATTGTAAACAGTTATGGCAGTTTTGACGGCAACTACGCTAAAAAGTCCTATGAATTCTTTTACGACGGCAGCGCAAATTCTATGGCGTCGGTGCACAGGTATTTGGACGAAGGCGCGTCCTATAAAATATGCCACGGTCCTATGGACATTGCAGCCGCAGACGCCGTGGACGAAATAAAACGCATATTTCCAAACCGCCCCGCGATTCTCGCCGAAACTGGAGCTGTCCAACCCAAGCACTCAGGGCCGTGGCGCTTTTACAATTCCGACTCCGATGGGATAATTTTCCACGACGCTCTTT